>CBDDRJ010000063.1:0-20366 GCA_965233055.1 uncultured bacterium
AGCCGCCGTTGGCGCCGGTCGCTGCCGCGCCGCCGGTGGCGCTGGCGCCATTGCCGCCATTGCCGGTGGCCGCGCCGCCGCTGCCGCTGGCACCGACGCCGCCGGTGGCGCCGCCGCCGCTGGCGCTGCCGCTATTGCTGGCGGTGTTGCCGATATTATTGGTGGTGTTGCCCGTGACGGTGCCGGTCAGCGCGCTGGTGGCGGTGGCAGTCGAGGTGTTGAACGCATTGCTGAAGGTGGCGGTCGCGGTGGAACCATTATTGGCGCCCGCATTGCCGTGGCCAGTGGCGAGTGCATCGCCGACGCTGTTGTTCTGGCCGGTACTGTTGTCGTTATCGTGGTTCGAATTGTCCTGCGTGGCCGTCGAGTTGTCGATGGCTGCCGGGCCGGCGCCCGACTGCGCCTGGGTGGCAGTGGCGCTTTGCGAGACATGCCCGCCGGCAGCGGCGCTGATGACAGGTCCTTGTGCGTAGGCGCTGCTGCCGAAGGCCAGCAGGAGCGCTGCGGTGATCAAAGTTGGTTTCATGAGTGTCCCTTCCTGAACAAGATGAATTGCAAGAAACAGAGGATGCCCGGCACACCTGGCCAGGCCAGTGATGACCTCGCAAACTTGATGCCAGCCCCGTCCGGAAAATGCCAAGTACCTGAATCAAAAGGAAAATTCCGCGGGCGGCCAGCCCAGGCGGAGGCGGTGCGGCGGCCGCGCCAGCGGAGTCTGTCACTGTTTTGCGACGCCGGCCGGGCAACAGCCTGGTCTGCACGGCCGCTGCCGGCTGCTTTTGCCCGGAAAATCATGGACTTATGCGGCCGGTTCGGTGCCGGGCAAGCTGTCGCATTGCTGCGCCAGCGCGCTGGCAATGCCGTGCTTGTCGAGCAGGCGATACAGCGTCATGCGTGAGACACCCAGTTCGCGCGCGGCGCGGCTGACGTTGCGCGCATTGCGTTCGAGGCAGCGGCCGATCGCGATGCGCTCGGCCCGCAGGCGCGACTGGGCCAGCGATTCGGCCGACGGGGTTGCCGCCGCGTGGCCGCCGGCACCGGCCGGAGCAAGGGCCGGCGCGTCGTCCAGTCCGAGGTCGCCCGGGCTGATCAGGCGGCCGTCGGCCATGACCATCGCGCGCCGGATGCGGCCCTGCAGTTCGCGCACATTGCCGGGCCAGTCATGGCGTGCGATCGCGCGCAAGGCCGCGGCCGAAAACCCCTGCAAGCGGGCGGCCCGGTCGCTGCGGTAATGGCGGAAGAAGTGCTCGGCCAGCAGCGGCAGGTCGTCCTTGCGCGCGCGCAGCGGCGGCACCGTCAGCGGCAGCACATTGAGCCGGTAGAACAGGTCTTCGCGGAAGCTGCCGCCGGCCACTGCCTGCTGCAGGTTGACGTGCGAGGCGGCGATGATGCGCGCATCGACCTCGATGCTGCGGGTGGCGCCGACCCGGTAAATGGTTTTTTCTTGCAGAAATCGCAGCAGGTTCGATTGCAGGTCCCTGGGCAGGTCGGCGATTTCGTCGAGGAACAGGGTGCCGCCGGCTGCTGTTTCGATCAGGCCGGCCTTGTCGCGCACGGCCCCGGTGAAGGCGCCACGCGCGTAGCCGAACAGTTCGGACTGGATCAGGGCCGGCGGCATCGCGCCGCAATTGACCGGCACGAAAGGCGCGCGCGCGCGCGGCGAGCCGGCATGGATGGCCTGGGCGGTGAGCTCCTTGCCGCTGCCGCTCTCGCCCCAGATCAGCACCGGCGCATCGACTGCGGCCACCTTGGCGATCTGGGCCTTGAGCGTCAGCATGGCCTGGCTGCGCCCGGCCAGCAGGTCGCGCCGCCCGTCCGGTGCCGGCGCCGCCGGCCTGGCGCGCAGCAGCGCCAGGCCGTGGGCATGGCCGAGCGTGTGGGCGAGGCGCTGCGGGTCGATCGGCCGGGTGTGGAAATCGGCCAGGTAGTTGCAGATCAGTTCGCGCCACTGCGGCGAACCGAGTTGCGCGTGCGACAGCACGCCGACCCACTGCATCTTGTAATGCTCTTGCAGGAACGAGGCGACTGCGGCCGGCGCCGGCGCGGCATCGAGGTCGAGCAGGCCGAGCGGGCAAGGCTGCCGGCGCAGCAGTGCGCCGGCTTCGCGCAGTGACGTGGCGGTGTCGACTTCCCAGCCGGGGCTGGCCCATTCCTGCAAGCAGGCTTGGCCGATGATGATCAGGCGCTTGTCCGCCATCGAGCTCCCTGCTGTGAGAAGTGAAGGCACGCTGTTGGCGCGTGCGATTACGGCAGGACCATTGCTGGGCCTGGTTGTTCAACCAATTCGTTGAGCTGCTGCAAGGCCGTCCGCATCGACCGTGCGCAGCGGCGCCGCGCACGGTGTGTCGACGGTGCCGTACGCTGCTAGCGCAGGACCATGCCGTTTTCCAGCCGCACCCGGTCGCCGGCGCGGAAGTTCGGCGTCACTTCCTGGGTGACGACGCGCGTGCTGCCGTCATCCATGTGCAGCGTCACGCGGTAGACCTTGTCGCGGGCGCCGCCTGCCGTGCTGCCGCCGGCGCCGGCTGCCGTGCTGCCGCCGGCGCCGCTGCCGCTGGTGCTGCTGCCGCTGGTGGCGCCGGCGCCCGCCGGTGCGCCCGCGATATTGGCTTGCTCGCGCGGCAGCACTTCGATCAGCGTGACGATGCTATTGGGCGCTGCCGCCGACGGCGACGGCATGTAGCCGGACTGGTCCGGCATGCCGGCGCCTGATGCGGTGCCGGCCGTGCCTGCGGTGCCCGGCATGTCGCCGGTGCCGCCTGCCATGCTGCTGGCCGCCGGCTGCGTCGATGCGTCGGCCGGCATATTGCTGGCCGTGCCCGACGCGACCGGCTCGCTGGCCATCGGGGGCGGGCTGGTCGACTGGCTGGCCATGTCGCTGCGGGTGGAACTGCATGCGCCGAGCGCCAGTGCTACCAGGCCCACCAGTAATGCGTTCTGTTGAAGTCGCTTCATCATGCACTCCTTGCGTTTGGGGGTTGGAGGTGTGACGGTTCCGCATGCCACTGCTGTAAGAGGCCGCAACAGGCCGGTCGTTCCGGCCCCAACGCTGGCAGCATGAGCGGCGTCAAGCCGAAGCCGCTTTGTCTTGCGCCGAATCAAAAATTTCTTGCGGGAACTGGGCCATAATTTTGTGTCGGAACTTTCTTAGGAATCGCAAATGCACGACTACGCTACGACGCAGATGATTGAAGAATTGACCGTCGCACTATGCGGCGACGGGCCGGATCCGCGTCGGAATCATCAGACACGGCAGAGCTTGCTGGCGCTGGTGCGGCAAGCCAAGGCTGAAACCCTGCTCGACATGCGGGCCAATGTGGCGCGCCTGACTGGCCTGGATGCGATGGCATTGCGGCGCCGCCATACCAAGGCGATCCTGAAAGGGATCGCACTGGGCTGCGATGCACGCCAGCAGCAGTTTGAATTCGATCAGGGCGACAAGCCGGCCTGATCCAGATTGGCCGGACGGCTGCTTGCCGGCCTGCCCGGCCCGCGCTCAGGTCGAGCGCCTTCCGGCCTGCAATGCCGCCAACCGCGGCCAGCAGCTCCACAGCAGCAGCGCCGCGACCAGCGCCGCACTGCAATCGACCAGCCAGTCCATCAGCGCGGCGCGGCGATACGGAAAGAAACTCTGCACATATTCATCGATGGCGCCCAGCGCCATCACGACCAGCACGGCCCACACGGCGCGCTGGTTGCGACTGCCTGCGCGCCCGGTAAACAGCAGGAAGCACAGGCCGCCGTAGGCCGTGGCGTGCAGCACCAGGCCGGACGCGACCTGGGCCATGTCGGCCCGCATGCCGGGGATGGCGCCGCCGATCAGTATGGCCAGGTAGGTCGCCAGCGCCAGGCCGAGGCGCAGCGGGCCGAAGCGGTCGGCCAGCAACAGTTGGGGCAGCATCAGATGGCGAAGGCCGAGCGGCCGTCGGCGAAATGGGCATCGAAGCAGGCGCCGCACTGGGGGCACACCAAATGTTCGGTATGCACATTGGCCTGGCGCAGGACCAGCCGCAAATGCGCGCCCTTGCAGGCCGGGCAGGTTTCGCGCATGGCGCCGAAACTGAGCAGTTGCAAAGGCGCATCGCTGGCGGCGTGGTCGATCACGCTGGCCGGGTCGATCTGCCTGAGGACCAGGGTTTCGTCGTCGGCGCCGTGATGGCGCCGCGTGGCGGTGTCGGCGGTGTCGACGGTGGGATCAGTCATTGGAACTCCTGTGCATACTGGATGGTAGGGCGGCAGATTGCCGGCGTCAACCGAGCCGGTCAACAAGCCTGCATGCTGGCCGATGCCCAATATAACAGTGCCGGCCAAATGGCGGCGCGCAAAAAAAGAGCCCGCCGGTAAGGCGGGCTAAACCCAAGAAGGATGCCGTCAAGGCGGTTGGTGCTGCCACCGGCGCGGGGCGCCGGCGGCGAATCAGGGTGGTGTGCCGGGCCGGGGCGCGGCACACCGAGCCTGCCGTCGTGCATATCGGTTGCATGTACGGCAGATGAGTCCAGTATAGGGAGACTGTGTGACGCGGCCATGACATCGCGCAAGCATGGTCTGTCGCGCGCAGTGGCGCGTCGAAAAAAAAAGCCCGCTGATGAAAGCGGGCTTAAAACTATTTTCTTGGAGGAGAATAGTGGAGACAGGTGCAATTATGGGCTGTCGCCACATATATGTCTAATTGTCATTTCCGATGACTGACATCACCATCGTGAATATCATCGCCGGAGACGGGCGTCAGGCATTGACCGACAGCTTGACGTCGATATTGCCGCGCGTTGCGTTCGAGTATGGGCACACTTCGTGCGCCTTCATGACGGCCGCTTCGGCCTGGGCCTGGTCCATGCCCGGGGTCACGACCGACAGGCTGACGGCCAGGCCAAAGCCGCCCTGGCCGTTGGGGCCGATGCCCACTGCGGCCGAGACGGTGGTGTCGGCCGGGATCGGGGTCTTGAGCGCGCCGCCGACCAGCTTCAATGCCGACAGGAAGCAGGCGGAGTAGCCCGCCGCAAACATTTGCTCGGGATTGGTGCCGGCACCACCGGCGCCGCCCAGCTGTTTCGGGGTCGACAGGGCGACGTCGAGCACCTTGTCGTCGGACGTGGCGCGGCCGTCGCGGCCGCCGGTTGCAGTGGCGTTGGCAGTGTACAGAACTTGCATGATGGCTCCTTGGGGTGGGGTGGCGGCAGTTCACTGCCGATGAACAGGACTATATCGCACAATTAAATTGTGTGCAATCGATTTTTATCCTGAACCGGCCGCCGGGCCTAGGCGGGGTCGTTCCCCATCGACTTGAACAGGTCGCTGCGCACCTGCGCCAGCCGGGCCCGCAGGCTGCCCAGCTCGCTGATCGGCTGGCCGCTGGCGCACAGCACCTGGGGCGGGATGGCGCGCGCCGCTTCCTTCAGCGCATGGGCTTTCGGGGTCAGCGTGATGCGCACCTGGCGCTCGTCGTGCGGGTCGCGCTGGCGCACGGCCAGGCCGCCCGCTTCGAGCCGCTTGAGCAGCGGGGTCAGGGTGCCCGAGTCGAGGAACAGGCGGGCGCCGATCTCCTTGACCAGGATGCCGTCCTGCTCCCACAGCACCAGCATGACCAGGTACTGCGGGTAGGTCAGGCCCAGCTTGTCGAGCATCGGCTTGTAGGTCTTGGTCATCGCATGCGATGCCGAATAGAGCGCAAAACAGAACTGGTTGTCAAGTGCCAGCATTGCGTCCGTATTCCGTTTTGCGTCGTCGCTCATGGCTCGACCGGCACCGTGTAGTTCAGCACCATGCGGCCGCCGTCGACGAACAGGGTCTGGCCCGTCATGTACGAGGCGTCGTCGCTGGCGAGGAAGGCCACCACCGACGCCACTTCCTCCGGCTCGCCGCAGCGGCCGAGCGGGGTGCGCGACAGGATCGTATGGCGCTGCTCGGCGCTGGCCAGCACGGCCTGGCGCGCCAGTTCGGTCAGGATGGTGCCGGGGCCGACGCCGTTGACGCGGATGCCATGCGGTGCCAGGCTCAGCGCCATCACGCGGGTCAGCTGGTTGACCCCGCCCTTGGAGACGTTGTACGGCACCTGGTTGGTCATGGCCAGCTCGGAATTGACGCTCGACATATTGATGATGCAACCGGCCTTGTGGCCGACCATATGGCGCGCCGCGGCCTGGCCGCACAGGAACATGCCTTTCAGGTTGATGCCCATGACGCGGTCGAAGTCCGCTTCGCTGACGTCGAGGAATTCGGCCTTGTGGGTCACGCCGGCGTTGTTGACGAGGATGTCGACGCGGCCGAACGCGGCCACGGTGGCGGCAATCATGGCGTCGACGTCGGCCTTCTGGCTGACATCGGCGGCGAAGAAGCGGGCCTGCTCGCCCAGCGCGGCGGCGGCGGCGGCGCCTTCCGGCTTGACGTCGACCAGCATGACGCGCGCGCCGTCGGCCACCAGGCGCTGGGCGCAGGCGAGGCCGATGCCCTGGGTGGCGCCGGTGACGATGGCAACTTTGTTTGCGAGTTTCATATTCTGTGTTCCATATGGGCTGAAAGCAGAATTCTATACTGCGGCGTGGCGCGTGGGTACGCGCGGCGCAGCGGCCTGACCCATGCTGCCCCTGCCGGCGCAGGCTTTAGCGGATGATCGGGTGGTCCGGCAGTTCGTTGGCGTCCTCGCCGTTGGACGGGAAGTGCTGCTGCAGCAGCGCGTTGACCTGGCCGATCGCGGCGATGGTGCTGGCCTGGTACTGGCCACTGGCAAAGCCGTGCGTCAAGGTATTGCAGATCGCCTGCCAGGTGGCGCTGCCGATCTTGCGGTTGATGTTGCGGTCGGCCACGATATCGACCTTGCGCTCGGCCAGATTGACGTAGATGAGCACGCCGCAATTGTCTTCGGTGTCCCACACGCCGTATTCGACGAACAGGGCCAGCGCCCGCTCGCGGTTGCTGACGCCGCGCCACGCCAATTCGAGCGGCAGCGCCGCTTCGACCACCAGCCGCAGCTCGGCGCGGTGGCCGCGCTCGCCTTCGGCGATGGCCGCGCCGATCGCTGCCAGCGCGTCAGGCGGGAAGGCCTTGCGCCCGACCGACTGGCCCGTCATCGCGTGGCGCCACGCGCGCGCTGCGCGTGCCCTCCAGTTCATTGCCGCCATCACCAGTCCCCCGAGGCGCCGCCGCCGTCAAAACCGCCGCCGCCGCCGGAAAAACCGCCGCCGTCGCCGCCGCCGAAGCCGCCGCCGCGGTGGCCGCTGTTGGCGATATTGCTGAGAATGCTGCCGACGATGAAGCCGGTGGCGCCGCTACCCCATCCGCTGCGCGACAGCCGCGAGCCGCCGAACCGGCGCTGCTTGCGGAACATCGACGCCAGCAGCCACAGGCCGGCGCCAACCATCAGCAGCGCGAACATCAGGCCCTCGTCGCTGGACGGCGCCATCGGGGCGGTGCCGGACTTGCGGGCGGGCGGGGCAAACTGCTCCTTGTCGAGCAGGGCGGAAATGGCGGCGGTGCCCGCCACCAGGCCGCCGTAAAAATCGTTCTGGCGGAAGTGGGGCGCGATCACATCCTGCAGCACGCGCTTGGACTGGGCATCGGTCAGCACGCCCTGTACGCCGCGCCCGGCTTCGATGCGCAGCCGCCGCAGCGCTTTCGGATTGTCCTTGGCCACCACCAGCAGCACGCCGTCGTCCTGGCCCTTGCGGCCCAGTTTCCACGCATCGGCCACGCGAATCGAGAACTGCTCGATCGCTTCCGGTTCGGTGCTCTTGACGATCAGCACGGCGATCTGGCTGCCCGTCCTCGTCTCGTAGTCGGCCAGAACCAAGGCCAGGCGCTGGCGGGCCGCGGCGTCGAGCAGGCCGGCCTGGTCGACCACGTGGCCCGTCAGCGCCGGCACCGGCACCGGCTGCTGCGCCCGCGCCGGCGCGCCGGCGGCCAGCACCAGCGCCACCATCAGCGGACCCAGCAGGCGCATCAGCATGGCCTTACTTACCGAAGTTGACGGTCGGCGCCGACGAAATGGCTTTTTCGTTGTCGACCGTGAACGAAGGCTTGACCTGGTAGCCGAACATCATCGCCGTCAGGTTGGTCGGGAAACTGCGCACCTGCACGTTGTAGTCCTGGATCGTCGCGATATAGCGCTGGCGCGCCACCGTGATGCGGTTCTCGGTGCCTTCGAGCTGGGACTGCAGGTCGCGGAAACTGGTGTCGGCCTTGAGGTCCGGATATTTTTCGGCCACCAGCATCAGCCGCGACAGCGCGCCCGACAGCTGGCCCTGCACCTGCTGGAATTTCTCGAACGCTTGCGGGTTGTTGAGCACTTCGGGCGTGATCTGGAAGCTCGTTGCTGCCGAGCGCGCCTTGGTCACCGCCTCCAGCGTTTCCTTTTCGTGCGCGGCATAGCCCTTGACGGTATTGACCAGGTTGGGAATCAGGTCGGCGCGTCGCTGGTACTGGTTGACCACTTCGCTCCACGCGGCCTTGCTCGCTTCGTCCTTGGACTGGAATTCATTGTAGCCGCAGCCGCTCAGGCTGGCGGCGAGGGCCAGTATGGCAGTCAGGCGGGCCCAGTAGGCAAATGCAGTTTGACTCATGGTCTTGGATCCCCGGGTTGTTGAAGTAATCAAAATATATATTACATTGAAACGTCCGCAATACCGTCGAATATTACCGGCCTTATCGGCCGGTCAAACACGACATTCGGTAGATCGGGACGGACGGTCCGGATTCAAGTGGGGGGCGGGGCGGCGGCCGGTGCCCGGACCGGTCAAACAGGGCTAAAATGGGATTGTTGCGATAAGGGCCATAAATTATTGCAGCTTAGTAAATTTTTAAGCTTGAACGGGCGCGCCGTCGTGTACTTCTCCCTCTAATAATGATAAATTAACTTAATCTACTGAAACTATTTCCAAGTGGAAATTCTGTTAAAAGGTACTGCAACCAAAAGTATCGGCCACGCGCGCTAGCGGACCGTTTTTTTTCGGTTTGGGGCACCCTAATTTGCTGCAAGTTCACATCTTTGCTTATGAACAAAAGGCTTTTGAGTGCGAGTCTGTTGGTCGGGGTGCTCAGCGCCTGCGTGACCAAGAGGACGCATTACGATACGCCGGAAGTTCCACTGCCGGCCAGTTTCCGCAACACTGCAAAGATGGCAGAGGATCCGCTGCGCAAAGTGTCGCCGCTCAAGAGCGTGCTGCCGGACTGGTGGCGCCTGCTCAACAACCCCGAACTGAACGAACTGGTCGACCGCGCGCTGGCCAATAACCACGAACTGCGCGTGGCCACCAACCGCATCGCGCAGGCCAGCGCGCGCGTCAGGCAGGCCAGGGCCGACCAGATGCCGTCGCTGTCGCTGCCGTACAGCGTCAATATCACGGCGCCGCTCGAAGGCGTCGGCCTGCGGCCGGACGGCGCCGAGATGGCGTCGCGCCGCACCTACCAGGCCAGCGTGCGGGCCGACTGGCGGCCCGACCTGTGGGGCGAAGTGCAGGCGCTGTACGAGACGGCCGAGCTGCAGCTGTGGCGCGCCACCTATGCGCGCGACGACGTGCAGCGCGCGCTGACGGCCAATATCGTGGCGATGTATTCGAACTACCTGTCGCTGTGCGACCGCCTGCGCATCGCCGAGGAATCGGAGTCGGTGCTGTCGGGCTTGCTGGCCTCGGTGCGCGAACGCATGAACAGCGGCGACGCCACCATCATCGAATTCGAGCAGCAGCGCGCCGCCGTGTTCCAGGTGCGCGCCACCATCCCGCAACTGCAGCTGCAGCGCGACCAGGTCAGGAACCGACTGGCCGGCCTGGTCGGCACCGTGCCAGGCGCGCTGCACCTGTCCGAGCGCGGCCTCGATTCGCTCAGCTACCCGGTGGTGGCGACTGGCCTGCCGTCGGCCCTGCTGCTGCGCCGGCCGGACGTGCGGGTGGTCGAAGCGACCATGCTGGCGGCCGACGCCAATATCGACACCGCGCGCGCGCGCGTATTCCCGCAGATGGACATCAGCTCGCAGTACGGCTACGGCGGTTTCGCGCTGTCGCAGCTGATCCAGCCGGCCCGCATCTTCTGGAGCGGCGTGGCCAGCCTGACGGCCTCGATCTTCGACTACGGCAAGCGCTCGAGCGAAGTGGCGGTGGCCCGCAGCGTGCATGAAGAACTGCTCGAATCGTACGTCCAGACCCTGTACAACGCCGTGCGCGAAGTCGAGGACGCGCAGGCCGGCATCGCCTCCAACAGCAAGCGGCTGGCGATCCAGCAGGAATCGGTGGCCGCCGCGCTGGGCGCCTGGACCTATAGCCGCGAGTCCTACCAGGCCGGCGCGATCGACTACATGGTGCTGCTCGATACCGAGCGCAGCTACCATGCCCGCCTCGACGAACTGAACCGCATCCGGCTCGAGCACTGCCTGGCCCTGGTCGAACTGTTCCAGTCGCTCGGCGGCGGGGTCGACACCACCGCCAGCATTCCGGGCGGCGGCAAGCGCCCGGCCGACCCGCCGGAGGTCAATATTGGCCTGGTGCAATCGGTCTACCAGATCGAGCGCGCCAGCACCGTGTTCGGTCCGGTCAAGCTGCCCGACGGCGCAGGCAAGCAGTGGCTGGTCGAACTGCCCGGCGTCGCCAGCTATGGTTCGGTGATGGCGATGCGGCGCGACCTGTACGCCCGCTTCCCCGACTTGATGACGCGCCAGCGCATCGTGCTGGTGCGCCAGGACGGCCGCGTGGCCGACGAACTCAGTCGCGAGCGCACCTCGTGGTACCGGCTGTTTGTCGGCACCTTCGCGGACCCGCAGGAGTCGGAGCGTTTCTGCGCCGTGCTCAAGACCCAGTTCATGCGCTGTAATTCGCTGCTCAACGCCTCGTCGGCGTTCGCCGGCGGCGGCAAGTGGCTGCAGCTGGGCGACGCGCCGCTGCTCGCCGGCCAGGTCCAGCCGGTGCAGCCGGCATCGGAGCAGGCGCAACTGGTCCAGCAGCTGGTGGCGGCCGCAACGAACACAGCGGCGCGCCAGACCACCCCGGCCATCCCGGTCGCGCCGGCAGTGCCGCCGGCGCCATTGCCGGCAGCGGCCAGCATCATCATGGCACCAGTCAAGGCCGAAGCGCCGCGGCCGGCAACGTCCGCGTCCACGCCGCCGGCCGCCGTGCCGGCTCCGGCCCACAATGCCGCCGTGCCGGCCCCGGCCTTCAGCGCGGCGCTGCCAGCGCCGGTCTTCAACGCGGCCACGCCAGCACCGGTCTCCAAGGCGGCCAAGCCAGCACCGGTTTCCAATGCGGCGATGCCAGCACCGGTCTCCAATGCGGCCACGCCAGCACCGGTCTCCAATGCGGCGATGCCAGCACCGGTCTCCAATGCGGCCAAGCCAGCACCGGTCTCCAATGCGGCCGCGCCAGCACCGGTCTTCAATGCGGCGATGCCGGCACCGGTCTCCAGTGCGGCGTTGCCAGCACCTGCCGCCGATACGGCAGGCCTGGCTGCGACCGCCGCATTCGGACTCAAACTGTCGCACCACATCACGCTGCGGGCCCGGCCAGCTTCCGACCAGCCGGCGCCGCCGCTGCAGGCGGCCGTCGCGCGGCCGGTACCGCTGCTGGTGCCGGTCCCGGCGGCCGCCAGGCTGGCGTTCTCGCCGGAGCTGTCGGTGGTGCCGGCCGCAACGGCGCCGGCCCGCAGCGGCTACTCGGTGCAGG
Organism: uncultured bacterium; assembly: GCA_965233055.1. Classification (GTDB taxonomy): domain Bacteria; phylum Pseudomonadota; class Gammaproteobacteria; order Burkholderiales; family Burkholderiaceae_D; genus Telluria_A. Next base: position 11,640 of record CBDDRJ010000063.1, read on the forward strand.
TCTATTCGCTGCAGTACGCGGGGCGTTTCACATCCGGCGTTGTGCAGGGACTGAAGAAGCGGTTCGAACCTTCGCTCGGGTCATGGAAGCAACGCGGCTTCGCCCCCTTCCTGTACAAAACGGAAATACCGGACGCGAATGTCGAGATATCGATCTGCATCGGCACCTTCGACCAGCCCGACGACGCTGCCGTGCTGGCGCAGCAGATCAAGGACGGCGGCCAGCTCGTTGCCGTGGTGGTGCCGGTCGAACTGCAGGATGGCCAGCCGGTGTCGCTCGACGCCCACCTCAAGCGGGCCCTGGCGACCAAGGTGCAGCCGCCGCTGTCCCATTCGCTGACCATGACGGGCGGCCAATGAACGATCCGCGGTTGCCCGGCACCACAGGATCCCAGGAGCTGACCCAGCGCCAGCGCGAGATCCTGACGCTGCTGCGTGCCGGCAAGGTCAACAAGGAAATCGCACGCGAACTGGGTATCGGCCTCGGTACCGTCAAGCAGCACGTGGTGGCCATCTTCAAGCGCCTGCACGTGAACAACCGCGCCATGGCGGCGGCGCGCCGCGAAGCGACCATCGACGGCGACCTGGCCGGGGCGGTGCAGGCCGGCCACGGCAGCGACGGCGTGCTCGAGCGCCGTCCCTGCGTCGTGCTCAGCCTGCTGTTGCCTGAATCGGCCGGCAATGAAGTGGTCAAGCGCCTGCACGGCCTGCTGGCGGCCCAGGCGTTCGAATTCCAGGCCGTGTTCCTGGCGCGCCAGGGCCGCTCGGCCGACGTCATCTTCGGCATCCACCAGGTGCGCGAATACGACCTGCTGCGCGCGCTGCAGACGGCGCACGCGGCATTTGCCGAACTGTCGGTGGTCGATGCCGGCTGCGCGGCGCAGCTGCGCGGCGGCATCACGGCCGGCCTGGTGGTGGCCAGCATGCGCCGCTTTGGCGGCTGGTCCGGCGAAGCGATGGCCAGCTCGGCCATCGGCTCGGCGCGCGAACTGGCCGACCAGGGCGAGGCCGGCCAGCTGGTGATCGACCAGGCCACCCAGGACTTGATGCTGGCGTTCGGTATCGGCGAAGCGAGCAGCGCCGCCGCGGCACTGCCGTTCCATGGCCTCGACACGCTGTTCTGGTCGGGCGACCGCATCGCCTACCCGCTGGTCGGGCGCCGCGACGAGCTGGCCACGTGGAAGCTGGCAGTCGCGCAGCTGGGCAAGGGACAGGGCCGCCTGATCTGCCTCGAAGGCGAAACCGGCATGGGCAAGTCGCGCCTGTGCCGCGAACTGGCGCTCGAATTTGCGGCCAGCGGCGGCACCGCCGCTTTCTTTCGCGGCCAGCCCTTCAATGGCGGCGACAGCCTGCGCGACGTCGAGCAGGGCAGTGTGCAGAGCGCCCAGCAGGTCGAGGCGATGCTGCGCGCACCGACGCCGGAACCGCGCATGGTGATCATCGATGACCTGCACCTGCTGGCGCGCGAGCACCAGCTCGCGCTGTGCGCCGCCAGCGCCGACGCGGTGCGGCTTGGCCGCCTGGTGCTGGTGTCGGGCCGCAACCTGGCCAGCGTGGCCGGCAATGCAGATACGGTGCGCCTGCGCCGCCTGCCGCAGGGCGACACCGCCGCACTGGTGCGCGATGTGCTTGCCGCGCGCGGGGTCAAGGTCAAGGCCGACAAGCTCAATGCCGTCGTCAGCGAAGCGTCCGGGGTGCCGCTGTTTGCGGTCGAACTGGCGCGCCACCGCGGCAGCGGCTTGCTGGCCATGCCGCTCTTGATCGTCGTGTGCGCCCGCATGGACGGCGTGCAGCTCGACCGCAAGCTGCTGGCCGCCATGTCCAAGGCCGATACCCCGTCCTCGCCCGAAGCGCTGGCAACGGCGATGAAGCTGCCGCTGCCCGAGGTGCTGCCTTCGATTGACAAGGCCGTCGCGTCCGGTGTGCTGGCGCGCGACGCCGGCGGCGCGCTGTCGTTCAGCCATCCGATCCTGCGACTGGTCACCGAGTTCCTGAGGATGGAGTGACATGAACACGGCAGCCGCACCGACTGCACCGGCAGCACCTCGCGCCAACACCCACGGCAAGTTCGGCGCCAAGCCGAAGGAAAAGATGCGCATCCGGGACTTCCTCAATGAAGTCCTGAAGTCCGACGACCTGCGCCGCTCGCTGCCGCGGCTGGCCATCGCTGCCACGCTGGCCAACTTCCTGGCCGTCACCACGCCGATGGCGATCCTGCAGATCATGGACCGGATCGTGATCAACCGCTCGATGCAGACGCTGACCCTGCTGGTGATCGGCATCGTGGTGGCGCTGGTGCTCGAAGAGCTGCTCAAGATAATCAGCGGCCACGTCACCGGCTGGCTCGGCGCCCGCTTCGAGCACCAGGCCAATGTGGCCGCGCTCGAACACATCATGCGGGTACCGCTGCCGAAGTACCAGAAGGACGAACCGGGCGCCTACGAGGAAAAGATCCTGGCCGCCAGCCAGGTGGCCGAATTCTATGGCGGTCAAACCATCCTGACGATGTTCGACCTGCCGTTCGTGTTCATTTTCCTTGGCCTGATCTACGCGATCAGCGGCTGGCTGATGCTGGCGCCGCTGGCAGTGCTGATCCTGCTGGTGGTGCTGCTGGTGTTCTTCTTCGGCGACTGGATGCAGGACCAGAACGAGCAGCGCGTCGTGCTCGACAACCGGCGCTTCAATTTCCTCACCGAGGTGCTGGGCAATATGGGTTCGATCAAGGCGCTGACGATGGAGGCGCTGATGCTGCGCCGCTACGAGCGCCTGATGGAGGCCAATGCCGAGCAGGGCGAAAAACTGACCCGCGCCAACGAGTACAACAACATCATCGGCATCACGTTCGCGCAGGTGATGACGGTGGTGGTGGTGTTCTTCGGCGTCAATGCCGTGCTCGACGGCGTCATCAGTCCCGGCTCGCTGGCGGCCTGCATGATGCTGTCGGTGCGCGCGCTGATGCTGGTGCGCCGCCTGCTGACGGTGTGGCTCAAGTTCCAGCACTTCGCCGCCAACCAGGTGCGCTACAACGAAGTGATGTCGATGCCGGCCGAGTCCGATGCAGGCAAGCGGGCGCTGGGGCCGGTCGCCGAAGGGCTCGAGCTGCGCGACATCAAGCTGCGCCAGGAGGACGGCCAGACCCTGTTCGACGGCCTGTCGCTGTCGGTCAAGGCCGGCCAGTGCATCGCGATCCAGGGCGACAGCGGCAGCGGCAAGAGCACGCTGCTGGCGCTGATGGGCGGCCTGCTGCGGCCCGACTCGGGCAGCTGCCTGGTCGATGGCGCGCCGCTGCAGGAATTTACCCCCGACAGCGTGCCGAAGCAGATCGCGCTGCTGCCCCAGACCAGCACCGCGCTGACCGGCACCGTGCTCGACAACATGACGATGTTCGACGAGCACCTGACCTATGACGCGCTGCGGATCGGCGAGCATATCGGCCTCGACCAGATCGTGGCCCGCCTCAAGCTCGGCTACGAGACGCCGCTGGGCGCCACCGAGACGCTGACCGAGGGCGCCCTGCAGCTGATCAATATCGTGCGCGCGACCTGCTGCCAGCCCAGCGTGATCCTGTTCGACGAAGCCAATACCTCGCTCGACATGAAGGGCGATGCGCTGGTGCGCGACTACCTCGCCACGCTCAAGGGCAAGCGCACGCTGGTGCTGGTGACGCACCGGCCGTCGCTGCTGACGCTGGCCGACAAAGTGTATTCGATTGCGGACCACAAGCTGGTCGAGGGCACGCTCGAGGCCAACCGCAAGGCGGTGGTCGAGGAGGCCGGCACCGTCAAGGTCGAATCGGCGCTGGCGCGCCCGACCCACGTCGACGACCTGCATGAACTGATCCGGCGCCAGTTCGACGAAGTGTCCGACCTCGCGCTGTGCCTGCAGCCGATGCTGGTCGAGCTCGGCTGGGTCGGCCAGCCGCGCGTGCTGGTCGAGGCGATGCCGCACCTGACCGTCAGCATGGATATCACGGCCTACTGTTCGATCCTGCATAACCTGAAGTTCACGTCGCGCCGCTCGGCGGCCAGCCTGGCCGACATGGTGCCGGCGCTGATGCCCTGCCTGTTCGTGGCACCCGACCAGGCCGCGCAAGTGGTGCTCGAGTGCCTGCCCGACGGCCGCCTGCGCATCTTCGACAGCGCCACCGCCACCGAGCACGAAGTCGAGCGCAACGATGTCGAAGGCCAGTGCTATATGTTCAAGAAGAACGAGAAGAAGGGGCCGGCGGTGACCGGCTGGTTCGGCGACCTGGTGTGGACCTTCCGCCGCAAGATCATGATGGTGTTCGGCTTGACGCTGCTGAGCACGGTCCTGGGCCTGTCGACCCCGCTGTTCGTGATGCTGACCTATGACCGGGTGCTGCCGTCGCACGACACGACAGTGGCGTATTACCTGCTGCTCGGGGTGGTCATTGCCGCCGTGCTGGAATGGGCGGTGCGCATGGTCAGGATCGATATCGTGGCCGGCATCGGCGGGCGCTTCGAGTACATCCTCGGCACCGCGCTGCTGCAGCGGATCATCCACCTGCCGACGGCGGCGACCGAAGGCACCTCGGTCAGCAAGCAGGTCGGCCGCATCAAGGGCCTCGAAGGCCTGCGCGAATTCTGGCAGGGCCCGCTGGCCATGATGGCGCTCGAACTGCCTGCCAACCTGGCGCTGCTGGTCGCCATCGCGTTGATCAGCCCGGTGGTGCTGGTGGTGCTGTTCTTCACGGCTGTCCTGTACGCCGGACTGATCTACTTTACCAAGGTGCTGGCCGAACGCCACCTGGTGATGACCGGCCAGCTGTCGGGCAACCGCTCCGAATTCCTGACCGAGACGCTGTCGAAGATGCGCGCGATCCGCGCCGCCGGCGCCAGCCACAAGTGGCTCAAGCGCTTCCGCGCCCACTCGGGCAAGGCCATCATGGCCAGCTTCCAGTCGCGCCGCGTGCATGAACGGGTGTCTGGCATCGTCGCCGTGATCGGCACCTCGACCGGCCTGATCGCGCTGGCGGCGTCGGCCGTGGTGGCGATGGACGGCAACGTCACCAGCGGCGACATGGTGGCGGCGATGATGATCTGCTGGCGCCTGGTCGGCCCGCTGCAGCAGCTGTTCTCGTCGGCCAGCAGCCTGGCGCGCATGCGCCAGAACATGAACCAGGTCGAGAACCTGATGAAGATGCAGGGCGAGAAGGATGGCGGTTCGACCGTCGCCCCCAATTTGCGCGCCGAGAAGGAAGGCTTGCTGTCGTTCTCGCGCGTGTCGTTCCGCTATGCGATCGATGCCGACCCGGCCGTGCTGGGCGTGAACTTCACGATCAATCCGGGCGCCGTGGTGGTGGTGGCCGGCGGCAACGGCTCGGGCAAATCGACCCTGCTCAAGCTGGTCGAACGGATCTACCTGCCGCAGGCCGGCGCCATCAGCCTCGATAATGTCGACATCCGCCAGATGGCCGGCGCCGACCTGCGCTCGCGCCTGACCTATATGCCGCAGGCCTGCGACATCTTCTACGGCACCGTGGCGCAGAACCTGCGCGTGGCCAATCCGGCCGCGACCGACGACGAAATGAAATGGGCGGTCGACATGGCCGGCCTGACCGACGACATCCTGGCACTCGAGCGCGGCTTCAACACCCGCATTTCGACCAATAGCGCCAAGCAGATGCCGCTCGGCTTCCTGCAGCGCCTGTCGCTGGCGCGCACCATCCTCAAGGAAGCGCCGGTGGTGCTGCTGGACGAACCGGGCACCGGCCTGAACGAGGCGGGCGAGCAGGCGCTGATGCGCTGCGTCGAATACTGGCGCGGCCGCTCGACGGTGGTGATGACGTCGCACCGCCCGAGCCATATGCGGGCCGCCGACGTCGTCATTTACATGGAGCGCGGCTCGATCATGGCCAGCGGCACCTTTGAAGAAATCAAGAGTATTGTGATGGCGGGACCACGATGAAGTTATATGGCGACAAAAACGTACCGAGCACCGAGCGCCGCTCCAATTTCAGGCTGGGCGGGCGCAAGCATCGGCTGTTGTCGGAGTCGTCCAATATCGAGGATGAACTGCTGCCCAATTCGGTGCGCATGGCGCTGTGGATCACGGCCGCGATCGTCGTGCTGTTCGTCGCCTGGGCCCATTTCACGACGCTGACCGAGGTCGCGCGCGCGCCCGGCGAGATCGTCCCGTCCGGCTCGATCAAGGTGGTTCAGCATATCTCGGGCGGCGTGGTGGCGGCCATCCTGGTCGAGGAGAAGCAGTTGGTCGAGAAGGACCAGGTGCTGGTACGCATCGACGGCAGCCAGGCGATCGTCGACCTGAACCAGATGGAAGAGCGGCTGGCCACGCTGCAGCTGCGCAATGAGCGCCTGTCGGCGCTGGCGGCCGGCCGCGAGCCCGATTTTGCGTCGGTCGGCGCCGGCTCCCAGCACAGCCGGCTCGACCAGCAGCGCATCTACGATGCGCAGATGCAGTCGCGCGCGTCGTCGCTGTCGATCATCGAACACCAGATCGAGCAGCGCAAGCAGCGCGTGTCGCAACTGAATAATTCGCTGGCCGTCTCGCGCGAGCAGCTGGCACTGAGCGAAGAGCTGGTCAAGATGCGCGAAGACCTGGCTGCGCGCCACCTGATCAACCGCACGCTGATGCTCGAGACCCGGCGCGCCAATATCGCGGCCCAGGGCGAAGTGCAGCGGCTCACGCTCGACATCCAGGTCGCCAACCAGGAACTGGCCGAGGCGAGGAGCCGGGCCCAGGATATTCGCAACCAGCTGCACCGCGAAGCGTCGGGCGAACTGGGCGCGATCCAGGCCGAGATGTCGGAAGCGAAGGTCGCCATCCAGGGCCTGCGCAACAAGGTCGAGCGGCTCGAAGTGCGCGCGCCGGTGCGCGGCTACGTGCAGGACAAGAAGGTCAATACGGTCGGCCAGGTGCTGCTGCCGGGCGCCACCGTGATGCAGATCGTGCCCGACAACCTGCAGCTCGAAGTGACGCTCAAGATCGCGCCGCGCGACATTGCCTACGTCAAGCTGGGCCAGCCGGTCGAGGTCAGGGTCACCAGCTACGATTTTTCGCGCTATGGCTTCTCGAGCGGAAAATTGAAGCGCATCTCGGCCTCCAGCGTGCAAGGCGAGGGCGGCGAGACCTTCTACCGGGGCTGGGTCGAACTGGAACGCTCTTACATGGGCAAGGTCCCCGGCCAGTACCCGCTGCAGGCCGGCATGAGCGTCGAAGCCGCCATTGTCACCGGCCAGAAATCGCTGTTGTCTTACCTGACCAAGCCGATTACCAGCGCACTGGGCACCTCGTTCCGCGAACGTTAATGCTTCATTAATAGTGCCTTATTGCTACTATAATTGCACAAGAACTATAACTTCTGGCCGTCTGGGGTTTCTTTTTCGCAAGCACCATAATGTAGTTTGTGAAAAATCCCTGCTTGAGACATTGCCATGGCTAACGAGACCCCGACCACTGTTCCCCCAGTCAGCAACACTGGCCTGGGCAGCGCGCAAGAAAAAGAGGCGGTCCAGTTCGACGAAATGACGGCGCTCGCCAAAGGCGAGGCGACGCAGTCCGAGGCGACAGCGGCAGGCCGGGTCAACTTCGAGGTACGTGCCTATAACCAGGGGCAGGAAAACATCCAGCTGCCAGGCCAGACCAAGCAGGGCTCGCGCGAGCGCGAAGAGCAGGGCGCCCGCATCGATGAAGAAGGCCTTGAGATCAAGGAAGAAAAGATCACCGGTGGCGTCACGGTCGGCGAGCAGCAGACCTCGAGTTCGGGCAAACAGCAATCGGCCGGTTTCGTCGAGTCGGGCGCGCAAACGGCGGCCCTTGATATCGAAGCGGCCAACACGGCAGCGGCGGCCAAGCTGGCGGCGGCCAAAGGCGGCGCCGGCGACGTCCAGCTGGCCACCAGTCGCCAGGATGCAGCCCAGCAGACAACCCCGGCACCGAACGCCACGACGAACAAGGCGGTCGACAATGCGGCGGCGCCTGCCAAGGAAGCCAGTGCCGATGGTCAGGGCGGCACCGGCTCGCAGACCGGCGGCCAGGTGGCAGCGACTACGGTAGCGCCGTTGCAGGCAACCGAGGCGCCCGCTGCAGCGACCACTCCGGCACCGGCGAACACCACGGCCCCGAATACGACGCAGTCACCGGCAACGACCACGCCGACGCCGGCAACGACGACGACGGCGGCCCCGACCACGGCAGCCCCGACCACCGCAGCGCCGACGACTGCGGCCCCAACCACTGCAGCACCGGCCACGACGCCTGAGCCGACCACGGCCGCGCCAACGACGCCGGAGCCAACCACGGCGGCACCGACCACCGCCGCCCCGACAACGGCAGCGCCGGCCACCACGACGGCTGAGCCGACCACGACCACCGCAGCACCGACCACGACGCCAGCGCCGACCACCACCACGACTGCGCCAACGACGACCACCGCCGCACCGACCACCACGACGGCTGAGCCGACCACCACCACCACCACAACGGCAGCGCCAACGACGACGACCACGACGGCCGAGCCAACCACGACCACGACGACGGCTGAACCGACCACGACGACCACGACGGCAGCGCCAACGACCACCACCACGACGGCCGAGCCAACCACGACCACGACGACGGCCGAGCCAACCACGACCACGACGACGGCCGAACCGACCACGACGACCACGACGGCTGCGGCGACCACTACCACGACGGCGGCGCCAACGACGACCACCACGACGGCCGAGCCAACCACAACCAC
>CBDDRJ010000064.1:0-13139 GCA_965233055.1 uncultured bacterium
CAACCAAGGCTTGCGCACCGAGCACATTGAAGCCCTGAGCTCGTCGGCGATCCGCGGCCTGGGCACTTCGCAAGTGCTGGCCCTGACCACCAGCCATGCCGGTGCGCTGACCACCAGCCATGCGGCCGGCTTCAGCACCTCGGCCATCGGCGCGATCGAAGTGGCTGACCTGGCCGCGATCCGCACCGGCTTCGTCGCCGAACTCGGTTCGAGCCAGATCCGCGCCATGGGCACCTCGCAGATTGCAGCACTGACCAGCTCGCATGCGCTGGTGCTCGACGCGACCCAGGCCGCCGGCCTGAGCGCCAGCCAGGCCGGTGCGCTCGACACCACCGACCTGCGTGAACTGTCGGCTGCGGCGCTCGGCGCCTTGACCACGTCGGCCGTCGCCGGCCTGAGCACCAGCCAGGTCAACCAGGGCCTGTCGACCACCAATCTGGCGGCCTTCGGCACCAGCCAGCTGCGCGCCCTCGGTACTTCGCAGATCATGGCCCTGTCGACCAGTCACGCCGAGTCGCTGACGGCCGGTCTGATGACGAGCTTCACGACGGCTGCCATCGGCGCACTCGACACCTCGGACATCATGGTCATGTCGAGCAGCGCCATCAATGCGCTGTCGACCAGCCAGGTCCGGTTCGGCCTGACGACGTCGCAGGTCAAGGCGCTGACCATCACCCAGGTGGCGGCACTGACCAGCTCGCAACTGGTGGGCATGGTCAGTTCGCAGATCCAGGCGTTCGAAACCTCGGACGTGCTCGAACTGCGCACCAGCACCATCGCGGCGCTGACCACGTCGCAGATTGCGACCGGCCTGTCGACCACCCAGATCGTGGCGATGTCGACCGGCCAGTTCGGTGCGCTGACGAGCAGCCAGATCTGCGCGCTGACGCCGAGCCAGGTGGCGGTGATGACGACCACCCAGACCAATGCGCTGTCTTCGCTGGCCTCGCCAATGGTGTTCGACCTGAACGGCGACGGCATCCACACCGTGGCCCAGGCCGACGGCGTCGTGTTCGACCTGCTGGCCAACGGCACGCCGGTGCAGACCGGCTGGATCGACCGCAACGACGGCTTGCTGACGCTCGACCGCAATGGCGACGGCAGCATCAACGATGGCGGCGAACTGTTCGGCACCTCGACCACGCTGGCCGACGGCAGCAAGGCCGGCAACGCCTACCAGGCGCTGGCCGAGCTCGACGCGAACCATGACGGCGTCATCAGCAGCCTCGACGCTGCCTTCAACGACTTGCGCGTGTGGGTCGATGCCAACGGCGACGGCGTCAGCCAGGCCGGCGAACTGAAGTCGCTGACCGACCTCAATATCGCCAGCATCGGACTCGAGGCCAAGACTGCCGTCAGCCGCGACAATGGCAACTTCATCGGCATGACGTCGAGCTACACGGACGGTGCCGGCAACAGCCATGCGGCCGCCGACGTCTGGTTCACCACCGGCGCCGCGCCGGCCGACCTGCGCACGAGGGTGAGCAATATGGCGCAGGCCCTGGCCGCCTTCGACGTGGCAGCCACCGACGCCGCCAGCGGGGCGCCAAGCCTGAATCTTGACGGCCAGGCCGGCAGCGGCCAGCAGGGGGCGGCACTGGCGTTCGATGCCAATGTCGGACGCATGGTCGACGCGCTCAAGGCCTTCAACGCGATCCCGCAAGCGGATGGCGTGGGCGCGGCGGGCGACCTGAAACTGGGCCTCAATGTGGTCGATGAACTGACCACACGCGGACTCCTGGCCAGCGGCAGGTAAGACTTCGCCGCCCCCCAGCAAGGCGACCAGGCCCCCCGGCCTGGTCGCCTTGTTGCATTTTTGGGGCGGGCGCGCCGGAGAATTGGCGCCCAAAGGGGCCGCTGCTCACCCGAATGGCCGGCGCCGTTTGCCGCTACCCTTGTCGGTATTGGCCCAACCTTTACAGGAAATAAATCTTCCTGCCAGGGAAGGCTGGGGTAGAATTCTTTTCGACAATGGTTGCCAAACGGGAAACTCCGTGCGGCAAGCCTGAATGCAGCATTTACGAACCTCAACCACGATGCAAGAAAAATTCCCGCACACCGTCATCCAGTGCATCACTGCCATTGCTCAGCATCACGGACTGCAAGTCAATCCGGAACGCCTGATCGATGACTACGCGCTGCAGTCGGAAGAGCCGCGCAATGCCTTGTTGATGACTATCTGCGGCGACATCGGCCTCAAGGCCCGGGTCGACAAATTAAGCTGGGAGGCGCTGGTCAGCCAGAACGGGGTGTTCCCGATCCTGGCGCGCCTGAACAACGGCAATGCCGTCATCGTGGTCGGCGCCCGCGCCGAGCCGGGCAGCGACGGCAAGGTCGCCATCCTCGACCCGCTCGAAGACCGCGCCAGCGTGGTGCTGCTCGACCAGGCCCAGTTCTGCACACGCTGGGAAGGCGAAGTGGTGTTCATGAAGCGCCAGCACGCGCTGTCGGATCCGAACCAGCCGTTTTCGTTGCGCTGGTTCATTCCAGAGATATTGAAGCAGACTTCGGCCTTCCGCGACATTGCCATTGCCGCCATCGCCATGCATTTCCTGGCGCTGTCGTCGCCGATCTTCTTCCAGCTGGTGATCGACAAGGTGCTGATCCACCAGAGCGAATCGACGCTGTGGGTGCTGGGCGTGGGCATCGTCATCGCCCTGCTGCTCGACGCCACTTTCGGCTTCCTGCGCCAGATGCTGACGCTGGCGGCCACCAACAAGATTGATATGCGCCTGACCCGCCGCACCTTCAGCCACCTGCTGTCGCTGCCGATCGACTATTTCGAGACCGCCACCGCCGGCGTGGTGACGCGCCATATGCAGCAGCTCGAGCGGATCCGCAACTTCCTGACCGGACGGATGTTCTTCACTCTGCTCGATACCACCGCCCTGGTCATCTTCCTGCCGATCCTGTTTACCTACTCGGTCAAGCTGGCCATGGTGGTGCTGGCGTTCACCGTGTTGATCGGCTTCTGTGTCGCCGCCATGGTGCCGATGTACCAGCGCCGCCTGCAGGAACTGTATTCGGCCGAAGGGGCGCGCCAGGCGATGCTGGTCGAGACCATCCACGGCATGCGCACCGTCAAGGCACTGGCGATCGAGCCGACCCAGCGCCGCATCTGGGACCAGCGTTCGGCCAATTCGATCACCATGCATTTCCGGGTCGGCCGCATTTCCATCGTCGGCAATACCATCACCGATTTCCTCGGCAAACTGCTGCCGATCACCATCATCATCCTCGGCGCCCAGGATGTGTTCAACCAGACCCTGTCGGTGGGCGCGCTGATCGCGTTCCAGATGATCTCGGGCAAAGTGGTGCAGCCGCTGCTGGCCATTGTCGGCCTGGTCAACGAGTACCAGGAGACGGCGCTGTCGGTCAAGATGCTGGGCGAAGTGATGAACCGCGCGCCCGAAGGCCGGGTTGGCGCCGGCGGCCTGCGCCTGACGCTGGACGGCGAAATCCGCTTCGACGAAGTGACGTTCCGCTATCCCGGCGCGGCCCAGACCGCGCTCGACCGCGCCAGTTTCACCATCGCCAAGGGCACCGTGGTCGGCATCGTCGGGCGCAGCGGCTCGGGCAAGACCACCGTGACCAAGCTGATCCAGGGCCTGTACCCGGTGCAGGAAGGGGTGATCCGCTTCGACGGCACCGATGCGCGCGAATTCGAGCTGTCGCACCTGCGGCGCCAGATCGGCGTGGTGCTGCAGGAGAATTTCCTGTTCCGCGGTTCGGTGCGCGACAATATTTCGTCGACCAAGCCCGACGCCAGCTTCGAGGAAATCGTCGCCGCCGCCCAGGCCGCCGGCGCCGACGAATTCATCGAACGCCTGCCGCAGGGCTATGACACGGTCCTCGAAGAAAACGCCGCCAACCTGTCGGGCGGCCAGAAACAGCGGCTGTCGATCGCGCGCTGCCTGCTGGCCAAGCCGCGCATCCTGATCCTCGACGAGGCGGCCAGCGCGCTGGACCCGGAAAGCGAGGCAATCTTCATCCGTAACCTGGGCAAGATCGCCGTTGGCCGCACCGTGGTCATGATCTCCCACCGCCTGTCGACGCTGGTCAACGCCGACGCCATCATGGTCATGCAGCACGGCCGCCTGATGGACAGCGGCAAGCACGCTGAATTGCTGACCCGTTGCGAAACTTACCAAACATTATGGAACCAACAAACAAGCCATCTGTAGTGCGGCGCGCACTGCAGGCACTGACGTCGGACAAGCCGGACAAGGCCCTGGTGGTCGAATTCCTGCCCGATGCCGACGAGCTCGAGCGCACTCCGCTGCCGCCCTACCTGCAGATCACGATGCGGGTGCTGTTCGCTGGCCTGGTGCTGTTCCTGCTGTGGGCCAGCCTGTCCAAGATCGACCGCGTGGTGGTGGCCCAGGGGCGCCTCGTCACGCCCGATTCGAATACCATCCTGCAGCCGCTGGAAACGTCGATCATCCGCACCATCAATGTCAAGGTCGGCCAGGTGGTCAGGCAGGGCGAGGTGCTGGCCACGCTCGACCCGACCTTCACCCAGGCCGACGACGCCCAGCTGCGCACCCGGCTGCAAAGCCTCGACACCCAGATCAAAGGCTTGCGCGGCGACTTGAACGGCGGCGCCGGCAATGAGCGGCGGCGCGATGCCGACAGCGAGCTGCAGGCCCGCATGTCGGTCGAGCGGCAGGGTAATTATGCGGCCCAGAAGGCGCGCATGAACGAGTCGATCGAACGCCTCAAGGCCAGCCTCGAGACCAATATTCGCGACCAGCAGGTGCTGGCTGCGCGCACCAGATCGGTGCGCGAGATCGAGGCGATGCAGGAAAAGCTGGTGGCGCAGAACTTCGGCGCCCGCATCCGCCTGCTCGAAGCCCAGGACAAGCGGCTCGAAGTCGAGCGCGACCTGAACATGACCAAGAACCGCGAACAGGAAATCAAGCGCGAGCTGGCCTCGCTCGAGGCCGACAAGTCGGCGTTTGAAAAGGGCTGGCGCCTGAAGCTGATGGAAGAGTTACTGAGCGCCACGCGCGAACGCGACGGCGTCAGCCAGCAGCTGGCCAAGGCCGATCGCCGCAACAAGCTGGTCAATATGGTGGCGCCGGTCGATGCCGTTGTGCTCGATATCGCCAAGGTGGCGCAGGGCTCGATCATCCGCGAGGCGGAAACCATGTTCACGCTGGTGCCGCTGGGCGCCGAGCTGGAAGCCGAAGTGCATATCGATTCGCTCGACGTCGGCTACCTGAAGGTCGGCTTGCCGGCCCACGTCAAGATCGACGCCTTCCCGTTCCAGCAGCACGGCGCGCTCGACGCCACCGTGCGCACCGTCAGCGAGGATGCGTTCCGGCGCGAAGCGGCTACCCCGGGCGGAATGGACGCCTACTACGTTGGCCGGGTCAATTTCGGCAAGTCGAAGCTGAAAAAACTGGCGCCCCATAACAGGTTGCTCCCGGGCATGACCCTCAATGCCGAGATCGTCGTCGGCAAGCGCACCGTGCTGTCCTACCTGGTGTGGCCGCTGACCAAGGGCCTGTCGGAAGCGCTGAGCGAGCCGTGAGCGGGCGCATGGCGAGAATTGGCTGGGATAAAGTGTTCTTTTTGGGCATCTGCAGCCGGGCAAATCGGCGATAATTCAGACTGGGCTGTCCGCCTGGCGGCAGCCATCGACCCATGGCGCGACCATCGAAACAAAGGTGCAATATGCTTAGCAATAAATCCATCCTCATCACTGGCGGCACCGGTTCGTTCGGCAAGGCCTTCGTCAAGACCGTGCTCGAGCGCTTTCCGGACGTGCGCCGGCTGGTGATTTTCTCGCGCGACGAGCTCAAGCAGTTCGAGATGGCCCAGGTGTTCCCCGAGTCGACGTACCCGGCGCTGCGCTATTTCATCGGCGATGTGCGCGACGAGGCGCGCCTGCGCCGCGCGCTCGAAGGCATAGACTATGTGGTGCATGCGGCCGCCATGAAGCAGGTGCCGGCCGCCGAATACAATCCTTTCGAATGCATCAAGACCAATGTGCTGGGCGCCCAGAACCTGATCGAGGCCTGTCTCGGCAGCGACGTGCGCAAGCTGGTCGCGCTGTCGACCGACAAGGCGGCCGCGCCGATCAATCTGTACGGCGCCACCAAGCTGTGCTCGGACAAGCTGTTCGTCGCCGCCAACAATATCATCGGCGCGCGCGACCTCAGTTTCAGCGTGGTCCGCTACGGCAACGTGATGGGCAGCCGCGGCTCGGTCATCCCGTTCTTCCAGCAGCGCCGCGCCAGCGGCGAACTGCCGATCACCGACCCGGCGATGACGCGCTTTAACATCAGCCTGCAGGAAGGGGTCGACATGGTGCTGTGGTCGCTCGAACACGCGTGGGGCGGCGAGATCCTGGTGCCGAAGATCCCGTCCTACCGCATCACCGACGTGGCCAGGGCGATCGGCCCGGAATGCAGCTACCCGGTGGTCGGCGTGCGCCCTGGCGAAAAGATCCACGAAGAGATGATCACCGCCAGCGACAGCCACAACACGGTCGACATGGGCCAGTACTACGCGATCCTGCCGATGAGCGGTGCCTACACGATCGCCGAATATTGCAAGAAGATGGACGCCACCCCGGTCGCGCCCGGCTTCGCCTACGACAGCGGCACCAACCCCGATTTCCTGACGGTCGAGCAGCTCGAGCAGTTGATCGCCACCGCACTGTAAGGGGCGCGCCATGAACATCGCCATCATCCCGGCGCGCGGCGGCAGCAAGCGCATCCCGCGCAAGAACGTGCGCGAATTCTGCGGCCAGCCGCTGATCGCCTATTCGATCATGGCGGCCAGGAACAGCGGCCTGTTCGACCATGTCATCGTCAGCACCGACGACGAGCAGATCCGCGACATCGCCAACCACTACGGCGCCGAGACGCCGTTCGTGCGCCCGCCTGAACTGGCCAACGACTATGCGACCACGGTCCCGGTCATCAACCATGCAGTCAAATGGGTGCAGGAACATATGGGCCCGGTCGACTATGCGTGCTGCATCTACGCGACGGCGCCTTTCATCCAGGCCAGCGCCCTGCGCGAGGCTTACGAGATGCTGATCTCGAAGAAGGTGGGCGGCTATGTGTTTTCCGCCACCTCGATGCCGTTCCCGATCCAGCGCACCTTCAAGGTAAAGCCTGACGGCTTCGTCGAGATGTTCGAGCCGCACAACTACAATACCCGTTCGCAGGACCTGGAGGAAGCCTACCAGGATGCCGGCCAGTTCTACTGGGGCAGTGCCGCGACCTACAACAGCGAAAAGATCTTCTTCTCGACCGATTCGATGGCCTATGTGCTGCCGCGCCACATGGTGCAGGACATCGACACGCTGGAAGACTGGCGTCGCGCCGAACTGATGTACGAAGCGCTGAAAAAAAATGGAGACATCGCCTAAGGCGGCCGGCAAGGCTGCGCCACAGGCGACCCAATATGGCACACGTCCTCGTCATCGGCGCCACCGGACTGCTGGGCACCACGCTGGCCCCCGCGCTGGCTGCGGCCGGCCACAGCGTCGTCACGCACGGACTGCGCCTGGATGCCCAGGTGCGCGCCGACCTGCGCGAATTCGACCAGGTCAGCAGCCTGCTGGCCAAGGTGCAGCCGGACTGCATCATCAACCTGGCGGCACTGACCAATGTCGACCTGTGCGAGCGCGAGCCGCACAGCGCCTACCTGCTCAACGTCGCCACCGTGGTCAATCTGGCGCGCGCCATGCGCGAACAGGCCGGCGCCTGCCACCTGGTGCAGATTTCGACCGACCAGGTGTATGACGGCAGCGGCCCGCATGCGGAAGACCACGTCACCGTCACCAATACCTATGCGTTTTCCAAGATCGCCGCCGAACTGGCCGCCGCCGGCGTGCCGTCGACGATCCTGCGCACCACCTTCTTCGGCCGTAGCCTGTGCCCATTGCGCAGCAGCTTTTCCGACTGGATCATGCAGGCGCTGCGCAACGATGCGCCGCTCAATGTGTTCGACGACATCCTGTTCTCGCCGCTGGCGATCAACACACTCGCCGGCATGATCGAACGGGTGGTGGCCAAGCGCCCGGTGGGCCTGTTCAACCTGGGGGCGCGCGACGGCATGAGCAAGGCCGCCTTTGCGTTCGCGCTGGCCGACGCCATGGGCCTGCCGACGACCCGCATCACGCGTACCGTGTCGACCGCCAGTCCGGCGCTCGACGCCTACCGGCCCAAGGACATGCGGATGGACTGCAGCCTGTTCGAACGCACCATGGGCCTGCAGTTGCCTAACCTGATCGATCAAATTCATTCACTGCGGAGCGACTATCTTGAACAAGCCTGACCGGGTCCTGCACATCGAAGGCAAGGCGATCGGCGACGACCACCCGACCTATTTCATCGCCGACATCGCCGCCAACCACGATGGCGACATCGAACGCGCCAAAGATCTGATCTACATGGCCGCCGAGGCGGGCGCCGATGCCGCCAAGTTCCAGCACTTCACCGCCAAGACCATCGTCAGCGACGCAGGCTTCAAGGCGCTCGGCGCGCAGCAGTCGCACCAGGCCAAATGGAAGAAGAGCGTCACCGAGGTGTATGCCGACGCCAGCGTACCGCTGCTGTGGACCACCACGCTCAAGGAAACCTGTGACAAGGCCGGCATCTGCTTCTTCACCAGCCCGTACGACAAGGCGCTGGTCGACCATATTGACCCTTATGTACCGGCCTTCAAGATCGGTTCGGGCGACATCACCTGGCTCGAGATCATCGAGCACATCGCCAGCAAGCAGAAGCCGACCATCATCGCGACCGGTGCCTCCAATATGGACGACGTGCACCGCGCCGTCAGCGCCGCACTGGCGATCAATCCGCAGCTGGCCCTGATGCAGTGCAATACCAACTACACGGCCAGCCTGGAAAACTTCAAGTACATCCAGCTCAATGTCCTCAAGTGCTACCGCGCGATGTACCCGGACATGGTGCTGGGCCTGTCCGACCACACGCTGGGCCACGCGACCGTGCTGGGCGCGGTGGCGCTGGGCGCGCGCATGATCGAGAAGCACTTCACCGACGACACCGCCCGTCCCGGCCCCGACCACGGCTTCTCGATGAGCCCGCAAGCCTGGCGCGACATGGTCGACGCCACCCGCGAGCTCGATAATGCGCTCGGCAATGGCGTCAAGAAGATCGAGGACAACGAGCGCCAGACCGCCGTGCTGCAGCGGCGCGCGATCCGCACGCTGGCCGACCTGCCCGAGGGTACCGTACTGACGCGCGAACACGTGACCGTGCTGCGCCCGTGCCCGCCGGACGCGATTTCGCCGATGGACCTGGCCGCGCTGCCGGGCAAGAAGCTGCTGCGTGCAGTGCCGGCCGGAGACTACCTGCGATGGAACGACCTCGCGTAGGCATCGTCGTCCCCGCCCTCAACGAGGCGGCGACGATCGCCTCAGTCGTTGAGCGCATCCGCCACTACGGCCTGCCGATCGTGGTGGACGACGGCTCGAGCGACGCCACCGCCGAACTGGCGCGCGGCGCCGGCGCCGACGTGGTGTCGCACGCCGTCAACCAGGGCTACGACGGCGCTCTCAACACGGGATTCGCCCGCGCGGCCGAGCTCGGCTGCACCTATATCATTACCATCGACGCCGACGGCCAGCACAATCCGGCCCAGCTGGACCAGATGATCGCGCTGCTCGACCAGGGCAATGAACTGGTACTGGGCGTGCGCGACCGCTTCGCCCGCATCGGCGAAACCATCTTTGCCCGCTGCGCCAACTGGCTGTGGGGCGTGGCCGACCCGATGTGCGGCATGAAGGGTTATGCCAGCGCGCTGTACCAGCGCGCCGGCCGCTTCGACCGCTATAAGCTGATCGGCAGCGAACTGGCGGTGCGCTCGATCGTGGCCGGCTGCCGCACCGCCCGTATGCCGATCATCGTGCGTGACCGGCAAGACGCGCCCCGCTTCGGCCGCCTGCTGTCGGCCAACTACCGCATCCTGCGTGCCATGGTCATCCTGATGTGCATGTACCCACCGCGCAAGGCGGCCAGCTGATGGACGCGCGGCGCCTCGACGTTGCCATCATCGGCTGCGGCCTGATTGGCGCCCAATGGGACGCCGCCGCCGCTTCGCCGGCGTTTTCGCTGACCCATGCGGCCGGTTTTTCGAAACACCCGCGCGCGCGCCTGGTGGCCATGTGCGACCACGACCCGGACAAGGCACGCCAGGCCGCTGCCCGCTGGGGCGCACCGGCCCATTTTTCCGATCCGCGCGCGCTGTTTGCCGCCACCGGCGTCGACATTGCCGTGGTGGCCGCCTCCAGCGCCGCCCGCTGGGAAGTGATCGAACCGGCGCTGGCCGCCGGGGTCAAGGTGCTGGTGATCGAAAAGCCGCTCGCCACGACACTCGATGAAAGCCGCACGCTGGCCGCGGCGATCGAGGCCGCCGGCGTCAAGTCCGTCATCAATTTCTCGCGCCATTGGGACCCCAGCATGCGCGCGCTGCGCGAGCGCATTCGCGCAAACGACATGGGGGCACTGCAGCGCCTGGTCGGCACCTATGGCAAGGGCATCACCAATAACGGCTCGCACATGATCGACCTGGCCGGCTTCCTGTGCGATGCGCATCCGGTGCGCGCGCGCGCGCTCGGCTCGCCCCTCGATGCCGCTGAAGCCGCCTGGTGCGGCGGCAAGGATAGAGCCTGGGACGCCCAGGTCGAATACCAACGCGCCGACGGCAGCCGCATCCAGCTGACCATGCTGGCCACCGACCAGGGCGCCTTCACCTGTTTCGAACTGCGCGTGATCGGCCGCGATGGACTGTGCGAGTTGCGCAAGGGCGGCCGCGACATCGTCTACACCGCAATCGAGGACGACCCGAACTACGCCGGCTACCGCATTCCCGGCCAGCCCCAGACCCAGCCGGCGCGCGCGCTGGAAGCGATGGATCAGATGGTGGACGAGGCGCTGCGCCTGGCCGCCGGCGAGGTCCATGCTTCCAGCTGCGACGCCCGCAACGCATTGTCGACGGCGCTTGCCGTCGACGCCATCAACCGCTCGGCGCAAGGCGACGGGCACTGGCAGGAGATCGCCACACCATGAACATCAGGGAGAACATCATGACGCAACTAGCAATCAAGGGCGGCGAGCGCCTGCGCCAGCAGCCGCTGCCGGTGCGCCGCACCATGGGCGAGGCCGAAAAGCAGGCCGTGATCGAAGTGATGGACAGCGGCGAGCTGTCGGGCTTCTTCGGCAGCCCCGGCCCGCAATGGCTGGGCGGCCCCAAGGTGCGCGAGTTCGAAGCCAAATGGGCCGGCAGCTACGGCTTCAAGCATGCGATCTCGGTCAACTCGTGGACCACCGGCCTGATGACGGCGGTCGGCGCCATCGGCATCGGCCCGGGCGACGAAGTGATCGTCTCGCCGTACACGATGTCGGCCAGCGCCACCGCGATCCTGTTCTACGGCGGCATCCCGGTGTTCGCCGATATCGACCCGGATACCTTCAATATCACGGCGGCGACCATCGAAAGCCGCATCACGCCGCGCACCCGCGCCATCATGGTGGTGCACATCTTCGGTCAGGCGGCCGACATGGACCCGATCATGGCGCTGGCCAGGAAGCACAAGCTGAAAGTGATCGAAGACGCGGCGCAGGCGCCCGGCATCCGCTACAAGGGCCGCCCGGTCGGCACCATCGGCGACATCGGCGGCTTCAGCCTGAACTACCACAAGCATATCCACACCGGCGAAGGCGGCATGCTGGTCACCAACGACGACCAGCTGGCGCTGCGCTGCCAGCTGATCCGCAACCACGGCGAGAACCTGGTCGAAACCCAGGGCGTGACGGACCTGACCAATATGCTCGGTTCGAACTACCGCCTGACCGAACTGCAGGCAGCCATCGGCACCTGCCAGCTCGACAATGTGCAAGGCTATCTGGCCCACCGCCAGCGGCTGGCAAGCCACTTCGGCAAGGCGCTGGCCCGGATCGATGGCCTGACCCCGGCCAGGGTGGCCGACGGCGCCGAGCACGCCTACTACCTGTACCCGGTCAAGTTCGACGCCGCCACCATCGGCATTTCGCGCAGCGCCTTCGTCAAGGCGGTCAACGCCGAATTGCCGCCGCCGGCGATCTGGGAGCAGAACGGCTTCGTCGAAGCCTATGTCAAGCCGCTCTACCTGGCGCCGCTGTACCAGCAGAAGATCGCGATCGGCAGCAAGGGCTTCCCGTGGACCGTCAATGCCGGCGTCGACTACGACTACAGCCACGGCAGCTGCCCGGTGGTCGAGCGGATGCACGAGCAGGAACTGATCTACACGCCGCTGATGCGCGAACCGCTGAGCGAAAGCGATATCGACGACTTTGTCGCCATCATCGTCAAGGTGTTGGCCAATAAGGACCAGCTGCTGGAGTAAGCTCACTTGTCGAAAATTTGATCTAGATTATGGAAATGCCGGCCTTGGCGGGATAGGCTGCCAACGCGCTGGCGAACGCCAGCGGCCACCCAGGGGAAAGATTTGTCCAGATTGAACCAGCAAGCAGGGAACGTTCTGCCCGATTTGACCGGGTCCAAGGTGAGCTTGCGCGCGTTCACCGAGGACAACCTGACCGACACTTACCTCGGCTGGCTGCGCGACCCGCAGCTGATGAGATTCAGCAACCAGCGCTTCCGCAGCCACAGCATGGACAGCTGCCGCGCCTATTTCGAATCGTTCGCCGGCAGCGGCAATCTGTTCATCGCGATCTATCACGAGGATGCCTTCATCGGCACCATGACGGCCTACCGCTCGCAGGTGCACGGCACCGCCGATATCGGCCTCCTGATCGGCGCCGGGGTGCAGGGCAAGGGCCTGGGCAGGGATGCGTGGGCCACGCTGATGGACCACCTGCTGGCGATCGGCACCCGCAAGGTGACCGGCGGAACGCTGCGCTGCAACGCGGCGATGGTGCGCATCATGCAAAGCTGCGGCATGCAGGCCGACGGCGTGCGGATCGGGCAGGAACTGGTCGACGGCGTCCCGCAGGACATCCTGTACTTCGCCAGGTTCGGCGCGCCATGATGGAAACGCTGCGCCACCCGCTGGCCGTGGTCGCGCATGACGCCGGCGCGGCCAACCACATCTTCGCCTGGCTGGGGGCCGAGCAGCCAGCCCTGTGCCTGGCCGGCCCGGCCGAGGCGCT
>CBDDRJ010000065.1:0-128939 GCA_965233055.1 uncultured bacterium
CCGGGCTACTTCCGGGGCGTGCGCGAACTGTGCGACCGCCACGGCATCTTGCTGATCATGGATGAAGTCATGTGCGGCATGGGCCGCACCGGCACCATGTATTCGTTCGAGCAGGATGGCGTGGTGCCTGACATCGTCGCCATCGCCAAGGGGCTGGGCGCAGGCTACCAGCCGATTGGTGCGGTGCTGGCGCGCAGCACGCTGGTCGAGCGGCTGCGCAAGGGCAGCGGCAGCTTCCTGCACGGGCATACCTATATCGGGCACCCGGTCGCGGCCGCTGCCGCGCTGGCTGTGCAGGAAGTGATTGAGCGCGACCAGCTGCTGCCTGCCGTCAGGGCGCGCGGCGAAACCCTGCGCGCCCTGCTGCGTGAGGCTTTGGGCAGCCACCCCCATGTGGGCGATATCCGCGGGCGCGGGCTGCTGATGGGGGTGGAACTGGTGCAGGACCGCGACACGCGCGCGCCGTTCGACCCGCAGCGCGCCGTGCATGCACTGGTCAAGGCGCATGCGATGGCCAATGGCCTGATGGTCTATCCGATGGGCGGCACCATCGACGGCCGCAACGGCGACCATGTGCTGCTGGCGCCGCCGTTCATCGCCACCGATGCCGATCTGGCGGAGATCGTGTCACGCTTGGCCGACGCCATCAAGGCGTCAATGTAGGGTTGGTAGGGCACCTACCCACCCTACATGGTCGCCAGTCACGTAGGGTGGACACTGCGTGTCCACCGGTGGGCATGCAATGCCCACCCTACCTGACTTCGGCCTGCTGCTCGCCCAGGCCGGCGATGCCCAGGCGCAGCTTGTCGCCGCGCTTGAGGAAGCGCTTCGGCGTGCGCGCCATGCCAACGCCCGGCGGCGTGCCGGTGGCGATGATATCGCCCGGCTCGAGCGTCATGTGCTGCGACAGGTAGCTGACGATCTGCGGCACGGTGAAGATCATCGTCTCGGTCGATCCGGTCTGCATGCGCTTGCCATTCAGCTCCAGGTACAGGTCGAGCTTCTGCACGTCATACGGCTCGTCGCGCGTCACCAGCCACGGCCCGACCGGGCCGAAGGTGTCGCAGCCCTTGCCCTTGTCCCACTGCGGGCCGCGCTCGAGCTGGAACTCGCGCTCCGACAGGTCGTTGACGACGCAATAGCCCGCCACGTATTTGAGCGCCTCCGCTTCGCTGACATACTGCGCCCTGGTGCCGATGATGACACCCAGCTCGACTTCCCAGTCGGTCTTTTTGGAACCCTTCGGCAGCACGATGTCGTCGTCCGGTCCGTTGAGGCAGGTGATCGCCTTCATGAACACGATCGGCTCCTTCGGCCTGGCCTGCCCCGTCTCTTCGGCATGGTCGGCATAATTGAGGCCGATGCCGATGAATTTGCGCGAACCTGCTACCGGCACGCCAAAGCGCGGATTGCCGCGCACTAGCGGAAGGGTCTTTTCATCAATCTTGGCCAGCTTGCGCAGCGCCTTGTCCGACAACTGCGACGCGTCGAAATCGTCGATGTGGGCGGACAGGTCGCGCAGGCGGCCTTCCGCGTCGATCATTCCAGGCTTTTCCTTACCGGGGCGGCCGTAGCGAACCAGTTTCATATTCTTCCTTCGGGGTGACAACGCAATCCGGGCATTCTACCGGACGGCGGCGAAGGACGAAGTAGATTAATCCCGGCAGTTGCAGCGTCACCAGCACGCCGAACGCCACACGGTAGGCCTGCGCCGGGTAGTGCAGCTGCGGGTCGGACTGCCACCAGCCCACCACCTGGCCGAAACCCGCCTGAATCAGGAAGGCGCCGACAAAGATCAACAGGTTCAGGCAGGTCGCTGCACGCCCTGTCAGCGAGCGCGGCATGCTTTGCGCCACGATCGCGTACTCGATCCCGGTGATGGTGCCGACCAGCGTAAACAACACCGACAGCAGGCGCAGGCTGGGTGCGTAGTTCAGTGCCATCGCTGCCTGCACCAGCACGAAGATCGCCACCCCGGCCGCGGCCACATCGAGCGGGGCAATGCCGCGCCTGGCCGCCCATTCGGTGATCATGCCGACCGCGATGGCGCCAAAGATCAGCGCGGCCATGCCGAGATAGAGCAGGAACGCCACCGTTTCATCGGAGTAGCCGCCGACATCGGACAGCCAGCGGCCGACCCACAGGCCCTGCATGCCGAAGAACACCGCATGCGGTACCAGCACCAGGGCGATGGTGCGGCCAAACTGGCGGTTGCGGTAGACATCGGCGATCGGTTTGAGGATCGGCCCGTACCTGGCCGGGGCCGGGTCGGACCTGGGCGCCGCCAGCCACACCAGGATGCTGGCCAGCGCGACGCACCATGCCAGCACTTCGAACACGCCGCGCCAGTCGGTGTAGTGCAGCGCCAGCCGGACCGGCAGCGTCGATGATGCCGCGCCCAGGCCGCCGACGGCGATCAGGTAGCCGTGCACCGACGGCAGCTTGTGCGGCGCGATCACGGCCGACACCGCCTTGACCGCCGCCATGAAGCAGCCACCCAGCCCCACGCCCATCAGCGCGCGCGCACATACCAGCTCGCCGAAGCTGCGGCCATGCGCAAACAGCAGCGCACCAAGACTGGCGGCCAGCATCAGGAACAGCTGGACCCGGCGCGGCCCATGGCGGTCCAGCGCAATCCCGACCGGCAGCTGGGCCAGCGCAAAGGCCAGGAAGAATGCGCTGGTCAGCGCGCCCAGCTGGGCCGGCGACAGCGCCAGTTCGCGCATCAAGGCCGGCGCCAGCACCGCATTGACCGAGCGCAGCAAGGTAGACAGGTAGTGCCCCAGGGCGAAGGGGAGGAACACGCAACAGAAGACGGCAAGGCCCGAACGGCGGGCCGTGGCGGCGGTGTCCATGGCAGCTGCGCATGGCTCAGGCGGCGTCCGGCTCGTGCGAGCAGGCCTGGTCCTCGGCCTGGTGCGGGACCGGGTCGCGCCCATGCACTGGGTTAATCCGTATCACGCGCCCCGGCGGCGGCGCCGGCGCCGCGTCCTCGCTCTCGAAGAAGAACTTGTTCTGGCCGAAGGCGGGCACCAGTTCATCCATCCAGGTCGCCTTGTCGTCGAAGCGGGCATAGAAGGGCTTGCGCACCCAGTCCGGATTGCGCGCCTGCAGGAACTGCAGCGCAAACAGCTTCTCGCCATTGATGCGCACCACGCCGTCGATCAGTACCTTGCCGGGAAAGGCGCTCATCGACGGACCGCGCACCGTGCGCGACAGGCCAGACACGTTCTGGTAGGCGGCCTGGAAGATCTCGTGCGCCTTCGCCAGCGGCAGGCCGAAATACTGGCGCGGGCCGGTGTCGCGCTCGACGAACATATAGTAGGGAATGGCGCCCAGCCGCACGCCGGTTTGCCACAGCTCAGACCAGCTGGCCGGGTCTTCGTTGATGTGGCGGATCAGCGGCCCCTGCATGCGCAACGAAGCGCCGGTGCCGATGATGCGCCGCACCGCCTGCTGGGCGACATCCTGGCGCAGCTCCACCGCGTGGCTATAGTGGCCCATGATGGCCAGGTTCTTGCCCGCCTTGACGACCCGCTCGAACAGGCGCAGCACATCGTCGCTGTCGCGGTCGCTGACGAAGCGCTGCGGCCAGTAGGCGACCGACTTGGTGGCGACCCGGATATTCTGGATATGCGACAGCTGCGGGTCGAGCAGCGGGTCGATCACGTCGGCCAGCTGGCGCGCATTCATGATCATCGGGTCGCCGCCGGTGATCAGGACGTCGGTCACCTGCGGCTGGTTCTTCAGGTAGCTGCTCAACTCGATCGACTGGCGCGCGTCGAACTTCATGTCGTCCATGCCGACGAACTGCGGCCAGCGGAAGCAGAAGGTGCAGTAGGCGTGGCAGGTCTGGCCGGCGCTGGGGAAGAACAGCACGGTCTCCTTGTACTTGTGCTGCACGCCGCGCAGCGGCGCGTCGTTGACGCGCGGGACGTTGTGGGTCATTTGTCCGGCCGGGTGCGGGTTCATCCGCATGCGGATCGCCTGCACCAGCCGCGCGCTGGCGGGGGCGTCCTGCTGCACCAGCGACAGTTGGCGCAGCTGCGCGTACTCGGCGGGCAGCAGCATGTCGCGGTGCGGGAACACCAGCCGGTAGATCGGGTCATCCGGCACGCGGCTCCAGTCGATCAGCTGTTCGAGCACATAGGCGTTGGTGCGGAACGGCAGCACCTGCGACACCACCTGCACCGCTTCCTGCAGGTCGGGCGCCATCCACTGCCATTGCCTGGTCTGGCTGATGGTGTGGGCCGTATAGGGTTTGAACTTGGCAGTGGTGTGGTCGGGTATCACGGCATTCTCCCATGCAGGTTGGTCGGCGGCGCGGCATTCATTGCCAGCTGGAATTCATCTTATGTGGGCCGTGCCGGCATCGGATTGCCGAAGATCAAGGGATGTAAGAAAGCATGAATTGCGGCTAGGACAAACGCTGCCTTTGCGCCAGCGCAATGGGAAGCCGGGTCGGCGCGGTAGATTACGCCATGCATGCCGGCATCACCGGTCCACCGTCCCGTCCAGAAAGGAATTTGCATGAACATCAAACTGCTCGCCACCGGCACCCTGCTGTGCCTGATCGTCGGCGCCGCCTTCGCCGTTGAACCAACCGAAAAAGACGCGATCGCCATGGCCGAGAAAGGCGCCGCCTACATGAAGGCCAACGGCAAGGAAGCGATGATGAAGAAGATCTCGTCCAGGGACCCCGACTATGTGCAGGGTTCGCTGTACATCGACATCCGCGACATCCATACCGGCGTGGTGCTGGCCCACCCGATCAATCCTTCGATCGTCGGCAAGGACCTGGTCGACGTGCCCGATGCGAACGGCAAGAAGTACCGGCGCGAGATCATCGAGCTGGCGCAGAAAAAGGGCAAGGGCTGGGTCGACTACATGTACAAGAATCCCGCCAGCGGCAAGATCGAGCCGAAGACCACCTACATCCTGCGCGTGGGCGATGCGGTGCTGGAGGCGGGCATCTACAAGAAGTGACGCGACGCGGCGAGCGCCTGGTCTGCCGTGCAAGGAGTGAGCATGCTGAACAAACTGCGTATCGGTCCGAAACTGCTGCTGGCGCCGGGCCTGGTGCTGGTCCTGCTGATGCTGCTGTCCGGCGCCGCCTACTACGGCATGGTGCGCCAGAATGCGACGCTGGAGAACATGGTGCAGGTGCGCGCCGCGCGCTTGAAGGCGGTCGCCGAGGTGGCCGGTGAAGCGAACTTCGCGCACGCCAATATCTACCAGCTGCTGGCATGGATCAATGGCAGTTTCGCCAAGGCCCGGCTGGATGCCCTCAACGCCGACATCGACCAGCGGCACGCGGCCATTGCCAGCGCCCTGGCGGCGCTGGCCCAGGTGGCCGATCCGGCCGAAAAGGCCATCATCGATGCCTCGCTGGCGGCGCTGGCCGGCTATCGCAAGGGCGTGCTCGAGACCATCGAGCTAGCGCAGGTTGACCAGTCGATCGCCACCAATGCGATGGCCAAGGCCGAGAAGCAGTTCAGCACCCTCAACGCAGACCTGGCCAGGCTGGCCGCGCTGGAGAAGTCCATGAGCGAAGCGGCCTATGCGACGGCGCGCGCCGAATTCGGCGCGCTCAGCGTCGGCATGCCGGCGCTGGTGCTGCTGTCGCTGGTGTTGTCGCTGGCGGCGACCATGCTGGTGCGGCGCGCCATGCTGCAGGATGTACGCGCCATCTCGCACACGGTGGCCGACCTGGCCGCCGGCCGCCTGCGGGCCGGCGGCGCCAGCATTGGCCGCGACGAGATCGCCGAGGCCTCGCGCGCGCTGGACCAGACCATCGGCAAGCTGCAGCAGACCATGAAGGCCGTGCTGGCCGCAGTGCAGTCGATCGACACGGCGTCGCAGGAAATCGCCTGCGGCAATGCCGACCTGTCGACACGCACCGAGCTGCAGGCCAGTTCCTTGCAGGAGACCGCCAGCGCCATGCACAGCCTGACGCTGGCGGTCAAGGACAATGCCAGCCATGCGCGGCTGGCCTGCGAACTGGCAGACCAGGCCGCCGCGCTGGCCGATACCGGCGGCCACGCGGTGCAGCGCGCGGTGCAGTCGATGGAAAGCATCCGCGCCAGCTCGCGCCAGATTGTCGACATCATCGGCGTGATCGATGCCATCGCCTTCCAGACCAATATCCTGGCGCTCAACGCGGCGGTGGAAGCGGCGCGCGCCGGCGAGCATGGGCGCGGCTTTGCGGTGGTGGCCAGCGAAGTGCGGGCGCTGGCCCAGCGCTCGGCCGGCGCCGCGCGCGAAATCAAGGCCCTGATCACGGCCTCGGTCGCCACCATCGACGGCGGCAATGCCTCGGTCAGCCTGGCCGGTTCGAGCATGGGAGACATCGTCGGCTCGGTCAGGAAGGTCAACGAGATCGTCACCCGCATCAGCACTGCCAGCGCCGAACAGGCCGACGGTATCGCCGACGTCAACCGCGCCGTCAGCCAGATGGACGATATGACCCAGCAGAATGCCGCCCTGGTCGAGCAGGCCGCCGCCGCCGCCGCCAGCCTGCATGAGCAGACCCTGAACCTGGCGCAGGCGGTGTCGGTGTTCAAGATCGACCCGGCCGCCCCGCCAGTGCCCGGCGAGCGCCGCGCGCCGGCCAGCCCGATGCGTTCGCCAGCCCCCGTTGCCGCCGGCGCGCCGCCGCGCCAGGTGCGCAGCGGCTGAAGCGGTCCGGCCGGCGGGCAAATTCCGCGGCCAGACGGGACGGCAAGCCCTTCCTTGGTTTATAGTGCTAGTTTTATCGACAGCGCTCCCACGGCGCCTCGCCATGCTGAAATGAGCAACCTTGCCTCTCCTGCTACACCCGCCGCCGACCCGGTCGATGCGCTGATCAAGTCGATCCGCATTCCGCCGCGCCCCAGCCTGCTCGCCGAATTGCAGCAGGAACTGGCGTCGAGCGACCCGTCGCCGGCAGCCATCGGCAGGATCATCGCCAGCGATGTCGGCATGTCGGGCGCGCTGCTCAAGCTGGCCAATTCCTCGTTCTACGGCGGCGCGCGCAAGGCCAAGTCGATCGACCAGGCCATCATCTTCCTCGGCATCAACCAGGTGGCGACCTTGATGACGGGGCTGCTGGCGCGCCGCGTGATCAAGGCCGACAATGCCGCGCTGGCCAATTTCTGGGACATGTCGACCCGCCGCGCCCAGGCCATGGTGCTGCTGTCGCGCCGCCTGCGCATCGGCGCGCCGGACGTCGCCCATACCTTCGGGCTGTTCTGCGATACCGGGGTGCCGCTGCTGATGGACCGCTTCCCGGCCTATGTGACGACCTATGCCGAGGCGGCACAGGACGCCGAACGCGTATTCACCGCTCTGGAGGACGAGCGCCACAGCACCAACCACGCCGCCATCGGCTGCCTGCTGGCGCGCAACTGGGGCCTGACTAGCGACGTGTCGTGGGCCATCCTGCACCACCACGACTACGACGTCATCAACGACGGCGCCACCGACGACGCCGTGCGCTCATTGATCGCGCTGTCGCTGCTGGCCGAAATGGCGATCCAAAAATACCAGGGCCGCAGCCAGTCGGTCGAATGGGACAAGGGCGGCCAGGCCGCCAGCGACCACCTCGGCCTGTCGGAAGAAGAAACGACCGACCTGCTCGACGAGCTGATCGAATCCTTCCACAGCGAACACTGAGATCGCTGCCGGCCGCGCCGGGCAGCGGCGCCAGGCTAGTGCACCAGGCCGAACACCAGGCCGAACAGGGTGAACTGGACCGCGTGGTAGCCGCCGTCGATCAGCCACAGCTTGACCGAGCGCTGGGCGAACTGGTAATTGATGCCGAAACTCGTCGCCACGAAACCGACACCGGCCAGCACGCCGACCTTGAGCGCCGCCTCCAGGCTGGGCGCCGGCCCGACCCAGATCGAGAACGCGATCGCCGCCACCAGCGAGAACGCGAAGCTGATGGCGAACACCCTGGCCGGATGGCCGTCCTTGATCTGGCCGCCATTTTCGGCATGCCAGGCCGCGCCGAACAGGGCCTTCGAATACCACAGACCACCGACCAAAAAGCTCGATACCGCGGCAATCACGATCGCCAGAATATTCATTGCGTGCTCCCATATCAGGATTAAACGGATCAATGCGAGCGCGACTCTAACACAGGCGAGTGCCCCCACAAGCAGCATCGGTTGACATAGGGGAAATCGCAAACGATACTGAAGATATGACAACCGCAGCCGGACGATCCCGTATGCGCGTTGCCACTTTTCGTAGGGAGGTGTGCGATGAAATCCTGGATCCTGATCCTGGCCGGCTTGTTGCTGTCCGGCTGCGCAAGCGCGCCGATGCCGAAGCAGGCGCCGCCGGGCCTGCTGCAAGACCAACTGTTCGGTGCGCCGCAGGAAAAAATCGACACCAGCGCGCTGTTTGCGCTCAGCCCGGCGATGCGCAGCTACCTCGACGCCGAGTTCAAGGCCACCAACCACACCAGGCCGCCGCAGCGCCGCCTGTTCGAGGCGCTGTACGCCAAGGGCCAGCTGAAGCTGGAATACGATTCGGCGCTGACGCGCCCTGCCGCCGACACCTTCGACGCCAAATCCGGCAACTGCATGTCGCTGGTGATCATGACGGCCGCCTTCGCCAAGGAACTGGGGATGCCGCTGATTTACCAGAATGTGCTGGCGGGCGAGACCTGGAGCCGCGCCGGCAGCGTCTATTTCGCCAGTTCCCACGTCAATGTCAGCCTCGGCCGGCGCCAGCTCGACAGCTCGATCGCCGGGATGGACAGCAGCGACTACCTGACCATCGATTTCCTGCCGCCGGAAGACATCCGCGGCCACCAGACCGAAGTCATCGACGAGGAAACCGTCGTCGCCATGTACCTGAACAACCGGGCCGCCGAAGCGCTGGCACGCGGCGAACTGGACAACGCCTACGCCTGGGTGCGCGAAGCGATCACCCGCCATCCGCTGTATTCGACCAGCTTCAATACGCTGGGCGTCATCTATCTACGCCACGGCAACAAGGAGCTGGCCGAGTCGGCGCTGCGCTTTGCGCTCGAGCGCGAGCCGAAGAACACGGTCATCATGAGCAATCTGCTGCCCTTGCTGCGCAGCCTGGACAAACACACCGAAGCCGATGCGCTGGCGGCCTACGCCAAGAGCATCGATCCCAATCCGGCCTTCCAGTTCTTCGACCTGGGCATGGCGGCGATGGAACAGGGCGATTACCACAGCGCGCGCGACTACTTCAAGCGCGAGGTGCGGCGCGCGCCCTACTATCACGAGTTCCATTTCTGGCTGGCGATGGCCGAATATCGCCTCGGCGAGACCCGCGCCGCCAACGAACAGCTGGCGCTGGCCGCGCAAACAAGCACCACCCGCCGCGACCGCGAGCGCTACTCCGCCAAGCTGGAAAACCTGCGCATGCGCACGCGCCAGCAATAGCACGCCGGCGTCACCTGCCCCGGCGCGCCCGGGGCGCGGCGGACTGCCGCCCGGTGCGCCATCAGCTGGCGCCGCCATTCAATCTTGTCTGCCGCTTCAGGAGGTGCGCAAATAGGCGTTCAATTGAGCATTGGCACTAAGCCAGGATGTCGTTGGGGACTACAATGAATCCGATCCCATCAAGCTTCGCCAGCGCACCAATTTCTGCTCAAAAGAGTACGCCGCATGGGCCGGCGAAGTCGAGGGCAACACCACTGTGCGATAGCCTTCGCCCGCAAACTGCGGTGCAAACTTGCCGGAAGTCTGGCCATTGAAGCCGACCGTCCGCAGCAGCGGGCATCGTTCCCTCAAATGCTTGAAGTCATTCGCAGCCGGCTTTCGGATGGCCGCATCCAGACTGCCTTGCCGCTCGCAGGCACCCAATACATCCCACAAGCCGAAACCGTGCGCCAGCAGGCGCGGCAGGCGCTCGGCATACGGCATGCCGGTCAAGTTCTCGCCAGTCAATGCCGACAGGATCGGCCACAGCTGGTTGCGCGGATGGGCGTAATACTGCTGCGCCGCCAGCGAGGCCGCGCCCGGAAAACTGCCAAGGATGAGGATACGGGTGGTGGCCGCCAGCACAGGGGCCAGCCCGCGGGTGTGGATCGCTTCGGACATGGGGTGATTCTAGCCCGAAATTTCGCACCACACCGATGCTATTAGGCATACCATTGTGACAACGGCCCTCCGCATGGACGGGCCCCACCCTACCGGGAGCAGCCATGAACTTCGCCGAAGCCAAAGTCGGAACCAAGCTTGCACTAGGTTTTTCAATCGTGCTGGCGCTGCTGGCGCTGATCGTGGGGACTGCCTACTGGCGCCTGTACAAGGTCAATGGCATCATCGCCGTGCGCATGAGCGATGCGCTGGTCAAGGAACGCCTGGCCGCCGAATGGGCCGCCAACACCAACACCAACGGCGCCCGCACCATCATCGTGGCCGAATCGCTCGACCCGGTGCGCCAGCAACAGCTGCAGGCCAAGATCAAGGAAACCACCGCCCGCATCAGCGCGATCCAGGAAAGACTCGACACCTTCGAGAAGAACGCCGACGAAAAGAAGCTGTTCGGCCGCATCGCCGACAAGCGCAAGACCTATATCGATGCCCGCAACGCGGTCTTCAAGGAAAAGACCGGCAACGAGGAAGGGGCGCGCAAGCTGATCCAGACCGCGCTCGAACCGGCGCTGGCCGATTACACGGCGATGATCGCCAAGATGACCGAATACCATTCCGGCCGCGCCGCGGCGATGGACGAAGAGATCATCGCATCCTCGCTGATGTCGCAGCGCCTGCTGCTGTTGCTGGGCGCGCTGGCGGCGCTGCTCGGCTGCTGCGTGTCCTACTTCATCACGGCCAGCATCAAGAAGCAGCTCGGCTGCGAGCCTGCGTATGCGGTCGAGATCACCAACCGCATCGCCGGCGGTGACCTGACCAGCGCCATCTCGCTCGAGCCGAAGGACACCGAGAGCTTCCTGCACGCGTTCAAGGCGATGCAGGAGAGCCTGGTCAGGATCGTCGGCGATGTGCGCCAGAGCACCGATACCATCGCCACTGCCTCGCACCAGATCGCCTCGGGCAATCTCGACCTGTCGTCGCGCACCGAGCAGCAGGCCAGCTCGCTGGAGGAAACCGCCTCCTCGATGGAGGAGCTGACCTCGACCGTGCAGCAGAATGCCACCAATGCCCTGCAGGCCAACGGGCTGGCGAGGACCGCCTCCGAAGTCGCCGTCAAGGGCGGCAATGTGGTGTCGGAAGTGGTCGGCACCATGAGTTCGATCAATGCCTCGTCGAAGAAGATCGTCGACATCATCAGCGTCATCGATGGCATCGCGTTCCAGACCAATATCCTGGCGCTCAACGCCGCCGTCGAAGCGGCCAGAGCCGGCGAGCAGGGACGCGGTTTCGCCGTCGTCGCCGCCGAAGTGCGCAACCTGGCCCAGCGCAGCGCCGCCGCCGCGCGCGAAATCAAGGGCCTGATCGACGACTCGGTCAAGCAGGTCGACGAAGGCAGCAAGCTGGTCGACCAGGCCGGCGCCGCGATGCAGGAAATCGTCGCCAGCATCCGGCGCGTGACCGACATCATGGGCGACATCACCGCCGCCAGCCAGGAGCAAAGCGCCGGCATCGGCCAGGTCAACCAGGCCATTTCGCATATGGATGAATCGACCCAGCAGAACGCGGCGCTGGTGGAGCAGGCGGCTGCGGCGGCGCAGGCGATGCAGGAGCAGGCTGGCCGGCTGGCGCGCGCGGTCGACATCTTCAAGCTCGATGGCGCCCTGGCGCGGCGGGCGGTGTAAAATCGGCGCCGGGGATACAACACCGCATCACAACCACCGACAGGAGACCCTTTCATGGAACAGTCCGCAGAGCCGCGCCAGATCGACGTATTGCTCGCCAAGTACAGCGAAAGCCATTTGAACCACACCAACGAACTGATTCACTTCGTGTGCGTGCCCCTGATCGTGTTCACCCTGCTCGGCCTGCTGTGGTGGATCCATCCGCTGGTGGCGCTGGCGATGGTGGCCGCCGCGCTGACCTATTACTTCAAGCTGTCGCGCCAGTTCGCCATCGGCATGTCGGCGATGTCCGTGCTGATGCTCGCCTTGCTGTACGCGCTGCCGCCGGGGGCCGTGCTGCCGCTGTCGATCGCCATCTTCGTGCTGGCCTGGATCGGGCAGTTCATCGGCCACCTGATCGAAGGCAAGAAACCGTCGTTCTTCGACGATGTGCGCTTCCTGCTGGTCGGCCCGCTGTTCGTGCTCAGCTTCCTGTACCGCCGCCTGAACCTGGCCTATTGAGCCGGCCCCGGCCGTCATTACTGGTAACAGTTGCTTACTTTTTATTGGTGGCTGGCGCTGCGGAATCTGGTTAATCTTCAGTTTCCAAAGCTCTGCTCGTTCGACCCGAGGGATCGCGCGGTTCAGAGCTTCTTATAAATACGTCTGTCACGGAGTGTTGTTATGAAAGCAATGATCGCCCTGCTGCTCGCCGCCGGCCTGGCCGGCTGCGTCGTCGCCCCCCATTCGGCCAGTGTCTACCCGGGCCGCCAAACCCAGAACGAACAATCGGTCCGCATGGGCACGGTCGATGCCGTACGTGAAGTGAGCATCGCCCATGGCAGCACCGGCACCGGCACCATGACCGGCGCCGCGCTGGGCGGCCTGGCCGGTTCCAATGTCGGCGACGGCAAAGGCGCGGTGGCGGCGGCCATCGCCGGCGCCGTGGTCGGCGGCATCATCGGCTCGAATATCGAAGCCGACGCCAACAAGCGGCGCGGGCTGGAAATCACCGTGCGCCTCGACAATGGCGAGCTGCGCGCCATCACGCAGGAAGCCGACGAAGCTTTCCGCGTCGGCGAACGCGTGCGCCTGCTCAGCAACGGCCGCACCACCCGCGTCACCCACTAAGGGATCATGTCCGGCGTGTCCGGCAGGAAATAGCGAAAGTCTTTATACTTTCGCAATGCCCTCTTCCTTTCTCTTTGCCGCAGCTTCCCTGATCTGGGGTTCCACCTTCTGGGCCATCACCCTGCAACTGGGCGACGTGGCGCCGGCCGTGTCGGTCGCTTACCGCTTCGGACTGGCGTCGGCCGCCCTGTTCGGCTGGTGCCTGCTGCGCGGCGAAAAGCTGGGCCTGCCCTGGCGGGTGCAAAAATGGACAATTTTGCAGGGCCTGTCGACCTTCTGCCTGTCCTATATCTGCACCTACAGCTCCGAGCAATACCTGGTGTCGGCGCTGGTGGCCGTGCTGTTCGCGCTGATGGTGTTCTGGAACCCGATCTGCAACCGGCTCGCCTTCGGCACCCCGATCACCTGGCGCACCTGGGCCGCCGGCTGCGTCGCCATGGCCGGCGTCACGCTGCTGTTCTACCGCTCGATCGTCGACGCCTGGCGCGACCTCGCCGGTGGCGGCAATGGCAACTTCCTGCTCGGCCTCGCGCTGGCGCTGACCGCCACCATCGCCAGCTCGATCGGCAATGTGGTGGTGGTCAAGGTGCGCGAACAGTCGGACCGCCTGCTGGTCACGCTGGCCTGGTCGATGTTGTGGGGCACGCTGATTGTGCTGGCCTGGTCGCTCGCGACAAGCCAGCATTTCGCGCTGCCGTCAGCGGCCAGCTACTGGTTCAGCCTATTCTACCTGTCGATCTTCGGCTCGGTGATCGCCTTCATCGCCTACTTCACGCTGATCAACCGCATCGGCTCCCAGAAGGCGGTCTATATCGGCGTCATCACGCCCGTCATTTCGGTGCTGTTGTCGATCCAGCTCGAGCACTACCGCCCCGGCCCGGCCGAATGGCTGGGCATGTTGGTGTGCCTGGCCAGCGTGGCCTGGGCCGTGCGTACGCCGGCGCCGAAGGCGCCTTCCCTACCATTGAACGACCTCGTCGAGAACCCATGACAACAAACTTTACCATCCGCCCGGCCACGCCCGCCGACGTCACCCACATCCACGGCATGATCGTTGAACTGGCCGTGTTCGAAAAACTCGAGCACCTGGTGGTGGCGACCGAAGCCCTGCTGCACGACGCCCTGTTCGGCAGCAAGCCTTCGTGCGAAGCCATCATCGGCGAGGAAAATGGCGAGGTCGTCACTTTCGCCCTGTTCTTCCATAACTTCTCGACCTTCCTGACCCGCAAGGGCCTGTACCTGGAAGACCTGTACGTCAAGCAGTCCTGCCGTGGCAGGGGCTATGGCCGCCAGATGCTGGGGGCGCTGGCGCGCATCGCCGTCGAACGCCAGTGCGGCCGCTTCGAATGGTCGGTGCTGGACTGGAATGTCAACGCGATCGAATTCTACCAGGGTGTCGGCGCCGAGCTGCTGCCCGACTGGCGCATCTGCCGGGTCACCGGCGCAGCCCTGTCGACGCTGGCCAAATAGGCAAAAAATGCCCACGGCAAGCGCCGTGGGCGAGCCCATGTGTCAATGGGGAGGGGAGGTTTGAATCACTTTGCATCTTCCCCCAGCTCAACAATTCCGTATTGAGATAGATCAAACCCTGCCGCCGTGCGCAGCGTTATTGACGATTCGCAAAGTCGAAAAGGTTTTGTCAAACAGAATGAATTACTTATCTACTCAATATGGAGTTTTGAAAATGAAAATTTTCATCAAGCCAATCACATCCAGGCTGTACAAAGTCTGGCTCCGTTCGCGCCTCGACGTCTGTTCGCGCAGTCTGCAGACCATTGCCGCCCAGCGCGAGAACGATTTCCACGCCGAGCGCATCCTGCACCGGGAAATGACGGAAATGCGTTCCAAGCTGCAGTCGCTGTGAAGCGCGCTGCCGCGCCAGCTCAGAGCGGCGCGGCGCGGCGCAGCAACAGCCGCTCGCCCAGTTCGAACAGGGCCTGCATCAGCAATGCCAGCACGGCGGCGGGAATGGCGCCAGCCAGCAGCATGGTGTTGTCGCCCAGCGCCAGCCCGATGGTGATGCGTTCGCCATAGCCGCCCGCGCCGATGAAGGCGGCGATGGTGGCCGTGCCCACGCTCATCACCGCGGCGGTCTTGATGCCCGCCAGGATCACCGGCAGCGCCAGCGGCAGGTCAATATGCAGCAGGCGCTGGCGCTTCGACAGGCCCAGCGCCAGCGCGGCCAGCCGCAGCCCCGGCGGCAGCTGCAGGATGCCGGTGCAGGTGTTGCGCACGATCGGCAACAGGGCATAGACGAATAGCGCAATCAGGGCCGGCGCCGTGCCGATCGTGCCCAGCAGCGGTATCAGGATGGCCAGCAGGGCCAGCGACGGCACCGTCTGCAGCACGCCGGCCAGCGCCAGCACGGCTTGCCGCAGGCGCGGCGCGAAGGCCGCCAGCACGCCAAGCGGCAGGCCGGCCACGCAGGCCAGCGCCACCGACAGCAGCACCAGCATCAGGTGCTCGCCGGTCAGGCGCAGCATGTCGCGGTCGAAGATCTTGTCCCACAAGCCGGACGCTGGCATGACGCCGGCCGGCGCCGCGGCGGCATCGCTGGCGGCGCCGGCATGCGCCGCCTTAGCCGCATCCTTGGCGGCAGCAGACGGCGCCGCCCTGGCTGCCAGCCAGGCGCGCGCCACGCCGGCAAACGACTGCCCCTTGATCTCGACCTCGGCATTCATGGCGATCATGTCGCCGGCCGGGATGCGCCCTTCCAGCTGGCCGATGGCGCGCCATGCCTGCGGGTGGCGCGCCGGCAGGTCGAGCCGGTACAGCAGCACCGCGTCGTAGCGCGGGAAGTATCCCAGGTCGTCCTGCAGCACCGTCAGGCCGTACTGGGCGATCTTGGCATCGGTCGAATAGATGTCGATCACGTCCACCTGGCGCTGCTGCAGGGCTTCGTAGGCGATGCCGTGATCGAGGCCGCGCGGCTGCTGCGTCAATCGGTAGCGCTGCGCCAGTCCTGGCCAGCCATCGGCGCGGCCGATGAATTCATGCGACAGGCCCAGCCGCAAGGCGCTCTGCTGCGCCAGCGCGGACAGGGTCTTGATTCCCGCCGCGTCGCCGCGCATGGCCAGCGCATAGGTATTGTTGAAGCCAAGCGGCACCCCGATGCCGAGGCCGAGCGGCGCCAGTTCGCGCCGCATCTGTTCGAGCGAAGTCTGCCCCTTGTGCTTGAGGATCTCAAGGTCGATGGTGCCGATGTACTCGGGGTAGACGTCGATCGAGCCCGTTTGCAGGGCGGCCAGCACGATGGCGGTATTGCCCAGGCCCTGGCGGTGTTCGGCGGGGCCATGCCGCGACGCCGTTTGCGTCAGCAGCTCGCCCAGGATATAGGATTCGGTGAAACGCTTGGAGCCGACCCGCAGCGGCTCGTCGAACGCGAAGGCGCCGGGCATCGCGCCCAGCGCCATCGACAGGCACAAGGCCAGCCGCAGGCACAAGCTTGCGACTGGCCCGGTTGCCATTACACGCCGGCGCGCACGAGCGGCGCCTTCAGGGCTTCGCTCAGCGTATGGTACGCCTCGGACAGGTGGGCGGCAGCTTCAGCGCTCATCGGTTTGCCGATCGCGCCGCGGATCGCCTTTTGCAGCTTGATCGCGTTCTCGCGCTGCAGGCTGTGCGCGTCGGCCGGCGCGGTTGGCGCCGGGCGCACCAGCGCGGTCGCGATGCGCTTCAGGTGCTCGCGCTGCAGGCCGCGGCGGCTGGACGTGATGTCCTTGCCCGACTTGAGTTCGCTCCAGATCGCCGTCTGCAGGGTGGCGTACAGCTCGGCCAGGCCCAGCACCTTCTTCGAGTCCGCCACCTTTTCCTGCGAGTCGAGCAGGCGCGACGCCACGCCGTCGTTCATCAGCTGGTCCAGCGCCACTGCCTGCAGGCCCAGCACGCGGCCGGCGATCGACACGTCATTGCGCGGCGCGCGTTCGAAACGGTCGCCCGACAGGCGGCTCACCAGCGTCGGCGAGAACTTGAAGCTGTCGTTCTGGAACAGGCTTTGTGTGATCATCGCCAGCGCTGCACGTTGCTTGTCCGCCGAGATCGGCGTGAAGTTGGCGCGGCTCGATCCGGCGTGGTCGCGCAGCGACGTCACCCCGCCCACATACTTGGTTGCGACCGGGATGGTGCGCGAGAACTGGCCCAGGCTGTACTCAAAGCTGCGGCGCAGCGATTCGTAGCTTTCGCCATCCTTGAGCTTCTTGTCCTGCAGGCGGTCCCAGTATTCGCGCGAGATGGCCAGGCGCTTCCTGAAGTAGGACAGCGGGTCGCCGCCGAGGTCGAAGGTGTTGACCTCCGGGTCGGACACATTGGGTGCCGAATCCTCGTCGGTGCCATAAGCCAGCAGCGGTTCGGTCGAGCGGCCGGCGATCCTGGCCAGCTCCGCCTTTTCCTGTTCCGGCGCGATCGGCTTGTAGGCGTATTCGATCGCCCAGTAGTCGTAAGGGCCGAGCGTCGACTGCACGTACTCGCCCTGCGGCTGGCCCTTGAGCGACAGGTTGAACGGCGTGTAGTCCATCACCGATCCGGCCAGGCCGTTCTTCCGGGTGAAAGTGGTGTCGGCCAGCTGCTGCATATTGTAGATGGTCGACGAACGGAAGTTGTGGCGCAGGCCCAGCGTGTGGCCGACCTCATGGGTAATCACCGCCTTGACGTAGCCTTGTGCCAGTTCCTCCGCCTTCGGGCTGTCCATATTGAACTCGCCGCGCGCTTCCAGCAGGCCGAGCGCAAAGCCCATCTCGTTGCTGCCTTCGGCGGCGAAGTCGCAGCGGTCCTCCGACGGCAGCGCCATTGGCGCGCTGTCTTCACCGAGGAAGCGGCGCGCGCCGCGCGCAAACACGTCCGACATGCCGATGTCGGCATCGAGGATCTCGCCGCTGCGCGGGTCGACACGCGAAGGGCCGATTGCAAAGCCCACGTCGGCACCGACGAACCAGCGGATCGACGCATGCCTGGCGTCGAGCGTGTCGAAATCGTCTTTCTCGGTCTGCTGACGGACCACCAGCGCGTTCTTGAAGCCGATCTTTTCAAATGCGGCATTCCATTCGAGCACGCCGGCGCTGACGGAGGCGCGGTATTTCTCGGGGATGTTCTTGTCGAGCCAGAAGGTGATCGGCTGCACCGGTTCCGACAGGCTTGCCGCCAGGTCCTTCTTCTCGAGGCGCCAGCGGTTGACGAAGTGGCTCGAATTCTTCGGCGTCAGGTCGTCGGTGAAGTTGAACTGGGTTGTCACGAAATGGCCGACGCGGTCGTCCGCGTGGCGCGCGTGCATTGGCTGGGCCGGCAGCGGCGCAAAGCTGTAATAGAAGCCGACGAACAGGCTGCGCGGGTCGGGCGTGGTGGTCGGCGGCGTTGGCACCGGCACCGGCGACGGCACCAATGGTGGCGCGGCAATGCGCGCAACGGCAAAGTGGGCGCTCACACCGAAACCGGCCATGCCGTCGTCCGCCCGCACGCTGGTGAAGCTGGTATTGGCGCGGTCGATGCCGAACGCCATGCGGTAGGCGAATTCGAGGTTGGTGCTATAGCCGGTGATGTCGCCGAACAGCAGCGCGCTGGCGTCGACCAGGATGCCCCTGCCAACCGGGTTGGGGCCGCTGGCTACCGCTGCACTGGCGATCAGGCTGTCCGAGAAGCCTTGCGACACGGCCAGTGCCTGCGGCGAGCCCGGCCTGGCGGTGAAGCGCGTGTTCTTGGCGATCAGCTGCACCACATTGCCGATGCGGCGGAACAGGGCGGTGCGCGAGTGGTTCATCTGGCTGCCATACAGGCCGCGCTCGCCGATGCTGTTGGTGACGTTGGCGGCGAAGAAGAACGGTTTATTGAACTGTTCAGGCAGGATCTCGATCCAGACCTTTTCATCCTTCTGGTGCAGCGTGAAGTAGCCCTTCTTCTCGGTCGCGCCTTTGATCACTTCCTTGAATGGCTTCGGCGCGGCGGCGTCAGGGCGCGCGGCCGCTGCTTGGGCGACGCCCGGCGCAGTGCCCTGGGACGACACCGTCGCCACTGCCGGTGGGGTCTCGGGCGATGGCGCGGGAGCAGGCGCCTGGGCATGGGCTGCGCCAAAGGCAAGCACGATGCTGGAGGTCAGGGTGGTCAATACAAGACGGGAAGGCTGCACGATGTGGGTCCTCTGAATCACAGGTGGTGCCGCTGCTGGAATGGTGAGCGGCGCCGACCGATAATGTACCCGGATTGATGTGCATTGTGTTGCCTAATTTGGCCTATCGCGCGCGCACTTTTCCCCTGTGGGCCACGGCGCGGCAGGGGTTGTGGCCGATCGCATAAGACAGGTCGGCCGGCCGCGCGATATCCCACAATGCCAGGTTAGCAAGCTTGCCGACTTCGAGCGTGCCGGCCTCCCTGTCGCAGCCGAGCGCGCGGGCGGCGTTGACCGTTGCGCCCTGCAGCGCTTCAAGCGGGGTCAGGCGCCACAAGGTGCACGCCATATTCATCGCCAGCAGTATCGACGTCATCGGCGAGGTGCCCGGATTGCAGTCGGTCGCCACCGCCATGTGGACCCCGGCAGCGCGCAGCGCCGCCACCGGTGGCGGCGTCGTGTCGCGCAGGAAGTAGTAGGCCCCCGGCAGCAGCACGGCCACCGTGCCCGCTGCCGCCATCGCGTCAATGCCGGCCTGGCTCAGGTGCTC
Source organism: uncultured bacterium (assembly GCA_965233055.1). GTDB lineage: Bacteria > Pseudomonadota > Gammaproteobacteria > Burkholderiales > Burkholderiaceae_D > Telluria_A. Next base: position 19,501 of record CBDDRJ010000065.1, read on the forward strand.
GAGATGGTCGGCCGACAGGCCCTTGTACTGGGCCACCAGCGCGGCGCCCCCCTGGTCGGACAACTGCTCGGCGTGCAGCTTGACGGCGATGCCATGGCCCGCCGCGGCCTGGAACACCCGCTCGGTCTGGGCATGGGAAAAGCCGATGCGCTCGCAAAACACATCGACGGCGTCGACCAGGCCTTCGGCCACCAGCGCCGGCAACATCTTGTCGCAGACTTCGTCGATATAGTCGTCGGCGCGGCCGGCAAATTCGGGCGGCAGCGCGTGGGCGCCGAGGAAGCTTGTATGGACGTCGACCGGCAGCGTGCGGGCAAGCTGGCGCGCCACGCGCAGCATCTTGCGCTCGGAATCGAGCTCCAGGCCATAGCCGGACTTGATTTCCAGCGTCGTGACGCCTTCGGCCAGCAGGCTGCGGATGCGCGGCAGGCTCTGGCGCAGCAGTTCCTCGTCGCTGGCGGCGCGGGTGGCGCGCACGGTCGACATGATGCCGCCGCCGGCGCGGGCGATCTCTTCGTAGGTGGCGCCGTTGAGGCGGGCTTCGAATTCGTCGCTGCGGTTACCGGCGTGGACGATATGGGTGTGGCAGTCGATCAGGCCGGGCGTGAGCCAGGCGCCGCCGCCATCGAGACTCTGCTGCTGCGCCGGCGCATCTGCTGCGGCCCCGATCCAGCTGATACGGTCATCCCGCACCGCAATCGCAGCATCGCGCAGTTCGCCGTAGCCGTCGACCATGGTCGCAAGGTGGACATTCGTGATCAGGAGGCTGTGCATGGCTGGCGATGGATGTCGACAATAAAGATGGTGGAATAGTGGCCATTGACTTCGTAGGTCTTGCCAGCATTGAGCAGGATGGCATCGAACCGGTCGAGCAAGTCTGGGGCGGCTCCTGACTGGCCGACCATCACACCGGACCCTTCGGCGATAAACAGCAAGGTGAAATCGCCTCTTGGCACCACTTGGTACGAGGTGCCATGGCTCACTTCAAACGTGTGGCTGCAGCGTGCGCGGTGGGTCATGACGTTGAAATCCATCGTCGTGCCATGGTTGACCGTCGCATGGATGCTGGTCTCGCCGGGGAAGCTTGCGTAGGGATTGGCGTCGTCGATGGCAATGGCAGGTTCACCGGCCAGATGCAGGGTCAGGCCCGCGCCGTCGACCAGGGCCAGCGTGCGGTCGATATCGGGGAAGACGGAAAACGGCCCGTCCTGTGCCACGGTGGCCACGCTGATGCGGAAATCGAAATCGGACAGCGTTGCGCCCGGCGGCCAGGTAAGCAGCTCGACCGTGCTGCCGCCGCCGTTTTTCCACGGCATCGAAGGCAGGTCCCTGAAGCGGATCAGGCGGCCCATGGTCAGAACGCCCGCAGTTCTGCCACCGTGCGCTTGAAGCGCTCGGTGATGGTCTGCTGGGCCAGGTGGCGCTGGTCGCGCACCACCCAGCGGCCGCCGACCAGCACATGCCGGACCAGGTTGTCGTTGCCGCTGAAGACAAGGCTGCCCAGGGCATTCTCGGGCGCGACGCCGTCGAGGTTCGGATGTTCGCTGTCGAGCACCAGCAAGTCGGCGCGCTTGCCCGCTGCCAAAGCGCCCAGCTGGCGGCCGCTCGCCTGCGCCCCGCCCTGCAAGGCAGCCTGCCACAGGAAGTCGCCGACATTGCGCTGCGCGCAGCTGGCTGCGACGTTGCGGCGCTGGTGCTGCAGGCGCTGGCCGTATTCGAGCCAGCGCAGTTCTTCAACCGGGCTTTGCGAGATGTGGCTGTCGCTGCCGACGCCGAACCGCCCGCCGGCAGCCAGATAGGGCTCGAGCGGGAACAGGCCGTCGCCCAGGTTCGCCTCGGTGGTCGGGCACAGGCCCGCCACTGCGCCGCTGGCGGCAATGCCGCTTACTTCGTGCTCCTGCAGATGGGTCGCGTGGACCAGGCACCAGCGCTGGTCGATGCCAAGCTGGTCCATCAAATATTCGACCGGGCGGCGTCCACTGAAGTCCAGGCTTTGCTGCACTTCGGCCTGCTGTTCCGCGATATGGATGTGCACCGGACGCGCTGCCGGCAAGGCGGCCAGCACTTCCCTGATCTGGCCGACCGACGCCGCGCGCAGCGAATGCGGCGCCACGCCCACTTCAAAGTCCTTGCTGCGCAGGGGGGACAGCGCTTCGATAATCTGCAGCACCTGGCCGGCATCGGTACGGAAACGCTGCTGGTCCTGCCTGAGCGGCTGCTCGCCAAAGCCCGCGTAGCTGTACAGCACCGGCAGCATGGTCAGGCCGATGCCGGCCAGCGCGGCGCCGCCGGCGACCCGCTCCGCCGTCTCGGCCGGACGCGCATACATGGCGCCATGCTGGTCGCGCTGCACATAGTGGAATTCGCACACGGCGGTATAACCGTGGCGCAGGCATTCGGTGAACAACTGCGCGGCGATCGCCTCGATGTGGTCGGGCGTGATGTTGCGCGCAAAGCGGTACATCAGGTCGCGCCAGGTCCAGAAGCTGTCCGGGCCCTCGCCCGCCTTTTCCGTCAGGCCGCCCAGCGCGCGCTGGAAGGCGTGCGAATGCAGGTTGATCATGCCGGGCACGACCCACTCGGCCGTGTCGCAGCCGGCCGGGCAGCCCGACGCCGGCGCCGCCGACGTGATGTCGCCGCTGCCGTCCCATTCGATCAGTACGTCGCGCTGCCAGCCGCCCTCTAGCCATGCATTGCGGGCGAACAGGGCGTTCATTGGCGGGCCCAGTCGGCGGCGGCAGCGAGCAACTGGCGCAGCAGCGGCTGCACCTGGCCGGCCAGGTCCGGCCGGTAAGCGAAGGGTTCGGTTTCGTTCATATACACACTCTGGCACATTTCGAGCTGGATCGCATGCACATTGGATGCCGGCTGTCCGTAGAAGCGCGTGATATGGCCGCCCTTGAAGCGGCCGTTGACGGCCACGGTAAAGTCAATCTGGCCTTGCGCCACCTTGACGATGGCCTGCTGCATGCCGGCCGCGCAGGACTTGCCGTCCGCCGTGCCGAAGTTCAGGTCGGGCAGTTTGCCCTCGAAGAAGCGCGGCACCCTTGAGGCGATCGAATGCGCGTCCCACAGCACCACTCTGCCATGCAGCGCCAGCAGGCGTTCCAGCTCGGCGCGCAGCTGGCCATGGTAAGGCTGCCAGTACTGCGCCAGGCGCTGCCGCACTTCCGCCTGGTCCGGCTGCTTGCCTTCCTGGTACAGGGGCGCGCTGCCGAAGGTGTCGAGCGGGCACAGGCCGGTGGTGTCCTGGCCGGGATACAGGTTGGTGTCTTCCGGTGGTCGGTTCAGGTCGATCACATAGCGCGACCAGCGCGCGGCGATGGTCGACGCCCCCATCTCTCCGAGAAAGCCATACAGCTGACCGAGGTGCCAGTCGGTGTCGGTTTTCGGCAGCGCCGCGGCCGACAGGCGCGCGCCAATGTCGTCCGGGATGTCGGTGCCCACATGGGGCATCGACACCAGCAAAGGGATGCTGCCTGCCTTGAACTGGAAATCCATGCTTGCCTCCGGCGTTGATCAGGCGTACAGCCCGTTGAACAGGTCCCTGATGGATGCCGACAGCTGGCCACGCAGCACCATCTGCTTGGCCGCCTCGATGTCCGGCGCGAAGAAGCGGTCGGCGTCGAAGAACGGCACGTACTTGCGCAATTCTGCATGCACATGCTCCAGTTGCGGCGAGCTCTTGAGAGGACGGTGGAAGTCAATGCCTTGGCCGGCAGCCATCAGCTCAATACCGACGATGACAGCGGTGTTGTGGGCCATGTCATCAAGGCGACGCCCGGCGAAAGTCGCCATGCTGACATGGTCTTCCTGATTGGCCGAAGTAGGAATGGTGTCGACACTGGCCGGGTGGGCCAGCGATTTGTTCTCTGACGCCAGCGCGGCAGCGGTCACGTGTGCAATCATGAAACCCGAATTGACGCCTGGGTCTTGCACCAGGAACGGCGGCAGACCGGACAGGGTCGCGTCAATCAGCAGCGCGATGCGCCGTTCGGAAATGGCGCCGATTTCGGCGATGGCCAGCGCCAGCGTATCGGCGGCAAAGGCCACCGGCTCGGCGTGGAAGTTACCGCCAGAGACGATCTGCGCCTGGCCGTCGGCGACGTCGGCAAAGATCAGCGGGTTATCGGTGACGGCGTTTGCTTCGATCAGCAGGGTGCGGCCTGTATTGACGATCAGGTCCAGGCAGGCTCCCATGACCTGCGGCTGGCAGCGCAGGCAGTATGGGTCCTGCACACGCTCGTCGCCCACCAGATGGGAGGCGCGGATTGCGGAATCCGTCATCAGGCTGCGATAAATGCCGGCAGTGGCGATCTGGCCAGGCTGGCCGCGCACCGCATGCACGCGCGCGTCGAACGGCGCGTCGCTGCCCTTGGCCGCGTCGAGCGACAGCGAACCGGCCACGATGCCCGCTTCCAGCAGGCGCTCTGCCATGAACAGGCCGTGCAGCGCCAGCGCGGTCGACACCTGGGTGCCGTTGATCAGCGCCAGGCCTTCCTTGGCGGCCAGCACCACCGGTGCGATGCCGGCGGCCTTCAAGGCGTCTTGCGCAGGAACCAGCTTGCCGTCCACCCGCACATCGCCCACGCCCAGCATCGCCAGCGTCATGTGCGACAGCGGCGCCAGGTCGCCCGATGCGCCGACCGAACCCTTGGCCGGAATGGCCGGCATGATGCCGGCGTTGTACAGCTTGACCAGGGTGTCGATGATCAGGGGACGCACGCCGGAGTAGCCGCGCGCCAGGCTGCCGATCTTCATCAGCATGATCAGGCGCACCACGGGGTCGGCAATCAGCTCGCCGGTGCCGACCGAGTGCGACAGGATCAGGTTGCGCTGCAGCTGCTCGAGTTTTTCGTCCGGGATGCGGGTCTTGGCCAGCAGGCCGAAGCCGGTGTTGATGCCGTAGGCGGCGTCGCCCTTGGCGACGATCGCCTCGACCGTGGCGCACGAAGCCTTGATGGCGTCATAGGCTTGCGGATTCAGCGTCAGCTTCGACGGCGCGGCCCACACGGCGCGCAGGTCGGCCAGGGTCATCGCACCCGGGGTCAGGGTCCAGCCAGTAGTCGTTGTGCTCATTTTCTGTTCTTTCTGATTACTTGATCATCGGGAGGTTCAGCTTGTTGCGCTTGGCGCAGTCGATGGCGCTCTGGTAGCCGGCATCGGCGTGGCGCACCACGCCCGAACCGCTATCGTTGACCAGCACGCGCGCCAGGCGCCTGGCGGCGGCATCGGTGCCGTCGGCCACGATCACCACGCCCGAGTGCTGCGAGTATCCCATGCCGACGCCGCCGCCGTGGTGCAGCGACACCCAGGTGGCGCCGCCCGCCGTGTTGAGCATGGCGTTGAGCAGCGGCCAGTCGGACACGGCGTCGGTGCCGTCCTTCATGCTTTCGGTCTCGCGGTTCGGGCTGGCGACCGAGCCGGTGTCGAGATGGTCGCGGCCGATCACGATCGGCGCCTTCAGCTCGCCGGTGCGCACCATTTCATTGAAGGCCAGGCCGGCGATGTGGCGCTGGCCCAGGCCCAGCCAGCAGATCCGCGCAGGCAGGCCCTGGAAGGCGATGCGCTGGCGCGCCATGTCGAGCCAGCGGTGCACGTGGTACTCCTGCGGGAACAGTTCCTTGATCTTGGCGTCGGTCTTGTAAATATCCTCCGGATCACCCGACAGCGCCACCCAGCGGAACGGGCCGCGTCCTTCGCAGAACTGGGGACGGATATAGGCCGGCACGAAGCCGGGAAAGTCGAACGCGTTCTTGACGCCCTGGTCGAGCGCGACCTGGCGGATATTGTTGCCGTAGTCGACCACCTTGGCACCGAGGTCCTGGAAGTCCAGCATCGCCTGCACATGGCGCGCGCACGATTCGGCCGCCGCCTGCTTCAGGCGAGGATGCTGGGCCGGGTCCTTTTGGGCCGCCTTCCACTCTTCCACCGTCCAGCCCTGCGGCAGGTAGCCGTTGATCAGGTCATGCGCCGAGGTCTGGTCGGTCACCATGTCCGGCACGATGCCGCCGGCCCTGGCGCGGCGCACCAGCTCCGGCAGGATGTCGCAGGCATTGCCCAGCAGGGCGATCGAGACGGCTTCGCGCGCGGCCGTATGCTGCTTGATGAGAAAGATCGCCTCGTCCAGGTCGCTGGCCTGCTTGTCGACATATTTGGTGCGCAGGCGGAAGTCGATGCTGCTTTGCTGGCATTCGATATTGAGCGAGACGGCGCCGGCGAAGGTCGCGGCCAGCGGTTGCGCGCCGCCCATACCGCCCAGGCCCGCGGTCAGGATCCAGCGGCCCGCCAGGTCGCCGCCGAAATGCTGGCGGCCGGCCTCGGCGAAGGTTTCGTAGGTGCCCTGCACGATGCCCTGGGTGCCGATATAAATCCAGCTGCCGGCGGTCATCTGGCCGTACATGAACAGGCCCTTGCGGTCGAGCTCATTGAAATGCTCCCAGTTGGCCCACTTCGGCACCAGGTTGGAATTGGCGATCAGCACGCGCGGCGCGTCGCTGTGGGTCTGGAACACGCCGACCGGCTTGCCCGACTGGATCAGCAGGGTCTGGTCGTCGTCCAGTTCCTTGAGCGAGGCGAGGATCTGGTCATAGCATTCCCAGTTGCGGGCCGCGCGGCCGATGCCGCCGTACACCACCAGGTGCTTCGGGTTCTCGGCCACTTCGGCGTCGAGATTATTCTGCAGCATGCGGTAGGCCGCTTCGGTCAACCAGCTCTTGCAGGAAAGTTCGGTGCCGCGCGGGGCGCGGATCTCGCGGCTGGCGTCGAAGCGCGGGTCAAAGTCGGTGGTGGCAGTCATGGCAGCTCCTGGTAAGAATCGGGTAAACGGGCCCGTCGATGCTATGCAGTTTAAGTTGTATATACAACCAAGTCAAACACTTTGTGCGCTTGAGTATGCACCCGTATTTGGGGTATCTTGAGCGCACTAGGCAGACCGCCGGTCGCCGCACTGGGAGCTGCCATGAAGGGCGTGGTTTTCACTGAATTTCTCGAAATGGTAGACGCCAAGTTCTCCTATGAAATCACGGAGCACATCATCGAGGCCGCCAAGCTCCCCTCGGGCGGGGTCTACACGGCGGTCGGCACCTACGACCACGCCGAAATCGTGGCCCTGGTGACCCACCTGTCCAAGGCCACCAATATCTCGGTGCCGGACCTGCTGCGCGCCTTCGGCCACCACCTGCTGTACCGCTTCGTGGCCGGCTACCCCCAGTTCTTCGAAGGGATCACTGGTTCGCTCGAGTTCATGCAGCGGGTCGACGGCTATATCCACGTCGAGGTGCGCAAGCTCTATCCGGAGGCGCAGCTGCCGACGCTCGAATGCGAGCTGAGCGCGCCCGATGTGCTGAAGGTGACCTACAAGTCCAACCGCCCGTTCGCCGACCTGGCCGACGGCCTGATCGCCGGCTGCGTCGAATACTTCAACGACGGCGTCAGCGTCACGCGCGAAGACGTGGTGCCCGGCTCGCTCGCCGTGTTCACGCTGACCCGTCCCTAGGCCGGCCATGGAAGAAATCGAGGCCCTCAAGCGCCGCCTGGAGCGCGAACGCAGCGCCCGCAAGCAGGCCGAGTCGATCGCCGAACAGAAGACGCGCGAAATCTACCTGGCCAACCAGGAGCTGCTCAAGCTGACCGGCAGCCTGGAGGAGCTGGTCGAGGCGCGCACGGCGGAAGCCAACCACGCCAGGGACGAAGCGGTGCGCGCCAGCGCCGCCAAGAGCCAGTTCCTGGCCAATATGAGCCATGAGCTGCGCACGCCGCTCAACGCCATCATCGGCTACAGCGAAATGCTGGAAGAGGAAGCGGCCGACGGCGGCATGGCAGATTTCATTGCCGACCTGCGCAAGATCCACGGCGCCGGCAAGCACCTGCTGGGCCTGATCAACGACATCCTCGACATCTCCAAGATCGAGGCCGGCAAGATGGAGCTCTACCTCGAGAGCTTCGAACTGGCGCCGATGCTGCGCGAGATCGCAGGCACCGTGCGCCCGATGCTGGAGGCAAACGGCAATGCGCTGGTGCTCGAAGGCCTGGAACAGGCCGGCACCGTGCATTCCGACCAGACCAAGCTGCGCCAGATCCTGCTCAATCTGCTCAGCAACGCCATCAAGTTCACCCGCCACGGCTGGGTCACGCTGACGGTGGCGCGCGATGCCGAATGGATCAAGTTCAGCGTGGCCGACACCGGCATCGGCATGACGGCGGAACAGGTCGACCGCCTGTTCCAGCCATTCACCCAGGCCGACGCCTCGACCACCCGCAAATATGGCGGCACCGGCCTCGGGCTGGCGATCTCCAGCCGTTTTGGCGCCGCCCTCGACGGCAGCATCAGCGTGCAGAGCACGCCCGGCAGCGGGTCGACCTTCACGCTGATGTTGCCATGCCGTCCGCTGCCTTCGGTCGCGACCAGCGAGGCGGTGCCGGCCCAGCCGGCGGCCGGCGCCAGCGGCACGGTGCTGGTGATCGACGACGACGCCGCCGCGCGCGACCTGATGCAGCGCTTCCTGACCGGCAAGGGCTTCCGCGTCGAGACGGCGGCCAACGGCCAGGACGGCCTGCGCAAGGCGTCTGAGCTGATGCCGGCCGCGATCACGCTCGACGTGATGTTGCCCGGCATGGACGGCTGGGCCGTGCTGGCCGCGCTCAAGCAGGACGCCCGGCTGGCCACGATCCCGGTCGTCATGCTGACCATCGTCGACGAAAAGAACCTCGGCTTTGCGCTCGGCGCGGCCGACTACCTGACCAAGCCGATCGACCGCAGGCGGCTCGACGAGGTGCTCGAGCGCTACCGCATCGGGCCCGATAACGGCGTGGTGCTGATGGTCGAAGACGACGCGCCGACCCGCAAAATGACCCGCCACGCGCTGCAAAAGGCCGGCCTGAACGTGGTCGAAGCGCACAACGGCGCCGAAGCTTTGGCCCGGCTGGCGAGCGTGAGCCCGCAATTGATCCTGCTCGACCTGATGATGCCGGTGATGGATGGTTTCCAGTTCCTGGCCCAGCTGCGCCAGAACCCGGTCTGGAGCGCGATCCCGGTGGTGGTATTGACGGCCAAGGAAATCGACGCGCACGACCGCGCCCTGTTGAACGGCAATGTCGAACGCATCCTGCAAAAGGGCGCGCTGGGCCGCGACGCGCTGCTGGCCGAAGTCCATGCGCTGCTGGCGCCGCTGGCCTGCGCCTGAGGAGACGCCATGCCCACCCTGCTGCTGATCGAAGACAATGAGATGAACCGCGACATGCTGTCGCGCCGCCTGGAGCGCAAGGGCTACACGGTCCTGCTGGCGGTCGACGGCGGCGCAGGCCTGTCGATGGCGCGTTCGAGCGCGCCCGACCTGGTCCTGATGGACATGAACCTGCCGGTGGTCGACGGCTGGGAAGCGACGCGCCAGCTCAAGGCCGACCCGGCCACCGCCGGCATCCCGGTGATCGGCCTGACCGCCCACGCGATGACGGGCGACCGCGAAAAGGGAATCGCCGCCGGCTGCGACGACTACGACGTCAAGCCGATCGATTTCAACCGCCTGGTCGGCAAGATCGAAGCCTTGCTGGCGCGCGGCGGGGAGCCGCCAATTGGATAAGCAGTCCAGGGAACGCAAGTTGCGCCACGATCTGCTCACGCCGATGAACCACATCATCGGCTACAGCGAAATGCTGGTCGAAGAGTGGGATGCGGGCAATAGCGCCGCGGTGACCGAACTGCGCGACGACGGGCGGCGCCTGCTCGACCTGATCCACGCTCTGTTCGACGACGACGGCAATATGACCGGCGACGCCGGTGCGCTGGCGCGCGTGCGCGTGCTCACCGCCGCCCTGTCGCGCCAGGTCGCGACGGCGCTGGCCGGGCTGGCCGCGGCCCAGCACCAGCAGGCGGCGCAGGACCTGCACCGCATCACCACTGCCACCGCCGCGCTGTGCTTTCATCTCGACGGCATCGCCGCCGATGCAGCGACCCCGGCCCCGGCGGCGGCCGTGCCGGCGCCGCTACCGCCCGACGCCGGCACGCTGCCGCCGGCCGGCCCGGTGCTGGTGGTCGACGACAACGAATACAACCGCGACATGCTGGCGCGCCGCATGACCCGCCTCGGCTACCAGGTCAGCGTGGCCTGCGACGGCCTGGAAGCGCTTGAAGCGCTGGAGAACAATGCGTTCGACCTGGTCCTGCTGGACGTGATGATGCCGCGCCTCGATGGCGTCGGCGTACTGCGCCGAATGAAGGCCAGGCAGCAGTGGCAAGACATCCCGGTCATCATGATTTCGGCGCTGCAGGAGATCGACAGCATCGCCCATTGCATCGAAATGGGCGCGGAAGACTATCTGCCCAAACCCTTCGACCCGCACATCCTGAAGGCGCGGGTGGCGGCCTGCCTCGAAAAGAAGCGCATGCGCAGGCAGGAGAAATCCTACCTCGACGAAATCGAGCAGTACGCGATCCACCTCGAGAAAATGGTCAAGGACAAAGTGCACGCGGTGTCGCAGGCCCAGTTCAGCACGATCTATGCGCTGGCGAACCTGGCGGCGGGGCGCGAAGCGGGCAGTGCCGGCCACCTGCCGCGCGTGCAGCACTACTGCCGCGTGCTGGCCACCGGCATGATGGGCATGGCGCGCTTTGGCAATATCGACGACAGCTACATCGACATGCTGGTGGCGGCCTGCCCGCTGCATGATATCGGCAATATCGCGCTGCCTGACGAAGTGCTGCAAAAGATGGGCAAGCTCGACGCCGCCGAGTACGACAGGCTCAAGGACCACACGACGCTGGGGGCGTCGACCCTGCTGGCGGTGTCCGAACAGCACCAGGACAGCTCCTTCCTGCGCATGGCGGTGGAGATCGTCGAGTGCCATCATGAGAAGTGGGACGGCTCCGGCTATCCGTATGGCCTGCCGGGCGATGCGATTCCGCTGTCGGCCCGCATCATGGCGCTGGCCGACGCCTACGATGCGCTGCGCTCGGAGCGCAGCTACAAGCAGGCGCTAAGCCACCAGCATGCGCGCGACATCATCGAACAGGCGCGCGGCACCCACTTCGATCCGGACATCGTCGACTGCTTCATCCGCACCGAAGCGCAGTTCGATGCGATCTGGAGCCACTCCTAGTGTAGTGCTTCGTAATTGGAGGAGCGATGGAAGCGATGGATTTTTTTGCCAGACCAGGCGCAAATCCTCGCGATAGCCGGCCTATCGCGAGGATTTGCAACGACGTATGGCAAGAAAGGACATGCTTGCATAGCTTCAACAATTGCGCAGCACTGCACTAGCTCCCACTCTATTTTTTCTCGAACACCTGGCGCCCTGCGACCCAGGTCTGCAGCACCGTGGTGGCGTGCAGCGTCGATGGCGGCACCGTGAAGATGTCGCGGTCGACGATGATGAAGTCGGCCCACTTGCCCTTTTCCAGCGAGCCGATGCTCTTTTCCTGGTGCCCCGCATAGGCGGCGTCGAGGGTGAAGCAGCGCAGCGCCTGCTTGACCGTCAGTGCCTCGTTCGCATACCAGCCGCCGGCCGGCTGGCCCTTGGCGTCCTGGCGCGTGACGGCCGCATGGATGCCGAAGAAGGGATTGCTCGCCTCGACCGGGAAATCGGAACCGCAGGCGATGCGCGACTTTTGCTTGAGGAAGGTGCGCCAGGCGTAAGCGCCCTTGATGCGCTCGGCCCCGACGCGCTGCTCGGCCATGTTCATGTCCGAGGTCGCATGGGTCGGCTGCATCGACGCTACGATGCCAAGGCTGGCAAAGCGCTTGATGTCGTTGCGGTCGACCACCTGCGCATGCTCGATCCGGTGGCGCAGCGCGCCATTGCGGTGCTTCCTGATCAGCTGCTGGTAGGCGTCGAGCACCTGGCGGTTGCCGCCGTCGCCGATCGCATGCACATTGACCTGGTAGCCGCGCGCCATCGCCTTGTCCATCAGCGCCAGCATGGCGGCGTCTTTCTGGAACAGCAGGCCGCGGCTGGCCTGCTCGTCGCTGTAAGGCGCCAGCATGGCAGCCCCGCGGCTGCCGAGTGCGCCATCCGAATACAGCTTGACCGAGCGCAGCGCATACATCTCGTTGCCATAGGTCTTGAGCGGTCCGGCCTGCGACAGCGCGTCGAAGTCGGCACCGACGCCGCTGACCATCGCGTAGACGCGGGTGGTGAGCTTGCCGTGATCGGCATAGTCGCGGTACAGCTTATCCTGCCCGACTTCGGCGCCGGCGTCGTGGACGCTGGTCAGGCCCATGCTGGCGATTTGCGCCAGTGCGCCGTCGAGCGCGGCGCGCGACTGGGCTTCGGTGGTCTTGGGCAGGACGCGGTCGACCATGGCCATCGCGGCGTCGATCAGCACGCCGGTTGCGCGGCCATTCACATCGCGCATGATCTTGCCGCCGGCCGGGTCGGGCGTGTCGTCCTTGATGCCGGCCAGCTGCAGCGCACGCGTATTGGCCCAGCCGGCGTGGCCGTCGACCCGCTCCAGCCATACCGGGCGGTCGGCAGCGGCGCTGTCGAGTTCGGCGGCAGTGGGAAAGCGGCCCAGCTTCCAGATTTCCTGGTTCCAGCCGCGGCCGATCAGCCAGCCATGCTGCGGATTGGCGGCGCCGTAGGCGCCGATCGCTGTCAAGGCATCAGCCAGCGAAGCGGTGCCGACCAGGTCGAGCTGGCTGAGCATGGTGCCCAGGCCGAAGATGTGGCCATGGGCGTCAATCAGGCCCGGCAGCAGCGTCTTGCCGCCGGCGTCGATATGCGTGGCGCAGGGCGCCCTGGCGGCGACCGCCCTGGCGGTGCCGGTGGCGATGATGCGGCCCTGGTGGTCGAATGCCAGCGACGAGAAGCGCACCAGCGCGTTGCCGGCATTGAGGGTGTAGCCATTGACGTTGTCGATCACGGTGGCCGCTTGCGCGAACGGCAGGCCGGCAAGGAACAACAGGGCACTGGCAAGGCGGTATGACGGCATCGGACTCTCCACGGATTCAAAAGCAAGGTGGAGAGTGTAACAAACATGAGCGAGTGCTTACGCTGCGTCGTGAAAAATGATGCCGAGTGTATGGCGCGATCCGGAGCGCAAACGGCTCACACCGTGTCGCATCGCGACCCGATAGGGACCGTTTCTGCCGTTGACTGGCCGCTGGTTGACCGGAAAAACAACCGCATCGCCCTGCCCCAGCGGAACGACTTCGACCCGCGACTGCATGCGTGGCCGCTGCTCGGTCAGCACGAATTCGCCGCCGCTGAAATCGCGCTCCGGCTGCGACAACAGCACCGCCACCTGTAACGGAAACACGTGCTCGCCATACAGGTCCTGGTGCAGGCAATTGTAGTCGCCAGTCTGATATTGCAGGATCAAGGGAGTGGGACGGGTCTGCCCCGCAAGGTGGCAGCGCCCCAGGAAGTCGGCATGCGACGGCGGAAAGCGCGTGTCGACGCCAAGCACTGCTTGCCAGCGATTGGCGATATCGGCCAAAGGCGCGTACAGCGTGTCGCGCAGTAGAGCCAGGTGCGGCGGAAGCGGATAGGAAAAATACTGGTATTGCCCTCGTCCAAAGCCGTGCCGCTCCATCACGACGCGGCTGCGAAAGCGCCCGGCGTCGGCATAACTGTCCACATAGCGATCGCACTGCTGCGCACTCAGCAATTTTGGCAGCAGCGCGCATCCAAAGGTATCGAGCTGGCGGCCGACCTGCTGCCAGTCATAGCTCATTTCGCTCGCTCGCGGACCAATAGCGCATGCTTGCGCTCGACGCCCCAGCGGTAGCCGGAGATGCTGCCGTCGTTGCGCACCACGCGGTGGCAGGGGATCGCCACCGCCACCGGGTTGGCGGCGCAGGCGCCGGCGATGGCGCGCGCGCCCGACGGCAGGCCGATGCGCGCGGCCAGTTCGGCATAGCTGACGGTGCTGCCGGACGGGATGGCGCGCAGCGCCTGCCACACGCGCTGCTGGAAGGCCGTGCCGCGCACGTCGAGCGGCAGGTCGAGGCCGATCTCCGGCGCTTCCACCATGCCGACCACTTTGGCCACCACCTGCTCGAAGTCCGGCTCGGCGCCGCGCAGCTCGGCCTTGGGGAAGCGGTCCTGCAGGTCGCGCGCCAGCGCGTCCGGGTCGTCGCCCATCAGGATTGCGCAGATGCCCTTGTCGGTCGCGGCCACCAGGATGGCGCCCAGCGAGCAGGCGCCGATCGCAAAGCGGATCGCGCTGCCGCTGCCGCCGGCCTTGAACGATGTCGGCGTCATGCCCAGCACGGCGTCGGCGCCGGCATAGAAGCGCCCGCTCGAATTGTAGCCGGCGGCGTAGATCGCCTCGGTCACGCTGCCGGCCTGCCCCAGCTCGCGCTGCAGGCGCCGGGCGCGCTGCGCCGCCCAATAGGCCTTGGGCGTGATCCCGGTCTGCGCCTTGAAGATGCGGTGGAAGTGGAAGCGGCTGATGCCGCAGGCCGCGGCCAGCTGGTCGAGGTTCGGCTCCGTCTCGAACCCCTCGATCATGCGGCAGGCGCGCGCCGCCAGCGCGGCGTGGCGTTCGGCCAGCGGCGGCTCGAGCGGCTTGCAGCGCAGGCAGGGCCGGAAACCGGCCGCCTGCGCCTGCGCACTGCTGGCAAAGAAGTGGATGTGCTTGCGCAGCGCCGGCCGCGCCGGGCACGACGGCCGGCAGAACACGCCGGTCGACGACACGCCGTAGTAGAAGGCACCGTCGGCTTGCGCATCGCGCGCCTGCACGGCGGCCCAGCGTTGTTGGTCGCTGCGGTAGGGGCGGCCTGGAGTCATGGGGGTCAATTCGGTTTTCATGTAAAACAGTTTAGGGCAGGCGGCGCCGCCGGACACTCCGGGTCTTGCTTTTGAATCCAAATGCTAGAATCAAATTTTACGCCAGTGGACTAGACAGGTTCACACTACCCCCCCGGAGAGCCGTTTGGACGACCAGAATTCCCAGGAAAGCACGCCCATATTCCAGCAGATCAAGGATTACCTGCTGGGCCAGATTGCTGCCGGGCGCTGGAAGGAAGGCGAGGTCATTCCGTCCGAGCAGGCGCTGGTCAAGCAGTTCGGCGTGTCGCGCATGACGGTCAACCGCGCCGTGCGCGAGCTGACGGCCGACCAGGTGCTGACCCGGCGGCAGGGCTCGGGCACCTATGTGGCGCCGCAAAAGGTGCAGGCCACGCTGGTCGAGATCAAGAGCATCGCCGACGAAGTGCGCGCGCGCGGCCATGAACACAGCAGCACCGTGCAGCTGCTCGAGTCTTGCCGCGCAAGCGACGCGCTGGCCGCCCAGTTCGGCCTGGCCCCGGGCAGCGAGCTGTTCCACTCGATCATCGTCCACTGCGAAAACGCGGTGCCGATCCAGGTCGAGGACCGCTGGGTCAACCCGACCCTGGCGCCCGACTACCTGGCGCAGGACTTCGCCCGCATCACGCCCAATGAATACCTGGTCGCCAGCGCGCCGCTGGCCGGCGCCACCTACAGCATCGAAGCCCTGATGCCGCCGCGCGCGGTGGCCGACATGCTGGCCATCGCCCCGCGCCAGTGCTGCCTGGTGCTCAAGCGCCAGACCAGCTCGGGCGGCCAGGTGGCGTCGGTGGCCACCATGTGGCATCCGGGCCAGCGCTACCAGTTCGCGGGCCGCTTCGGCTGATGTGGTAAAAAAGGCATTTTTTGCCGCACGGCATCTCCATTTGCGAACTCATGCAATGTTCGATGCTATAGTTTTGCCAGGTCTACCCGGATTTTCCGAAAGGGTTGCATTTGCCGCCGAGCCGCCTCCTTTGTCCCCGGATTGCCGTCCCGTCGCTCCGGCACTGGCGCTGCGCCTGCGCGCTGGCGGCCGGCCTGTGGCTGTCGCTGCCGGCCGCGGCGGCCGACAAGGTCGCCGTCCAGCTCAAATGGCAGCACCAGTTCCAGTTCGCCGGCCTGTATGCGGCGCAGGAGCAGGGCTACTTCCGCGACGCCGGGCTCGACGTGGTGCTGCCCGAGGCCCAGCGCGGCCAGGACAGCACGCTGGCCGTGCTCAAGGGCCGCGCCCACTACGGCATCGGCGACAATAACCTGCTGATCGCCCGCCACCAGGGCCTGCAGCCGGTGGTGCTGGCCACCATCTTCCAGCATTCGCCGATCGTGCTGCTGCGCGCCAAGGGCGGTACCCCGGCGCTGCCGCCGTCCGGCTCGATCATGGTCAGCCCCAACAGCGTCGAACTGCAGACCTACCTCGAGCGCAACGGCACCCCGCTCAGCGGCTTGCGCCAGCTGGCCCACAGCCACGACGTGGGCGACCTGGTCGACGGCAAGGTCGACCTGTTCTCGACCTATGTGACCGACAGCCCCTACCTGCTCGAGCGCAGCCACTTCGCCTACGAAGTGCTGAGCCCGCGCTCGCACGGCATCGAGTTCTACGGCGACAACCTGTTTACCACCGAATCCGAGCTGCGCGAGCATCCGGCGCGCGCTGGCGCGATGCGCGACGCGGTGCTGCGCGGCTGGCGCTATGCGATGGAGCACCCGGCCGAAATCGTCGACCTGATCCGGGCCCGCTACCCGCAGCGCCTGTCGCGCGACCACCTGATGTTCGAGGCGCGCCAGACCATACTGCTGCTCGACGCCGAAGTGATCGAACTGGGCTACAGCAACCCGGGGCGCTGGCGCACCATCGCCGCCGCCTATGCGCGCCAGGGCCTGCTGCCGACCGATTTCCCGCTCGACGGCTTCCTGTACCAGGCGCCCGAGCGCGACCTGTCGCTGCTGTACGGCGGGCTGGCCGCGGCGCTGCTGCTGATGCTGGGCGCCGCCAGCACTGCCGTGCGCTTTGCGCGCCTGACCGCTTCGCTGCGGGCCGAGCGGGCCGCCCTGCGCGCCACCGAGGAACAGCTGGTCAAGTTCGAGAGCCTGTGGGGCTTCGCGCTGGAAGGCTCGGGCGAGGGCGTGTGGCACTGGAACCTGAAGCCGTCCGAGCTGGTCGTGTCGAACCGCTACAAGGAGCTGCTCGGCTATGGCGCCGACGAATTCCGCGTCAGCGCCAGCGACTGGATCGAGCACGTGCACCCGGACGACCGCAGCGTGGTCGAGCACGACATCAGCCGTTTCTTCCGGCCGCAGCTGATGCATGAGCCGCGCTTCAC
Organism: uncultured bacterium; assembly: GCA_965233055.1. Taxonomy (GTDB): domain Bacteria; phylum Pseudomonadota; class Gammaproteobacteria; order Burkholderiales; family Burkholderiaceae_D; genus Telluria_A. The sequence goes on from CBDDRJ010000065.1 coordinate 36,573, forward strand.
CAGCGAGTTCAGGATGCGCTGCAAGAACGGCATGTGGAAATGGGTGCTCACGCGCGGCATGGTGGTGGCGCGCGACCCGGACGGCAAGCCGCTGCGCCTGACCGGCACCATGGCCGACATCAGCGACCGCAAGGAAGCCGAGGAGCGGCGCATCCGCGCCGTGCTCGAAGCCTCGCCCGAGGCGATGCTGGTGATCAGCGACGAAGGCCGCATCCGCTTCGCCAACGCGCTGTGCGCGCGCAGCTTCGGCTACCCGCTGCTTGAACTGACCGATATGCAGGCGACCCAGCTGGCGCCCGGCGTGCAGCAGATGGGCGTGCCGAACCGGGTGGTGACGGCCTACCGCCGCGACGGCAGCAAGTTCCCGGCCGAGGTGAACCTGACGCCGATGCAGTCGCAGGGCCACAACCTGACCATCGTGTCGCTGCGCGATATCAGCGAGCGCCAGCGCGCCGAGGAAGCGCTGCGCGCCTCGGCCGAGCGCTACCGCCGCATCGTACAAACCGCCGCCGAAGGGATCTGGATGCTGGACGCGAATGCCGTCACCGCCTTCGTCAACCCGCGCATGGCGCAGATGCTCGGCTTCACGCCGGAAGAAATGATCGGCCAGCCGCTGACCGGCTTCATCGACGAAGCCGGCAGCGCCGCCGTGATGGCGCAGCTGGCGCGCTCGCGCGACGGCGGCCAGAGCGAGCCGGGCGACTTCCGCTTCCGCCGCCGCGATGGGCAAGACCTGTGGGCGATGCTGTCGTCGACCCCGATCTTCGGCGACAACGGCAGCCACAGCGGCAGCCTGGCCATGCTGACCGACATCAGCGACCGACGCGCCGCCGAGCTGGCCCTGATCGACTCGAACGGGCGGCTCGCCTCGGTGTTCAATGCCGTCGCCAGCGGCCTGGTGGTACAGGGGCGCGACGGCCGCATCATCGAACACAATGCCGCCGCCGCGCGCATGCTGGCGCTGGGCCCGGGCGCGCCCAAGCTGTGGGCCGCGCTGCAGGAGGATGGCAGCGCCTTTGCGCCGGACCAGCACCCGGTCCAGCTGGTGCTGGCGACCGGCACCTCGGTGCGCGACGTGGTGATGGGGGTGCAGCAGCCGGACGGCTCGCTGTGCTGGCTGTCGGTCAACGCCGAACCGATCCGCGACGACCACGACGAGGTGTCGATGGTGGTGTCGTCGCTGACCGACATCACCTTCCACAAGCGCAGCGAAGACGCGGTGCGCCAGGGCGAGCAGCGGCTGCAGGAAATCATCCAGATGATGCCGATCGGGCTATCGATCAAGGACCGCGACGGGCGCCTGGTGCTGATCAACGGCGCCTGCATGCAGCAGCTCGGCTACTCCATGGAACAGCTGCAGGAAGGCGGCATGTACAGCGAGGAGCAGCACGCCGCGTTCGACGCGCGCGACCGTGAGGCGTTCGAGCGCGGCGCCCTGATCGACTACGACCAGACCCTGTTCAACCCGGTGCTGGGGGCCGATCAGACCCTGCGCACGCTGAAGAAGCCGGTCTTCAACGAACGCGGCGAGCCGGATTACCTGATCTGCATGACGGTCGACATCACGGCCAGCAAGCACACCGAACAGCAGATGCGCGAGCTCAACGAGCACCTCGAAGAGCGCGTGCAGCAGCGCACCGTGCAGCTCGACATGGCCAAGAAGATGGCCGAGGAAGCGAGCATGGCCAAGGGCCAGTTCCTGGCCAATATGAGCCACGAGATCCGCACCCCGATGAACGGCGTGATCGGCATGGCCTACCTGGTGCTCAAGACCGACCTCAACCCGCGCCAGCGCGACTACCTCGAAAAGATCCGCTTCGCCGGCGAGCACCTGCTCGGCATCATCGACGACATCCTCGACTTCTCCAAGATCGAAGCCGGCAAGCTCGAGATCGAGATGGTCGAATTTTCGCTCGACCATGTGATCCAGACCCTGACCACGGTGGTGGCGCCGAAGGCGGCCAGCAAGCACCTGACGCTCGAGTTCGAACTCGACCCGCAGCTGCCGCGCACGATGCAGGGCGACCCGCTGCGCATCGGCCAGGTCTTGATCAACTACACCAACAACGCCATCAAGTTCAGCGAAAAGGGCGAGGTCACGATCGGGGTCCGGATCGCGCAGCAGGACGAGCACAGCTGCCTGCTGCGCTTCGAGGTGCGCGACCACGGCATCGGCATGACCGAGGCCGAGAAGGACAAGCTGTTCCAGTCGTTCCAGCAGGCCGACACGTCGACCACGCGCGAGTATGGCGGCACCGGGCTCGGGCTGGCGATCTGCAAGCAGCTGGCCCAGCTGATGGGGGGCGACGTCGGGGTCGACAGCATGGAAGGCCGCGGCAGCTGCTTCTGGTTCACCGCGCGCGTCGGCAAGCTCGATGGCGCGCTTGCGGCCGCCGGCGACCAGGCCCACCGGATGGCGGCCCAGCAGCGCGTGCGCGAACAGGCGCAGGCGGTGCTGGCGGCGATGAAGGGTGCCCGCATCCTGCTGGTCGAGGACAATATCTTCAACCAGCAGATCGCCCTCGAGATGCTGGAAGAAGCCGGCTCGACCGTCTGCCTGGCCAACAACGGGCTGGAGGCGCTCGACTTGCTGCGCCAGGCCCAGTTCGACTGCGTGCTGATGGATGTGCAGATGCCGATCATGGACGGGCTGGAGGCGACCCGCCGCATCCGCCAGGACCCGAAGCTGGCCCGCCTGCGGGTGCTGGCGATGACGGCCAACGCCACCAGCGAGGACCGCGACCGCTGCCTGCAGGCCGGCATGGACGACTTCATCACCAAGCCGATCCAGCCGGCGCTGCTGTGCCAGACGGTGGCGCGCTGGCTGCCCGAGCGCGAGGTGGCGCCGCCCCCGCTTGCGCCCAAGGCGGGGGTGGCGGGTACCTTCCGCTCGCTGGCAGGCGACCCGGCCATCATCGACCTGTCGATCCTGGCCAAGCTGCTGTCATACAACCAGGACAAGGTGCGCAAATTCGCCTTCAAGTTCCTCGAGACCACCCAGGACGGCTTCAACGACATCGACACCGCCCTCAAGACCGGCGACATCGCCCGCGTGCGCGAACTGGGCCACCGCATCAAGTCGTCGGCCCGCACGGTCGGGGCGATCGGGCTGGCCGACCTGTGCCTGGCGCTGGAAAAGCTGCCGGTGTCGAACCCGTCCGATGAAGTGGCCCAGGCCCAGGCCATCGCCGCCAGGCTGTGGCCGCTGCTCGAGCTGGTGACCGAGCAAATCATGAACAATACGACCTTTGCCAACGACAATTAATCCGACGAATAATGTATCCTTATAGCAACAACGATATTTATTTGCCATCAGGCATTAATTCTCCGGCTAATTGCGCCGATAATACCCGGCACGGTGCGGCAGTTGCCCCGCCAACCTGACCACGACCATGACCGCCCCCCACCGCCCGCTGCGCATCCTGCTCCTCGACGACGACATCTTCATGCTCGACTTGCTGGGCGAAATGTTCGCCGACCTGGGCGACTTCGAGCTGCTGGCCGAGTCGTCCGCCAAGGCGGCGCTGGTGACGCTGCATGCGCAGCACCCGGACTTGCTGGTGTGCGACCTGTCGATGCCGGACATGGATGGCATCGAATTCCTGCAGGAAGCGGCCACGGCCGGCTACAAGGGCCAGGTGATGCTGCTGTCGGGCATGGACGCCGGGGTGCGCCGCGCCGCCGAGCGGCTGGCCCGGGCCCATGGCCTGAACGTCATCGGCGCTTACCGGAAGCCGCTGTCCCAGGAGGCGCTGGCCGAGGCCCTGCACCTGCTGGGGCCGGGCCTGTCGGCCCGTCCGGCCTGAACGGCCCGCACAAGAATTTGAGGCCGCGCACGACACTTTTAAAAAAATAGGTTATTATTTCGGCTAAATTCCCGCCTGAACTCCTCTTGCCCCCACTCCACTATTGAATTGTGCGCCCGGCGCCACCACACTAGTGTTGCAGCATTGGAAGGCCGACACTCTTTTACCCCCACCTCACATTGAGGAAGACATGAGCGAAAATATCAAACACATCAGCGATGCATCCTTCGAAACGGACGTCCTCAAGTCGGACCGTCCTGTCCTGGTCGATTTCTGGGCCGAATGGTGCGGCCCGTGCAAGGCGATCGCGCCGATGCTCGAAGAAGTGGCCAAGGAATACGCAGGCAAGATCCAGGTCGCCAAGATGGACGTCGATGCCAACCAGGCCGTGCCGGCCAAGTTCGGCATCCGCGGCATCCCGACCCTGATGCTGTTCAAGAACGGCGTGATGTCGGCGCAGAAGGTGGGCGCGATGGCCAAGGGCCAGCTGACCTCCTTCATCGACAGCAATATCTGATTCGCAGCAGCGATAAACCCCGATGGCAGCGCGCCCGCGCTGCCATCATGTAGTCCACGCAACTCCCTCCCCTACCTTTATTTCCCGTCACGGGACACACTATGCATTTATCTGAACTAAAGGCCATGCACGTCTCAGCCCTGCTTGAGATGGCCATCAGCCTCGACATCGACAACGCGGCGCGCCTGCGCAAGCAGGAACTGATGTTCGCGATCCTGAAAAAACGCGCCAAGACCGGCGAGCAGATCTACGGCGACGGCGCCCTCGAAGTGCTGCCCGACGGCTTCGGCTTCCTGCGCTCGCCCGACGCCAGCTATATGGCCTCGACCGACGACATCTATATCAGCCCGTCGCAGATCCGCCGCTTCAACCTGCACACCGGCGACTCGATCGAAGGCGAAGTGCGCACCCCGAAAGACGGCGAGCGCTACTTCGCGCTGGTCAAGGTCGACAAGGTCAACGGCGAATCGCCGGAAGCGTCGAAGCACCGCATCCTGTTCGAGAACCTGACCCCGCTGCACCCGAACGAGCCGCTGCGCCTCGAGCGCGAGATGATGGGCCAGGAAAACATCACCGGCCGCATCATCGACCTGATCGCGCCGATCGGCAAGGGCCAGCGCGGCCTGCTGGTGGCCTCGCCCAAGTCGGGCAAGTCGGTGATCCTGCAGCACATCGCCCACGCGATCACCGCCAACCATCCGGACTGCACGCTGATCGTGCTGCTGATCGACGAGCGCCCGGAGGAAGTGACGGAGATGCAGCGCTCGGTACGCGGCGAAGTGGTGGCCTCGACCTTCGACGAGCCGGCCACGCGCCACGTGCAAGTGGCCGAGATGGTGCTGGAAAAAGCCAAGCGCCTGGTCGAGATGAAGAAAGACGTCATCATCCTGCTCGACTCGATCACCCGCCTGGCGCGCGCCTACAATACCGTGATCCCGGCCTCGGGCAAGGTCCTGACCGGCGGTGTCGACGCCAACGCGCTGCAGCGCCCGAAACGCTTCTTCGGTGCGGCCCGCAATATCGAGGAAGGCGGCTCGCTGACCATCATCGCCACCGCGCTGATCGAGACCGGTTCGCGCATGGACGACGTGATTTACGAGGAATTCAAGGGCACCGGCAATATGGAAGTGCACCTGGAGCGCCGCCTGGCCGAGAAGCGCGTCTACCCGGCCATCAACCTGAACAAATCGGGTACCCGCCGCGAAGAACTGTTGATCAAGGCCGACCAGCTGCAGAAGATCTGGATCCTGCGCAAGCTGCTGTACTCGATGGACGAGATCGAAGCGATGGAGTTCATCCTCGACAAGATGAAGGCGACCAAGAACAACAACGAGTTCTTCGACATGATGAGGCGAGGCGGGTAATACCTGCGTGCCTCCAAGGAAGCTTACCATATAGGGCAAGGTCGTTCCGCAGGCGTGGGGCTTGCCCCACGAATTCCCTGCTGCACCGCCGCGGCGCTTGATTGACATTGACTGTTTGATAATATCATGACAAAAGGGTGGCGCGAGCCGCCCTTTTCTTTTATACTCCCGGGTCGCAGTACAACCCTGGCAAGTGAATGGCAATCGGGTCAAGAGGCAGGACCGACCGACGAAGTGCTGTTTGGCTACCAAACCAACCTAGGCAAAAACATGAAAGCAGATATCCATCCAGAATACCGCGAAATCGTCTTCCACGACCTGTCGTGCGATTTCAAGTTCATCACGCGTTCGACCATCCAGACCCGCGAAACGATCACCCACGAAGGTAAAGAATACCCGCTGGTGAAGATCGAGGTGTCGGCTGAATCGCACCCGTTCTACACCGGCAAGCACAAGATCGTCGACACCGCCGGCCGCGTCGAGAAATTCCGCCAGAAGTTCGGCAAGGTCGGTTCGAAGACCGACGTCGCTGCAGGCTGATTTTCGCTGCGCACAGCAAAAAAAGGCAGCTTCGGCTGCCTTTTTTGCGTGTTTTCCCTGATACTTCGTTGTACCGTCGCTACCCCCACCCACACTGATGAAGCCAGTCCGTCTCGCCGCCGCCGCCACCCTCGCCCTGCCGCGCTGGGCCCTGTTTGCCCTCGGCCTGCTGTACATCCTGCCGGGCCTGGTCGGGCGCGATCCGTGGAAGGACGACGCAGCCAGCTTCGGCATCATGTGGACGATGGCGCATGGCGCGGCCGCCGACTGGCTGCTGCCCAATATCGCCGGCCTGGCCCAGGTCGATGACGGCCCGCTGGTGTTCTGGCTGGGCGCCCTGTGCATCAAGCTGCTCGGCCCGCTGCTGGGCGACGTCATGGCGGCGCGCGCCTCGTCCCTGTTCATCTTCCTGCTGTCGGCCCTGTCGGTCTGGACCGCCACCTACCACCTCGGCCGGCGCGCCGACGCGCAGCCGCTGCGGCTGGCCTTCGGCGGCCAGCCCGAGCCGGACGACTATGGCCGCACGCTGGCCGATACCGCCCTGCTGATCTATCTCGGCTCGCTGGGTCTGCTGTGGCACAGCCACCTGCTGGTGCCGGCCGCGCTGCAGGTGGCGCTGCTGGCCTATTCGCTGTACCGCGCGGTGCGCTATGTCGAACTGCCCGGCTGGCGCAATGCCGCCCTGATCGGCCTGGCGCTGGGCGCGCTGACGCTGACGCGCGACGCCGTCGCGGCCGTCGCGCTGGCCGTGTCCCTGCTCGTTTGCGGCCACTTCCTGCGCCTGGCCGTCGGGCGCTCGCTGGCCCACCTCGGCTTCGCGCTGCTGTGCGCGCTGCTGGTGGTGGGGCTGTGGGTGGTGCCGGCCGCGCTGGCCAAGCCTTATGGCCAGTCGCCGGTGCCGGCCTGGCTGGCATCGCAGGCGCTGCAGTTCGCGCTGCCGACCCAGGCCTCGCTGTCGGGCTATTTCCGGTTCGGCATCTGGCTGTTCTGGCCGGCCTGGCCGTTTGCGCTGTGGGCCGTCTACGCGTGGCGCCGCCAGAGCGGCCTGCTGCACATCGTGCTGCCGCTGACCTTCATGCTGACGCTGACGCTACTGTGGCTGTGCCGCCCGGTGCCGGACCAGAGCCGCCTGCTGCTGATGCTGCCGCCGCTGGCCATCCTGGCCGCCTTCGGCCTGCCGACCATGAAGCGCGGCGCCATCAATGCGATCGACTATTTCTCGGTCATGGTGCTGACCATGCTGGCCGGCCTGGTGTGGCTATTCTGGTCCGCCACCTTCACCGGCTGGCCCGCCAAGGCAGCCCATAATGTGCTCAAGCTGCTGCCCGGCTTCAAGCCGGAATTCCAGCTGGTGGCGATGCTGGTGGCGGCGGCGGCCAGCATCGGCTGGATCATGCTGGTGCACTGGCGCATCTCGCGCCAGCCGTCCGTGCTGTGGCGCGCCGTGGTGCTGTCGTCCGGCGGGCTGATCCTGCTGTGGGTGCTGTTGATGACGCTGTTCCTGCCCAACCTCAATTACGGCAAGAGCTACGCCAGCGTGGCGCAGCAGATCGCCGACAAGCTGCCGGCCGATCCGGGCTGCATCGACACCAATGTCGGCACCGCGCAGCGCGCTTCGTTCGCCTACTTCGCGCAATTGAAGTTCGCCGGCCTGGAGCACGACGGCAACTGCCCGCTGCTGCTGCTGCAGGACAGCGTCAAGCTGCGCGACGAGATCGAGAACCTGCCGCAGTACCGCGGCAAGGACTGGGTCCTGCTGTGGGAAGGCCGGCGCCCGTCCGACCGCGACGAGCGCTTCCGGCTGTTCCGCCACCGGTAGGGTGGGCGGGACCGCCGAGGGCTGCGTGCCCACGCGGTGATACACGCCGGTCGAGTCCGCGGAAACCGGCCACGAAGCCGATTTTCCGTGCCGTTCACGCGTGGGCATGTCGCCGCACCAACAACCGTGCGACGACCCGGTGCCCACCCTACCGTTTGACGTATTTGCCGTCGAACGCCGTGGTCCAGCTGTTGCCGCTGTCGCTGGACGACTCCCACAGCTGGCGCACGCTGCCGTCCGCGTTCGGGGTCCACGTGATGCGCTGGTGCGTCGTCACGCCGGGCCTGGCCGGGTCGGGCGCGCTCGACGCCATCACCATCTTGCCGTCGACCAGGCCGCCATCGAGCAGCAGGCGGCTGCCGCTGCTGTCGACCCAGTACTGGTGCCACTGCCTGTCGGCCGCGTCGTACATATTGAGGCTCTTGCCGGTGACGCCGCTGGCGCCGCTCCAGTTCTCCAGCAGGGCGCAGCCGTCGCCGAACGGCTCGATGCGGTTCTCGCCCACCTTGTTGCCCTTCGCGCCGAACACATCCCACTGCCCGATCCAGAAATCGAACTGGCGGTACTCGGGGCCGGCGCACGGCTTGGGTGCCGGGGCCGGTGTCTGGGCCTGGGCGGCGCCCGATAACGCGCCGGCGACGGCGATGGTGGCTGCTGCGGTGACGGACTTCATTCGGACTCCTTTACACTTTCATCGGCAGGATCACCATCTGCAAGCCCTCCAGGTGCAGACGGCGCTGGACGGCCAGCGCCGCCTGGTTGTGCAGCAGGCGGGTCAGCCAGTTATCGCTCGAAAAAATCAGCTTGCTGGTGAAGAAAATCGAATTCGGGTAGTCGAGGCTGATCTTCTCGCACAGCTTGGTGATCTCGTCGACCGCGTCGGTGCCGAAGCTCAGGTAGGACTCGGCCGCCATGCCGTGGCTGTGGCAGAAGTCGACGAAGAATTCCAGCGTCCTGGCCGCCTCGGTGCGCATCGCCTCGATCGCGCCCTCGCCGCCGTAGGCATGCGAATCGACCGTGCGCGCATTGACGAAGATGAAGTTCTTGAAGTGGCCCGGAAACATCCTCAGCACCCACAGCAAGGCATGCAGGCCGCCGCCGCGCGAAGTGCCGACGATGAACACCGCCGACTGGTGGTCCTTGTGCGGCTCGATCGCATCGACGCCGGGGCCGAACGGCTGGTGCTCGAACACTTCATCGACCGAATGGATGGCGCGCTTGGTTTCGCGGTAGTGGTTGCGGATGAAGACGCACAGCGCCGCGATGGCCGCGATGATGGCGGCGGCGGCCCAGCCGCCTTCGGTGAAGCGCTCGACCAGCAGGATGGCCAGGATGCCGGCGCAGATGGTGAAGCCGACCGCCGACAGCAGGAAGCGGCGCTTGCGCTTCTGGCCCGGCTCCTTGTTGCGCGCCCAATACAGGCACAGGCCGAGCAGGGAAATGGCGAAGGTCAGAAACACCGAAATCGAATACAGCACCACCAGCAGCGTCACCTTGCCGCCGGTCCAGAACAGGATCGCCAGCGCGGCGATGCCCATCACCAGGATGCCATTCTGCGTCACCAGCCGGGTCGACAGGTAACGGAATTTGTGCGGCACCCACGAGTCGGCCGCCATATTCGACAGCACCGACGGGCCGCCCAGGAAGCCCGTATTGGCGGCCACGAACAACAGGCCGGCCTCGAACGCCAGCACCACCACCAGCGCGACCTGGTTGGCCAGCGGGCCACCCAGGCCCATGCTGGCGATGATGGACTTGAAGGTCGACGCGTTGAGCGTTTCGCCCGGCACCGGCCTGGCGTCCCACAGCAGGTATAGCAGGATGATGCCGCCGGCGGTGATGGCCAGCGACAGCGCCATATAGAGCATCGTCATCTTGCCGGTGCGCACGCGCGGCTCGGCCAGCAGGTTGACGTTGTTCGACACCGCTTCGAGCCCGGTATAGGTGCCGCCGCCCTGCGAGTAGGCCAGCAGCAGCATGCCGGCCACGCCGATCCAGCCGATGTCGGAGGCGAGCATGCTGGTCTCGGCCAGCGTGCCCGGCACCAGCTGCGGCAGGTAGGACGCGTGTGCCACGATGCCGTACACGATCAGCACCAGGTGGGTGACGACGAAGCCGAGGAAGATCGGCAGCAGGATCTGGATCGCCTCCTTGAGCCCGCGCAGGTTCATCACGATCAGCACGGCGATGAAGAAGGCTTCGGCCCACAGCTTGTAGGGCTGGAAGCCGAGCGGCAGGAACGAGGCGAGCGCGTCGACGCCGGAGGCGATCGAGATGGCGATCGTCAGCACATAGTCGAGGATCAGCGCGCAGCCGGAAATGAGGCCCATATACGGCCCGACCAGCTTGGTGGCGACGCGGTAGCCGCCGCCGCCGGTCGGGAACAGCTCGATCACCTGGTTGTAGGCCAGCGCGATGATGAACACCGTGACGGCGGTCGCGATGGCCATGTACAGGCCGAGGTGGGTGTGGGCGCCGAGCGCCTTGAACGTTTCTTCCGGGCCATACGCGGACGACGACAGGCCGTCGGCGCCCAGCCCGACCCAGGCCAGGAAGGCCACCAGCGCCATCGAGTGGCGGGTTTCGGTCTTGAGCGGGTCGAGCGCCTTGCCGAGGATGATTTCGCGGATCTTTTTGTATTTCATGATGCAGGCCGGCCAGGCGGGCGGCGCGAGCGGATTGGTAGTGCGGATCATACGCTGTTCGCCCGCTGGCGAATACGGCAAGCCCGGTAAAGTGTTGCCGAAACAGGCCAAATGGGCGATAATACGTCGCGTCGCCCGAGTGATGGAATTGGTAGACGTAGCGGACTCAAAATCCGCCGCCGCAAGGCGTGCCGGTTCAAGTCCGGCCTCGGGCACCACCCACACCGAACAAAAGCACTGGCCTTGGCCGGTGCTTTTTTCATTCCCCCCCCGCCTCCCCATCGCGCCGCTCGCGCCGAAGACCGTCCACTGCCGCCCTGTCGACCGTCCTGTGATAATTGGTTAGTTTTCTACGATGCCAGTAAATTTATACTGGCCGACAGGTTTCAAAGCTATCAAATGAGCAACGAATTGAACGCTACTTTCAGTTTTGAAAATTTCCGCTACATCACATAATGCATCCTTACCTTGGATAGCATGGGAATGGAATTGGACGATTCATCCAGCAAGCGGCCCCGCATCTTCATTCTTGACGTCGACGGCGTCATGACGACGGGCCAATTCTTCTATAGCGCAGACGGCAAGGCCATGAAGGTCTTCGGCGCCGACGACAGCGACGCGCTGGGCCTGTTGCGCCCCCACCTCGAGATCCGCTTCATCAGCGGCGACAAGCGCGGCTTGCCAATCAGCAAGAAACGCATCGTCGACGATATGGGCTATGCGCTCGACCTGGTCAGCACCACCCACCGGCTCGACTGGATTGCCGAGCGCTACGACCTGGCCGAGGTCGCCTTTATGGGCGATGGCATCTTCGACCACCTGGTGATGCGCCACATCGGCTACGCGATCGCGCCGGCCAATGCCGACCCGAATGCCAAACAGCACGCCCATTTCGTTACCCAGCGCAGCGGCGGCGAACGCGCCGTGGCCGAAGCCTGCATCCACCTGATGGCGCGCTTCTTCACCCCCTACGACCTGGAAGCGCCGACCCACTCCCACCATCCCCACGCCGGAGAAACGCCGTCATGATTCACCACCGTCTTGAAAGCTTCATGCGCAAGAAGCGCTGCACCTTGCTCGGCGTCGGGCCGATGAGCGTCAACTGCGTCGATGCCGCGATCGAACTGGCCAACGAGCACGATGTGCCGATCTTCCTGATCGCCAGCCGGCGCCAGGTCGACTCGGCCGAGTTCGGCGGTGGCTATGTCAATAACTGGACCACGGCCCAGTTCGCCGGCTATGTGATCGACCGCGACAAGAAGGGCAAGATCCTGCTGGCGCGCGACCATGGCGGGCCGTGGCAGAATACGCGCGAAAAGGATGCCGGGCTGGGCTTGCGGCGGGCCATGGAGTCGGCCAAGCGCTCCTACCGGGCCGACATCGAGGCGGGCTTCCAGGTCCTGCACATCGACCCCAGCGTCGACATCCACGGCCAGCCGAGCGTCGACGAAGTGCTCAACCGCGTGTTTGAGCTGTACGAATACTGCCATAGCCAGGCCCAGCAACTGGACCAGGAAGTGATCTTCGAGATCGGCACCGAAGAGCAGAGCGGCAGCACCAATTCGCAGGAGGAACTGAGCTATACGCTGAACGCGGTGCATCAGTTCTGCAAGAAAAACCATTTGCCGCAGCCATCCTTCGTCGTGATCCAGGCCGGCACCCGCGTCATGGAGCGGCGCAATGTCGGCTCGTTCGACAGCCCGATCCGGGTGGCGGAGGAAATCCCGGCCGAAATCCAGCTGCCGAAGATGATCGAGATCTGCAACCGGCATGGCATTTTCATGAAGGAACACAATACCGACTACGTCTCCAACGAGGCGCTGCAATGGCATCCGCGGCTCGGCATCCACGCCGCCAATGTCGCCCCCGAGTTCGGCGTGGCCGAGACGACGGCCCTGCTCGACGTGCTCGAACAGAATGGTCTGCAGCAGCAGGCCGGGCGCTTCATCGAACTGGCCCACGCGTCCAGGAAGTGGGACAAGTGGATGCTCAAGGACACCGCCGCCGACGACCGCGAGCGGGCCATCATTGCCGGCCACTACGTGTTTGCCGACCCGGTGTGCGGCGAACTGAAGGCGCAGGCCACGCACGCACTGGCGCGCAAGGGGATCGAACTCGACCTCCATCTCAAGCAAGCCGTCAAGCGCAGCATCCTGCGCTACCTGACCAACTTCCGCCTCGTAGGTGCAGCATGAAACGCGTCGCCACCATCATCCTCAATCGCAACCTGCCCGAAGTGACCAATGCGCTGTGTGACCACGTGCGCCAGTATGACGGCGACTGCACCGACCTCTATGTGGTCGAGGCGGGCTCGGATCCGGCGCGCCTGGCGCGCGACGTCAGCTGGGTGGCCGACTGGCCCGAGGCGAGCACCCACGGCCTGCGCTATTGCCGCGGCATGAATTTCGGCCTGAGCCAGCTGTGGAAGGAAGGCAAGTTCGAGCAGTACGACGCCTTTTTCCTGCTCACCAACGACACCGAGTTCCAGAAGTCGCCGACGGTGGCGCCGCTGCTGGCCATCATGGACAGCCACCCCCACCTCGGCATCCTGTCGCCATGCGCCGAGCGCTGGGGCGAAAAGCTGCTGCTCACCGAGCAGTCGACCAAGTATTTCTGGTTCATCCACAATAACGCGCTGATGCTGCGCCGTCAGTTCGTCGAAGCGATCCTCAATGCCGAGCAGCCGGACCACATGCATTTTGTCTTCGACGGCAGCAATTTCCGCGGCTATGGTTCCGAGAGCGAACTGATCGCCAAGGCCTATGCCAACGACTGGGCCGCCGCCATCACCACCGCCGTGACGGCCGGCGAAAACGAGTCGCACCTGCTGACCAAGGCCGACCTGATCAAGACCGAAGCCTACGAAGACAATCTGCGCCTGTATGTCGACGAGGGCCGCAGCTGGATGCGCAGGAAATACGGCTTCAACAGCCGCTGGTCGATGCAGCAATACGTCAAAGGCTTCTACGACCATTTCTTCGACTTCCACCCCGAATACCAGCAATTCAAAATCTAAGGACACACCATGCGCGTCATCGAAAAACCGTGGGGCAAGGAAGAAGTCATTGAAATCAATGACCGCTACATGATGAAAAAGCTCACCATGTGGAAGGGCCACCGCTGCAGCATGCAGTACCACAACATCAAGTGCGAAACCATTTACGTGCTCAGCGGCCAGTTGCGCATCTATTCCGGCACCACCCAGGACAACGTCACGTCGCGCGTCTACACGGCCGACGAGACCATCACCATTGTGCCCGGCATCGTGCATCGCATGGAAGCGGTCGAAGACAGCGTCTATCTCGAGGCCAGCACGCCCGAGATGGACGATGTGGTGCGCCTGTCGGACGATTACCAAAGGGCCGCCGGATGACACTGCGGGTCTGCATTCCCACCGCCGGCACCGGTTCGCGGCTGGCCCAGGAAACGCGCTTCCTGAACAAATCGCTGGTCAGCATCGCCAACCGGCCGGCCCTGTGCCACCTGATCGAGCAATGCCCGCCCGACGCCGAATTCGTCATCGCGCTCGGCCACAAGGGCCACCTGGTGCGCCAGTTCCTCGAACTGGCCTATCCGCAGCGCCAATTCTTCTTTGCCGAGGTCGAGCCGTTCGAAGGCCCCGGCTCCGGCTTGGGCCTGAGCCTGCTGGCTTGCCGCGACTACCTGCAACAACCGTTCGTGTTCATGTCGTGCGACACTCTGGTGCGCGAAGCCTTGCCGCCTTTGAGTGAAAACTGGATGGCCTGCGCCGAGCGGCCCGACCTGTCGCCCTACCGCACGGTGCGGGTCGAGAACGGCCGCGTCACCGACTTGTGCGAAAAAGGCATCGGGCATGCGCCGACCCATGCGGCCTATATCGGCCTGGCCGGCATCGTCGATGTCGGCGCCTTCTGGGCGGCGATGGACGCCGGCGGCAGCGCCACCATCGAGACGGGCGAATCGCAGGGCCTGCGCGCCCTGCTCGGCAGCGGCGTGGCGGCCCACCGCTATACGTGGTTCGACACCGGCAACCCGGACGCGCTGGAACAGGCGCGCCTCGCCTATGCCGAAGCGGGCGCCCCGAATATCCTGCCCAAGGCCAATGAAGCGATCTGGTTCGTCGGCGAACGGGTCATCAAGTTTTCCGACGACCAGCAGTTCATCGCCCGCCGCGTGCAGCGGGCCGGCGCGCTGGCCGGCTTCGTGCCCGCCGTCGACGGTGCGCGCAGCAATATGTACCGCTACCCGAAGGTCGGTGGCGAAGTGATGTCGGAGGTGGCCGACGTGCCGCTGTTCGAGCGCCTGCTGCGCCATTGCGCCGGCTTCTGGCAGCGCGCCGACCTCGACCCGCAGGCGCAGGCGGCGTTCCGCGCCCAGTGCATGAAGTTCTACAAGGACAAGACGCTGGAACGGGTCGCGCTCTACTACGACAATTTCCAGACCAGCGACAACACGGCCCCGATCAATGGCGTGCCGATGCCGCCGCTGGCGACGCTGCTGGCCGAAGTCGACTGGGATGGGCTGGCCGACGGCCTGGCCGGCCGCTTCCACGGCGACTTCCACTTTGAAAACATCCTGTGGTCGGAACCGGAGCAGGCCTTCACCTTCCTCGACTGGCGCCAGGACTTCGGCGGCTCGCTGACGGTGGGCGATGTGTATTACGACCTGGCCAAGCTGCTGCACGGTCTGATCATCAGCCACCCGCTGATCGCGCGCGACCATTACCGGGCCGACGTCACACCACAGGCGGTGCGGTTCGACTTCCACCGCACCCAGCTGCTGGTCGACTGCGAACGCCGCTTCAAGGACTGGCTGGCGCAGCAAGGCTATAGCGTGCGCAAGGTGGTCACGCTGACGGCGCTGATCTACCTGAACATTGCTGCCCTGCACCACGCACCGTACTGCCACCTGCTCTATGCACTGGGCAAGTCGATGCTGGCCGAAACACTCAACAAAGAGGACTCCTGGCAACATGGCACTAATTGACATCAATCTGCATTTCGCCCGCCTGACCATCGAGTTCGACGCCGACATCCCCAACGAGCTGCTGTTGAACGGGCAGATCGTGGTGCGCATCAACGATGCCAACGGCAACTTCGTGTTCCGCGAATGCCCGACGCAATATATCCAGTTCGAGCAAGGTCCCAAGCTGCTGTCGACGATTGCCGCCGAGCGCATGATGCAGGAACTGATGCCCAGCTTCGGCATTGGCCAGATCGGCTACCTGATCGACGGCGTGTTCCGCCATGTGGAAGATATCCAGTTCTCGAACCGCCTGATGAATATGGCTTACGACCCGTTGCGCCTGTCCCGCCACTGCCGCCCGTTCAGCGACAAGGGCGCCAAGGTCGCCGTGTTCACCCAGGCCTTCAACGAAGGCGAAATGCTGCTGTACTGGGAGCGCTTTTATGGCGAACTGGTCGGCTACGAAAACCTGTATGTGCTCAATAACTGCAGCACCGACGGCAGTTGCGAGCGCCTCAATCCAAAGACCAACGTCATCAAGATGCCGCCGGTCAGGGTCGACCATTTCGAGTTCGCCCATTCGCACAGCTATTTCCAGCGCTTCCTGCTGATGCGCTATGAATGGGTGATCAAGGTCGACACCGACGAATTGCTGTCAATCGAGGGCGGCCTGATGGCCACGCTCAAGCGCCTGGCGCCGGGCACCTACTTCCCCGAACTGGCGCTCGAGCCGGTGCATGACAAGGACGGCGAAGCGCCGTTCCGCTTCGACGGCAAGCTGGACGAACAGCGCCGCCACTATGTGGTCGGCACCCAGGGCCTGATCCGGCCCCTGATCAGCAGCGTGCCGACCAGCTGGACCGCCGGCAACCACCTGTGCTTCGAACCGAGCAAGGTCCTGCCCGGCTTCATCATCGTGCACCTGAAATACTTCGACTTCGATTTCCTGCTCGAAAAGAACACCAAATGGGCCCAGATGAAGGCGACCGAGCGCGAGTCCAATACCTGCAAGCAGATCGCGATCCTCAACGCGCTCGACCAGCAACAGATCCACCGCTACACGGTCGACGAGCTGGCCGAGCGCTTCGCGATGGAACGCGCCGCGCTGCCGTCCTGGTTCGCCGGCACCGTTTAGGCAGGCGCCGGCACGATGGCCCTTTTCGATATTTTCATGCCGCGCGAATGCCTGACGGTCCAGTTCGACCAAGCGGTGCCGTTCGATCTGCTCAATGGCGGAGTGCTCAGCTTCATGCTGGGCGGCGGGCCTGAGGATCGCACGATCGGCCACGTCGACGCCATGTACATCGCCTTCGACTTCGGCGACCGGATGGTGCCGTCGATGTCGGCCGAGCACCTGATGAAGCAGCTGATGCCCAGCTATGGTTTCGGCAAGGTGGGCTTCATGGTTGAAGGCCAGTTCCGGCATGGGGAAGAGATCCGGTTCTCGAACCGCCTGATGAATATGGCATTCGACCCGCTGGCCTTCAACTGCCGGGTGCGCCCATCCACCGCCAAGGGTGCCAAGGTGGCGGTGTTCACCCAGGCCTTCAATGAAGGCGACATGCTGCTGTACTGGGAGCGCTACTATGGCGCGCTGGTTGGCCACCAGAACCTGTACGTGCTCAATAACGGCAGCACCGACGGCAGCTGCAAGCGCCTGCATCCGGCCACCAATGTGATCGACATGCCGGCGGTGGCGGTCGACCATGTCGAGTTCGCGCAGTCGCACGGCCATTTCCAGCGCTTCCTGCTGATGCGCCACCAGTGGGTGATCAAGGTCGACGCCGACGAATTGCTGGCCGTCGAAGGCGGCTTGCTGGCGGCGCTCGACCAGTTGGCGCCCGGCACCTACCTGCCGGAGCTGGCGCTCGAAGCGGTGCATGATCGCGCCAGCGAGGCGCCGTTCCGTTTCGACGGCAGCCTGTGCCGGCAGCGCAGCCACTTTGTCACTGGCACCAAGGGCCTGGCGCGCCCTTTGATCAGCAGCGTGCCGACCAGCTGGACGCCGGGCAACCACCTGTGCTACGAGCCGTCCAGCGTGCTGCCGGGCTTCGTGATCGTGCACCTGAAGTACTTCGACTTCGATTTCCTGCACGCCAAGAACGCCAAATGGGCGCAAATGCAGGGCACCGAGCGCGAAGCGGTCATGTGCCAGCAGATTGCGACCCTGAACCAGCTCGACGATGACGCCGTCCTTGCCTTTACCGAACACGAACTGGCACAGCGCCTGGCGATGGAGCGTGCCAGCGTGCCTGCCTGGCTGGCCGGCGCCATGTAACGGACGCAGCACCGAATTGACTGCCCAGACGGGCACCACACTGAAGGAACGAGAAAATGGATACAATTTTGCGCGATCGTTGCGCCGTCACCGGCAGCGATGACCTGGAACCCCTACATACATTCAAGCGCTTCCCGGTCTTCATGGGCTGTGTCGAGCAGCCGCAGGACAGCGACCTGTACGCCGACATGGACTGGTGGATCAGTCGCAGCTCGGGCCTGATCCAGCTGCGCCAGCTGCTGCCGCTCGACGTGCTGTATCCGGCTGCGCACGGGGCCGGCGCGGTCGGCGCCATGTGGGAGCGCCACCACCGCAGCTTTGCCGCCTTCGTCCACCAGTACCAGCCGGGCGCGGTGCTTGAAGTGGGTGGCGCCAGCGGCCTGCTGGCGCGCGAGTACCAGCAGCTTGCCGACATCGAATGGACCATCGTCGAACCGAACCCGGCTCCGGTGGTCGACTGCAACGCCACCTATATCAACGGCTTCTTCGACGACAGCTTCATGCCGCCGCGCCCGGTCGATACGGTGGTGCATTCCCACCTGTTCGAGCACATCTACGACCCCGACCAGTTCATGCGCCACCTGGCCGGCTTTATTCAGCCAGGCCAGCACCTGCTGTTCTCGCTGCCCAACCTGCAGGTATGGCTCGAGCGCTGCTACACCAGCTGCATGAACTTTGAGCACACGATTTTCCTGACCGAGCCCTATGTGGAACATCTGCTGGCCAAGCACGGTTTCGCCCTGCTCAAGAAGGAACTGTTCATGGAAGACCACAGCATCTTCTATGCTGCGGTGCGCGACCCGTCGGTCCAGCCGTCCGTCCTGCCGGGCGCGATGTACACCGCCAACAAGCAGGCCTACCACGACTATGTGGCCTACCACGACAAGCTGATCGCGCAGATCAATGCCGACTTGCAGGGCACGACCGGGCCGGTCTACCTGTTCGGCGCCCACATCTTTTCGCAGGCCCTGCTCGGCTTCGGGCTCGACGAAAGTCGCATCATCTGCCTGCTCGACAATAACAAGGACAAACAGGGGCGGCGCCTGTACGGCACCAGCCTGATGGTCAACTCGCCGTCGGTCCTGCGGGGCCTCGACGCCCCGCGCGTGATCCTCAAGGCCGGTGTCTACAACACCGAAATCAAGGAAGACATCCTCAACAACATCAATCCGTCGGTGATCTTCATCGAATAGCCCGGCAAGCGGGCTGCCGCGCAATTACCGGCGCGGATCGTAGTCCTGCGGATCGACCGGCTTGCCGTCGCGGTCGAACTTCATCGCCACCGCCACGCTGTCGATGCCGATGGTGGCGAGCGCGTCGCAGATGTCGTCGACTTCGACCTGCATGTCGGCGGCCAGCTCGAGCGGCTTGTCGGATGTGGCCAGCAGGGCCCCGCCGGCGCGCGCGTACAGGTTCACCCGCAGCACCATGGCGTCGCGCACGTCGGTCGGGCCGACGATGGCGCGTACCTGGTCCGGGCCGGTCTTGTACTCGCGCAGGGCGTGGTTGATGTCGGCCATCATCTGCAGCATCGCATATTCCGCCATCCCCTGCTCTTTGCCGCCATGGAACAGGTCCTGGTACAGGAAGTTGATGTCGACCGACTCCGGGTCGGCCGCCATCAGGCGCCGCACCAGCGGCGCCGCCTGCCCGGTCCAACGCTGGTAGCGCGCCATGCGCTCGCTGAAGTAGGCGTCGGCAGCGGCTTCGTCGCGCGGCACCGCGTAGAACGGATCGTCCTCGCGCTTGAGCGCGAAGCCGAGCAGGAAACGCAGCTCGACGGCGATGTCGTCGGCGCCGAAGCTTGCACCGGACCAGCCGACGATGCTGTCGTCCAGCGCCGGGGTGGCGACGATCTTCTTTTCGGTCATCGAGGCATAGGCGTCGCGCACCATCGCGCCCAGGTGGCTGTAGGTGATGCGGTCGATTTCGCCGAGGTCGTAGGCATGGTTGATCAGCACTACCTTGGCCTGCTCGCTCTCCAGTCCGCCCTGCTGGAAGCTTTGCACCAGGTGGGCAAAGGCGTCGGCGTCGAAAAAGCCGTCGTTTTCGATCAGGCCGCCGGTGCTGCGCACGAACAGCGGCACCACGAAGGCGTTGATCTCCATCGCCGGCTTGCCTTCGCGCCGCACCACGACGGTGGAACTGGCTTCCTCGATATGGCCGCGCAGGTACTGGTAGGCGTCGACGTCGGCATACTTGGCGCGCTCGACGGCGTCGTACAGCACTTCGTCGTTCTTTTGCTGCAGCAGCTTGCGGATCAGCTTTTGCAGCGCCACTTCCTTTTCGGGCAGTTCCAGGCCGCCGTCCTCGCGCTCGACCAGCTCCACAGCCAGGTCGGCCAGCGACTGCGGCAAGGCGTCATCCTTGTCCTCGAGCGTCTGGCTCGACTTTCGGGGGGTGGGGCGTTTGTTCTTGGGCATGGGGTCGGAAGGTGGTTGGGTGCAAGCGGACATGGTAGCGCTGTGCGCCCGTTAAGGCCAGCGCCAGCGTGGCGGCGGGCGGCTTGTTGGTCGCGAGCCTGCATGCAATAGAATACACTTTGCCCGCCGGAAACATCAGCCTCGCCCGGCAGCCTGGCTCAAGGGAGGCTGGGCCAGGCGCTGCCCTGAGCGACGGCGGCGCGCCCGGCCAGCTCGTGGTACAGCGAGGTATAGCTGGCCGCCATCTGCGAGGCGGTGAACAATTGCTGGAAGCGGACCGCGGCGCGCTGGCCCATCGCCTGCGCCAGGGCGGGATTATCCCACAGCGTGCGCATCGCCTCGCCGAAGGCCTGCGGGTCGGACGGCGGCACCACCAGCCCGGTCTGCTGATCGATATTGATGTAGGTGGTGCCGGTGCCGATCTCGCTCGAGATCATCGGCTTGCCGTACATCGCCCCCTCCAGCAGCGAAATGCCGAACGCTTCCGAACGCAGGTGCGACGGGAATGCCAGTGCGTAGCACAGCGTCAGCAGCGCCACCTTGTCCCGGTCATCCAGCGCGCCGACGAACTTCACGTGGGTCAGGCCCAGGCGCTGGGCATGGCGCTTGAGCTCAGCCTCGATCGGGCCGGCGCCGACGATCACCACCGGGTAGTCAGAATTGGCGACCGCGTCGAGCAGGATGTGCAGGCCCTTGTAGTAGCGCAGCACACCGACGAACAGGAAGAACTTGTCGCCGACCTCGCGGCGCCAGTGTTCGAGGCGCTCCGGTTCCGGCTGCGGATAGATGTCCTTATCCAGGCCATAGGTGATCACCCGCGTCTTGTCGCGGAAGCGCTCGAGCACCGGCGACGAGGCCATGTAGTTGGGCGAGGTCGCCACGATCTGGTCGACACTTTGCAGGAAGCGATGCTTGAGCGGCTGGTAGACCTTGAGCAGGTGGCGCTGGCGCACGATGTCGGAGTGGTAGGTCACCACGCTCGGTTTGTTGATGCGCGCAGCGAAATGGGCCAGGTCCATGAACGGCCACGGAAAATGGTAATGCACCACGTCGGCGTCCTGGGCCAGCCGCGACAGCGCGCGGATCGCCGCCAGCGAGAAGCCGGTCGAGGCGATCTCGAAGTCGAGCGGCACGCGGTGTACGGTGTGGCCCTCGAACTCAAACACCGGATCAAGCTTGGAGCGGGTCAGGGTCAGCACGTCATTGGTCACGCCCAGCCGGCCGGTGCCGACGCACAGCTGGCGGATGACCTGCTCTACGCCCCCGAGGCTGTCGGGATAGTAGGTCTTGTAGAAGTGGAGGACGCGCATCGGGCGAAATCAGTGTGAAAGGACAGCATGATACACCGCCGCAGTGGCACGGGCTGTGGCTTGCCAGGTCAGCTCGCGGGCGCGCGCATGACCGGCCTCGATGCAGCGCGCGCGCAATGCGCCATCCTGCGCCAGGTCGAGCATGGCCTGGCCGATCGCGCCGGCCGACAGCGGATCGACGTCGAGCGCCGCGCCGCGCGTCACTTCGGGCAGCGAAGTGGTGTTCGAGGCGACCACCGGCACGCCGGAGGCGAACGCCTCCACCACCGGGATGCCGAAGCCTTCGTACAGCGAAGGGAACACGAATACGCCGGCGCCGGCAAACACATGGCGCAGCTTTTCTTCGCAGGCCAGGGCGCTCAGCCAGACCAGGTTCTCGCCATTTTCCGTGGCCGCAGCCAGCCGCGCCAGCAGCGACTCGCAGCGCCAGCCGGCGCTGCCGACGATCACCAGCGCGCGCTCGGCGCGCAGCGCGTCCGGCAGGCCCAGCCAGGCGTCGAGCAGGCGCTCGAGGTTCTTGCGCGGCTGCAGCGTGCCGACGAACAGGTAGTAGCCCGGCCGCAGGCCATGCTCGGCCAGCGTCGCCGCCACCGCCTCGGCACTGGGCGCCTGCAGCCAGGTTTCGTCGACGCCGCACGGCACCACGCTCACCCGCTGCGGGTCGATGCCGAAGCACTCGACCAGTTCGTCGATGGCGAAGTGCGACAGCGCGATCACATGGTCGGCCTTGCGGGTCGCCTTGACCTGCAGCCAGTTCTTGGCGCCGCGCAGGCGGGTGCTGCACCATTGGGGGTATTTGATCGGCAACGCGTCGTGCAGGGTGGCCACCACCGGGCAGTCCATGCGCACGATGCGGTAGTCGGTGACGTGGAACAGGTCGACCGGCATGTGTACCCGGTGCACCCTGGGAGTGAGCAGGTCGACCAGCGAAGCGGTCTCGAAGGACTGCGGCATCAGGCGGCCGACGCTGCTTTCCAGCGGCGCAGCGCGCCAGTGCGGGTAGGAGAAGGGTTCAACGGTGCAGCCGGCCTGCGGCAGATGGCGCTTGAGCGCCTGGGTGTAGACCCCGATGCCATCGAGCCTGCCGTCGCCGGTGAACGATTCCATCATGGTCGTACCGAGGCCGACGCGCAGTCGGCTCACGCCAGATACATCCAGCGAAGGGTGTCGGCCAGCGGCATCGGTTCGATCACGCCGATGGCGGCATCGAGCTTGGCGCGGTTGCCGGTCAGGCGCAGTACATCGTTGTCGCGCACGAAGGCGGGGTTGACCTTGACGTCGATCTGGTAGCCGGCGATGTCGGCCATGCAAGCGAGCACCTCGGCCAGCGAGTGGGCGCGGCCCGAACAGATGTTGAAGCTCTGGCCGGCCGTGGCCCCTTGCAACAGACGGCGGTAGACCTGGCTGACCACGCGCACGTCGGAGAAGTCGCGCGCGATATTGAGGTTGCCCAGCTCGATGGAGCGCGCTTCGCGGCGGAAGTGCGACACGATCTTGGGCAGCAGGAAGTTCTCGTGCTGGCCGACCCCGATGTAGTTGAACGGGCGCACGATGGTGATGGGCAGCTTGTCGTTCCACAGGCGCGCCATGTATTCCATCGCCAGCTTGCTGACGGCGTAGTCGCCCATCGGCGACGGCGCCAGGCTCTCGTCGATCAGCTCGACGTCGGCATTGCCGTAGATATGGGCCGACGACGCCAGCAGCACCGATTCAGGCTTGTGCGGACAGGCCGCCAGCGCTTCGAGCAGGTTGCGGGTGCCGACGATATTGACGCGGTAGACCAGCTCGGAATCGGAATGGGCCACGAACGAGATGCCGGCCAGGTGGGCGACGACGTCCGGCCGCACCTGGTCGATCAGCGCGGCCACGGCGGCGCGGTCGCACAGGTCGACGCTGAACACGTCGATCTCGCCGCCGGCAGCCACCAGGTCGGCGCCGAACACGCGGTAGCCGGCGGCGCGCAGTTCCTCAGCCAGGTGCCGGCCGGTAAAGCCGTGCAGGCCGGTGATCAAGGCCCGCTTGCCTGCGCCCTCATTGGCGGAGTTGCTCATATCAGAAGGAAAAACCCAGCTCGTTGCGGCGCAGGTCGGCCTCGACCATCATCTGGCACATCTGCTCGAGCGTGGTGCTCGCTTCCCAGCCCAGCTCGCGCCTGGCCTTGGACGGGTCGCCGATCAGCAGTTCGACTTCGGCCGGGCGGTAGAACTGGGGGTTGACCTTGACCAGCAGCTTGCCGGTGCGGCTGCAGCGGCCCGTTTCGTTTTCAAGCGAGCCTTTCCATTCGAGCTGGATGTCGACCGCCTTGAAGGCCATCGAGACGAAGTCGCGCACCGTCTCGGTGCGGTTGGTGGCCAGCAGATAGGTGTCGGCGCGCTCGGCCTGCAGCATGCGCCACATGCCGTCGACGTATTCCTTGGCAAAGCCCCAGTCGCGCTTGGCGTCGAGATTGCCCAGCTCGAGCAGGCTCTGCTTGCCGAGCTGGATCTTGGCGACCGTGTCGGTGATCTTGCGGGTGACGAATTCGCGGCCGCGCAACGGCGACTCGTGGTTGAACAGGATGCCCGAGGCGCCGAAGATGCCGTAGGATTCGCGGTAGTTCACGGTCATCCAGTGTGCATACAGCTTGGCCACGCCGTACGGGCTGCGCGGGTAAAACGGAGTGTCTTCGACCTGCGGGATCGCATGCACCTTGCCGAACATTTCGGAGGTCGACGCCTGGTAGAAGCGGACCTTCGGATTGACGATGCGGATCGCCTCGAGCAGGTGGACCGCGCCCAGGCCGGTGATGCTGGCCGTGGCCAGCGGCTGGTCGAACGAGACGCCGACGAAACTCTGGGCCGCCAGGTTATACACTTCGTCAGGCTGGGTCGATTCGATCAGGCGCACCGACGAGCCGAGGTCGGTCAGGTCGTATTCGACCAGTTGCAGATTGGGGTGAGCGGCCACGCCCAGTTCCTCGATCCGCCAGAAGTTGACGGAGCTGGAGCGGCGGTAGGTGCCGACGACGTGGTAGCCTTTTTCCAGTAACAGCTGGGTCAGGTAGGCGCCATCCTGGCCGGTGATACCTGTAATGACGGCTTTTTTTGGTATTTGCATGGTCACGTATTCATAAAAGCCGGCCGGCGGCCGGTGATGGGGCAGCCTGCTGGCTGGTGAAAACCCGCGATTGTAACAGAAGACGCGCCTGGAGCTTTTTTTGCGGAAACTGCCAAGCTGCCTATTGGCAACTGACCTACCCGGCTATTATCCGCCAAGTGCGCCCCGTTGTGGCGCGCACTTACCACTTGTTACCAGCCTGTTGATGTCTGTCAATTGGGGCCGGCGCCGGCGGAACTCAGCGCTCCGACACGGCGTCCACCACGCACAGCGCCGTCATGTTGACGATGCGGCGCACCGTGGCCGACGGCGTCAGTACGTGCACCGGCTTGGCGCAGCCGAGCAGCACCGGGCCGATCGCAATGCCGTTGCCGGCCGCCGTCTTGAGCAGGTTGTAGGCGATATTGGCCGCATCGATATTGGGCATGACGAGCAGGTTGGCGTCGCCCTTGAGGGTCGAGTGCGGCATCATCGCGGTGCGCAGCTTGGAGTCGAGCGCCGTGTCGCCATGCATTTCGCCGTCCACTTCCAGCTGCGGGGCGCGCTGCTGGACCAGCGCCAGCGCGGCGCGCATCTTCTGCGCCGATTCGCTGTTGGAGGAGCCGAAGTTCGAGTGCGACAGCAGGGCCGCACGCGGATGCAGGCCGAAGCGGCTCATCTCCTCGGCCGCCATGATGGTGATCTCGGCCAGCTGATGCGCGTCCGGGTTCTCGTTGACGTGGGTGTCGACCAGCGCCAGCTGGCGCTCGGGCAGGATCAGGATGTTCATCGCCGCGTACACGTGGGCGCCGTCGCGCTTGCCGAGCACCTGGTCGATATAGTGCAGGTGCAGGTTGGTGGTGCCGAAGGTGCCGCAGATCATGCCGTCGGCGTGGCCCTTCCTGATCGCCATCGCGCCGATCAGGGTATGGCGGCGGCGCATTTCCAGCTTGGCGTATTCCTGGGTGACGCCCTTGCGCATCGTCATCTCGTAATAGGTCTGCCAGTAGTCGCGGTAGCGCGGCTCGTTGTCCGGATTGACGATGTCGAAGTGTTCGCCGGCCTTCAGGCGCAGGCCGTAGCGCTCGATGCGGGTCTTGAGCACATCCGGGCGGCCGATCAGGATCGGGCGCGCCAGCTTCTCGTCGACCACCACCTGCACCGCGCGCAGCACGCGTTCGTCCTCCCCTTCGGCGTAGACGATGCGCTTGGCCTCGGCCGGCGTGCATTTGGCGGTCTGGAACAGCGGCTTCATGAAGGTGCCGCTGTGGTAGACGAACTGCTGCAGGTGTTCGGCGTAGGCTTGCAGGTCCTTGATCGGGCGCGTCGCCACGCCCGAATCCTGCGCGGCCTTGGCCACGGCCGGGGCGATCTGCATCAACAGGCGCGGATCGAACGGCATCGGGATCAGGTATTCGGGACCGAACGACAGGTTCTTGATGCCGTAGGTCGAGGCGACCACGTCGGACTGCTCGGCATGGGCCAGTTCGGCGATCGCATGCACCACGGCGATTTCCATTTCGCGCGTGATGGTGGTGGCGCCGCAATCGAGCGCGCCGCGGAAGATATACGGGAAGCACAGGACGTTGTTGACCTGGTTCGGGTAGTCGGAGCGGCCGGTGGCGATGATGGCGTCGCTGCGCACGGCGCGCACTTCCTCGGGCAGGATTTCCGGGGTCGGGTTGGCCAGCGCCAGGATCAGCGGCTGGTCGGCCATGCGCGCCACCATGTCGGGCTTGAGCACGCCGCCGGCCGACAGGCCGAGGAAGATGTCGGCGCCGGCGATGACTTCGGCCAGCGTGCGCGCGGAGGTAGCCTGGGCGAAACGTTCCTTATCCGGGTCCATCAGCTCGGTGCGGCCCTGGTAGACCACGCCGGCCAGGTCGGTGACGAAGATGTTCTCGATCGGGAAGCCGAGGTCGACGATCAGGTCGAGGCAGGCCAGCGCCGCGGCGCCGGCGCCCGACACGACCAGCTTGCACTGCTTGAGGTCCTTGCCGACCACCTTGGTGCCATTGATGATGGCGGCGCCGACGATGATGGCGGTGCCGTGCTGGTCATCGTGGAACACCGGGATCTTCATGCGCGAGCGCAGCTGGCGCTCGATGTAGAAGCATTCAGGCGCCTTGATGTCTTCCAGGTTGATGCCGCCGAAGGTCGGCTCGAGCGAAGCGATGATGTCGACCAGCTTGTCCGGGTCGGACTCGTTGATTTCGATGTCGAACACGTCGACACCGGCGAATTTCTTGAACAGCACGCCTTTGCCTTCCATCACGGGCTTGGACGCTAGCGGGCCGATATTGCCCAGGCCCAGCACGGCGGTGCCATTGGTGATGACGGCCACCAGGTTGCCGCGCGCCGTGTACTTATAGGAGTTGGCCGGATCCTTGACGATTTCTTCGCAGGGGGCGGCGACGCCGGGCGAATAAGCCAGCGCCAGGTCGCGCTGGTTGAGCAGTTGCTTGGTCGGAGTGACGCTGATTTTGCCGGGACGGGGACATTCGTGGTATTCGAGGGCTGCCAGGCGCAGCTGCTGGCGCAGTTCTTCTTTTTTGTCCGATGACGAATCCATGCTGTCAAACCTTCCTATCAGTTCTTCGGGGCTAATGATTTTAGCAGAGCACTCCCGTTGCCGTGCTACGTATTATCCATAAGTCGTACGACAACGTTAAATACTATCGATTCGATGCAAACAATCAATTTTATTAATTTATCTGTTTTGGCTATGATTCTTCTCACACCGATTGCGTTTATTAATCACACCAGGAGAACAGCATGGCCAACCCCAGCACTTCCGTCACCGTCGCCAACCTCGAATCGGCCTTCGCCGGCGAGTCAATGGCCCACATCAAGTACCGCTATTTCGCCCGGCTGGCGCGCGCCGCCGGCGCCACCGAGGTGGCCGAGGCCTTCGAGGCGACCGCCGAGCAGGAAGTGGCGCACGCGTTCGGCCACCTCGACCTGCTGTACCCGAAGGACCAGCTGACCCCGGCCCGCGCGCTGGCCATCGCGATCGAAGGCGAAACCTACGAATACACCGAGATGTACCCCAAATTCCGCCACCTGGCGGTGGAGGAAGGCAATGCCGCAGCCGTGGCCGAATACGACGAGCAGATCGCCGAGTCGAAGCAGCACGCCGAGCAGTTCAAGCGCACCCTCGACGTGGCCGCCAAGCGCTTCGCCGCGCTGGCCAAGGTCGAAGAGCGTCACGCCAACCACTACCGCGCCGCCCTCGACAAGCTGCAGGCAACGGCCTGAACCCGGCCCGTCCCTTCAACCGACCTCCATAAGGACTACCATGAAAACCTTCCAATGCATCGTTTGCGGCTTCATCTACGACGAACAGGCCGGCCTGCCGCACGAGGGCATCGCCGCCGGCACCCGCTGGGCCGACATCCCCGACGACTGGTCCTGCCCGGACTGCGGCGTGGCCAAGGCCGACTTCGACATGGTCGAACTGTGAAGCCCGCCATCGATCCGGTCATCATCGTCGGCGCCGGCATGGCGGCCTATCACCTGGCGCGCGAGCTGCGCAAGCACGACGCCGAACGGCCGCTGCGGATCATCGCGCGCGACGGCGCCGGCTCGTATGCCAAGCCGATGCTGTCGAACGCCTTCGCGCTCGGCAAGGATGCGCCCGACCTGCTGGCCGCCAGCGCCCTGGCGATGGCCGCCCAGCTCAAGGCGACCGTGCTGCCGCACACCAGCGTCAGCGCGATCGACCCTGCCAGCCGGACCATCGCCACCAGCGCCGGCGCCTTCCGCTACAGCGCGCTGGTGCTGGCGCTGGGCGCCCGGCCGATCCGGCTGGCGCTGGCCGGCAGCGGCGCCACCGACGTGCTGTCAGTCAACCACCTCGACGACTATGCCGAGCTGCGCACCCGGCTGGCCAGCCTCGGGCGGCCGGCCCGCGTGGCCATCCTCGGCGCCGGCCTGATCGGCTGCGAATTCGCCGACGACCTGGCCGGCGCCGGCCACCACGTGACGCTGGTCGACCCCAACCCGCGCCCGCTGGCCGCGCTGGCCGCGCCCAGCCTGTCGCAGGCGCTGACCCGGGCCTGGCAGGGCCGCAGCATTGCGCTGCGCCTCGGCACCACGGCCAGCGCTGCCGTGCGCCACGGCGGCGCCCTGCAGCTGGAGCTGGCCGACGGCAGCACCGTCGAAGCCGACGTCGTCATCTCGGCCGTCGGGCTGCGGCCGGACACGGCGCTGGCCGCCGCCAGCGGACTGGCGACGCGGCGCGGCATCGTGGTCGACGCCTACGGCCAGACCAGCGCGCCCGGCGTCTACGCGCTGGGCGACTGCGCCGAATACGACGGCGGCGCCGTGCTGCCCTATGTGGCGCCGCTGCTGGCAGCGGCGCGCGCAATTGCCCGCACGCTGGCCGGCACGCCGACCGCCATCGCGCTCGGGCAGGATGCGGTGATCGTCAAGACCGCCAGCTGCAGGCTGGCGCTGGCGCCGCCCCCGAGCGGCCTGGACGGCAGCTGGGTCGACGCCAGCGACGCCCCGCACACCATCGCCCGCTTCGTCGACCGCCAGGGCGCGCTGCGCGGCTTCGGCCTGGCACCGTTCAGCCCGGCCCTGCGCAAGCAGCTGCAGGACGAGTACAATTTCGCATGCTCTCCGAATTCGACCTGATCAGACAATACTTCCAGCGCGCGCGGCCCGGCCGCGCCGTGCTGGGCATCGGCGACGACTGCGCGCTGCTGGCGCCGCAGGCCGGCAAGGAACTGGCCGTGTCGACCGACATGCTGGTCGAGGGCCGCCACTTCTTCATGGATGCCGACCCGTTCATGCTGGGCCACAAGTGCCTGGCCGTGAACCTGTCGGACCTGGCGGCGATGGGCGCCGAGCCGACCGCCTTCACGCTGGCGCTGGCGCTGCCGGAAGCGGGCCGGGCCTGGCTGTCGGGCTTTGCAGCCGGCCTGTTCGGCCTGGCCGACCAGCACGACTGCGAGCTGATCGGCGGCGACACCACGCGCGGCCCGCTGACCATCTGCATCACCGTGTTCGGCCAGATCGCCCCGGGCCGGGCGCTGCGGCGCGACGCGGCCAAGGCCGGCGACGACATCTGGATCTCCGGCACGCTGGGCGACGCCCGCCTGGCGCTGGCCGGCTACCTCGGCGAAGTGCCGCTCGATTGCGCCAGCCTGCGGCAGGCGGCGCCCCGCATGCACCTGCCGACCCCGCGCCTGGCGCTCGGCATGGCGCTGGCCGGCACCGGCCTGGCCCATGCCGCGCTCGACATCTCCGACGGCCTGGTGGGCGACCTCGGGCACATCCTGCAGGCGTCCGGGGTGGGGGCACGGCTCGACGTCGACGCGCTGCCGGCCGGCCCGGTGCTGGCACGCCAGCCGCGCGCCCTGCGCCGCAAGTTCACCGTGGCCGGCGGCGACGACTACGAACTGTGCTTTACCGCGCCGCCGTCGCAGCGCGCCGCCATCGTTGCGGCCGGCGCCGATTGCGCCACCCCGGTCACCCGGGTCGGGCAGATCGAGCCGGCGCCCGGCCTGCGCTACGTCGACGCCGGCGGCCAGCCCCTGCAACTGGACGTCAAGGGCTTCGACCACTTCGGCTAGGAGCCTGCGCGGCAGGTAAGGACAGGAAGCCAGGGTCGGTAAGGCACTGACCCACGGGTGACGCCAGCGAGATGCCGGCTTCACGCGTGGGTAATATTTACCCGCCCTACCGTGACTTCGGCCAGCTAGCAGCCTGTCGGACTTAACGAATCGAGGCAGGAATTCGGCTGGGCGAGGCCCGGTCAGGCGGATTTCGTGACCGATTCCGTTAAGTCCGACAGGCTGCTAGGCAGCTTCATTCTTGTGGCTCGCTTCGAAGGCCGCTTCCAGCGCGGCGCTCAGTTCGGCGATATTGATCGGCTTGGTCAGGTAGCGGAAGAAGCCGCTGGCCAGGCCCGCCTCGACGTCGGACGCCATTGCGCTGGCGGTCAGCGCGATCACCGGGATGCTGCTGGTGCGCGGATCGGCGCGCAGCATGCGCAGCGCTTCCACGCCGTTCAACACCGGCAGGTTCAGGTCCAGCAGGATCACATCGGGCAGGTTGGCGCGCGCCATCTCGACCCCGGCCAGGCCGTCGCCGGCCGACAGCAGCCGCAGCTCCGGCCGGAAGCCGATGATCTCCTGCACCAGCTTCAGGTTGGCCGGATCGTCCTCGACATACAGCACGGTGCGCTGGCGGCGCGAGCGCGCGCCCGCGCCGAAGTCGGTCTCGACCGACATCTCCACCAGGCCGTGCGCCGTGCTGGCCTGGGCCGACTCGAGCTCGATCCAGAACACGGTGCCCACGCCCAGGCTGCTCGAGACGCCGATGCTGCCTTTCATCATCTCGACCAGCCGGCGCGTCAGCACCAGGCCGATGCCGCTGCCCTCTTCCTCGCCGTACTCCTGCCCCAGCCGGTTGAACGGTTCGAACAGCTTGTCGACCTGCTCGGGCGCGAGCCCCTGGCCGGTGTCCTGGATCGCGATCCGAACAAAGCCATTGGCGGCGGCGTGGATCGACACCACCACCACGCCCTTTTCGCGGTTGTACTTGATCGCATTCGACAGCAGGTTCAGCAGCACCTGCTTGAGGCGGGTGCGGTCGGCCGCCACCATGTCGGGCACCGCCTGCGGGAACAGCAGGCGCACCTGGCGGCTGCTGGCGATCGGTTCGACCATGCTGCGGCATTCCGACAGCACCGCCTCGAGCCCGACCGGCTCCATCGACAGCGTCACCGTGCCCGACTCGACCTTGGCCAGGTCCAGCATCTCGTTGATCAGGGTCAGCAGGTGGCGGCCCGACTTGAGGATATGGCCGGCGAAGTCCTTCTTCTGCTGCGCCGTCGACGGCAGCGCATCGGACGCCATGATCTGGGCAAAGCCGAGGATGGCGTTGAGCGGGGTGCGCAGCTCATGGCTCATCGACGACAGGAAGGTCGACTTGGCGGCGCTGGCATTGCGCGCCGCCTCCATCGCCACCGCCAGTTCGGCGTTGGCATTCTCGAGCTGCATGGTGCGGTCCTGCACGCGGCGCTCGAGCTGCTCGTTGAGCTGCATGACTTCGGCGCGCGCCCGCCCCAGCTTGCCGGCCTCGCGCTCGATCTCGGCCAGCATCGCATTGAAGGCGTCGACCAGGTCGCCCGCCTCGTCGTCGCTGATGCGCGGCGCGCGGCGCGAGTAGTCGCGCGTCTCGACCACTTCGTGGGCGATGTCGGCGATGGCCAGCACCGGCGCGGTGATGATGCGGCCGAGCCGGCGCACCAGCAGGAAGGCGACCAGCATTGCCAGCAGCGTGACCAGGCCGGCGATCGACAGGTAGTCGACCAGCCGCGCCGACAGCGCGTACTCGGCGCGCAGGTAGACGCTGCCGAGCACTTCGCCGTCTTCGACGATCAGCTTGACCACTTCGAGTTCATCGCTGCCGACCGCCAGCCGCTCGGCCCCCGGTGCGGCGGGCGGGGCGCGCCGCTCGCCGTCGGCCTGATAGGAGGCAAAGACCTTGCCGCGCGCATCGTAGATGGCGCCGGCCCGCACCTGCGGGCGGATCCGCAGCGAGCCGAGGTTCTGGGCCGCCAGGCGGGCATCGTCGAAACTCAGGGCCGGCGCCGTCATGTGGGCCAGCAGCTCGGCCTGGGTCGCCATATCGGCCAGCAGCGTGCGGTGGTAGTTGCGCAGGTCGTAGCCGACGATCAGCAACACCGACAGGATCAGCGACACCAGCGTCGTCAGCAGCGCCACAAAGCCCAGCTTCTGGCGGATCGAGCGCAGCGCGATCACGGCCCACCTCCCGGCAGCACGCGGGTGGCGACCGACAGCATGCGCGCGCTGATGCGCAGATGGCCGGCGTTGACGCTGCGCAGCGCGACTTCGAAGCGCACCTTCTCGTCATTGATGACGAAATTGACCATGCTGCCCAGCGCGAACGTCTCTGCCGTATCCGACACCGTCAGCACCGAACCGCTGCGGGCCGCCTCGAGCATTTCGGTGCTGGCGGCGCGGTCGCCGCCGCCGACGAACAGGATATGGACGCCGGTCAGTTTGTCGCCGCGCCGCACGCGGCGCACGGCGACCGCATGGCCGTTGATTGAGCGGCCCGCGACCACGTAGTCGAGCTGCTCGGCCAGCGCGTCGTTGCCGGTCACGCCGATCGTCAGCAGCGCGCCCGGCTGGGCGAAGCTGCCCTCGGGCCACTCGACAAAACTGGCAAACTTGAACAGGTAGGCGGCCTTGACCTGGCGTTCCACCAGAGCGCCCTCGGCCCATGCCGCGCCGCCTGCGGCCAGCAGGGCCAGCATGCAGCAGCAGCGCCCTGCCATGGCGCGCCAGCGGCGCTGCGTCAGAAGCGCCACGTGGCCCGTCCGAACAGCGCGCGCGCCCAGGCGGTGCGGTTGGCCACCGGACCGAACTCGGTGTGGCCGGCCGCCAACAGGTTCTGCGCCATCAGGGATAGCTCAAGCTGGCGCGCCACGGTCCCGCCGAGGCGGACATCAAGCGCCGTGTAGGCCGGCAGCGGCGGCGTCGGCAGCGCGCCGACACGGCGCAGCGTGAGGTCGAACTGCAGGCTGTCGGACAGGTCGATGGACGAGCGCAGCTGGCCCCACGCGCTCGGGTCGTTATTGGCCAGGTTGGTGGCGCCGGAGACGTCGCGGCTGTCGGCGTCGCGCTTGACGGCCAGCCGCTGGCTGGTCCAGCCGCCCGACAGGCGCCAGCGCGGCAGCACGTCCCAGTTGCCCGACAGCTCAAGGCCGACGCCGCTGCCATGCGCCTTGTTCAGGAACACGAAGGCGCCGGCCGCCGGTCCGTCCGGATTGGGCTCGAGCGTGCGCAGCATGTCGTAGTCGGTGCCATACACGGTGGCCGCCAGCGACAGGTCCGGCCATGGCTGGCCGCGATAGCCGAGCTGCAGCGTGCGCGCCACTTCGGATCGATAGTCCGGCCCGCCGCCGATGGTGAACGGCGCCCTGGCCGGCGAATGGAAGTCGGCATCGATGCGGGCCGGCGCGCGGATCGCGCGGGCCAGCTGGGCCCACAGGAAGTGGTCGGGCGCGGCCTGCCAGGCCAGGCTGGCGCTGGGCAGCATCTCGTTGCCGGTATAGCTGTTGTGCTCGAGCCGCATGCCGACATGGACGCGCAAGGTGTCGCCCAGCTTGACCTCGTCCTGCACGAACAGGTTGGCCCAGCGCAGCCTGCGCGTGGCCGGCAGGAAAGCGAAGCCGGCCGCATTGACCACCTGGTCGTCGGCCAGCCGGTAGCCGCCGCCGGCCACGATGGCGTGGCGGCCGAGCGGCGCAAAGCTTTGCTGCAGCTCGACGTCGAAGGTGTTGAGGCGTTCGACGAAGGCATTCGGCTGGTCGCGCCGGGTCTGGTCGAAATACGCCTGCAGGCTCAGTTCCGCGCCGCCTTGCTGGGCCCGCACGATCCGTCCCAGCACATTGACGCCGCTGGTGGCGATGTCGCGCGTATTGGGCTGGTGCAGCCGGCCCTGGTAGGCATCGCCTTGCACGGTGGTGGTTTGGCCGGCCGTGCCGCCGTCGTAGCGCCAGCCGGCCTGGCTGCGGCGCATGCCCATCCTGGTATTGACGCCGCGCAGATTGACGTTGTCGTCGATCTCGGCGGCTTTGCCGTAGACGCGCCAGGCGCTGTCGCCGTCGGCCTTGCCGTAGCGCGCGGTGGCGTTGCGCAGGTCGGGGCCGAAGCCGGCCGTGGCCAGCGTGCCGCCGGTGTCGACCGCGCTGCGCGTGATGATGTTGATGACGCCGTTGACGGCATTGGCGCCCCACAGCGTGGCGCCGGGGCCGCTGATGACTTCGATGCGCAGGATGTCTTCGAGCACCACGTCCTGGGCGTCCCAGAACACGCCGGAGAACAGCGGCGAATAGACGGTGCGCCCGTCGACCAGCACCAGCAGCTTGTTTTCGAACGGGTTGTTGAAGCCGCGCGCGGTCACCGCGTAGTTGCGCGAATCGACCCTGGCCACCTGCAGATTGGGGGCCAGCCGCAGCGCCTCGGGCAGCGTGGTGGCGCCGGCGCGCCGGATGTCGTTGGCGCGGATGACATAGACATTGGCGCTGGCGCCGGACAGGCGCTCGGAGCGCTTGGAAACGGAAGTGACTTCGATATTGGCCAGTTCTTCGAGCGACATGTCGGCCAGCATGTCGCTGTTGGGCATCGCCAACGCGGGCCAGCACGGCACCACCGCCAGCGCGACCATGGCGCGCCGCAAAGCCTTCCATGTTTTCACGTTTCCCCCGTTGCCGGATGCGTACAATTGAGCGTTAAATAGGAAGCATACTGATTTCAACCTTGCAGTGCCATGGATTTCGAACACCTTGCTGATTAGGCAACACAATATTGCCTAATAAGTCAGAACAAGGTTGCGGCAGGGCAGAGTATTTCACTGGCGCGGCGGCGTATTTGTTGCATACTACTGATATCTGCGTAAAGGAGCTTGACGTGACGAATCAAATCATCGACCTGGCAACCCAAGTGGGCCGGGCACTGCAAGCGAACGGCCTGTTGCTGGCCACCGGCGAATCGTGCACCGGCGGCGGCGTGGCCCAGGCCATCACTGAAATCGCCGGCTCGACCGGCTGGTTCGACTGCGGCTTTGTGGCCTATTCGAACGCCTCGAAGACTGAAATGCTGGACGTGCCGGCCGCCCTGATCGCCCAGCACGGCACCGTCAGCGAGGAAGTGGCGGCCGCCATGTCCGAAGG
Organism: uncultured bacterium; assembly: GCA_965233055.1. Classification (GTDB taxonomy): domain Bacteria; phylum Pseudomonadota; class Gammaproteobacteria; order Burkholderiales; family Burkholderiaceae_D; genus Telluria_A. The sequence continues at coordinate 72,011 of CBDDRJ010000065.1, forward strand.
CGCTCTGGCCAACAGCAATGCGCACGTTGCGCTGTCGACCACCGGCATCGCCGGCCCGACCGGCGCAGTGCCGGGCAAGCCGGTCGGCACCGTCTGCTTCGGCTGGACCAATGGCGACCATACCCACACCGAGCGCCTGGTGTTTGCCGGCGACCGCCAGGCAGTACGCGAGCAAACCGTCGTCCATGCGCTGCAGGGTCTGCTGCGCTTCATCGAATAGCTTGCCGGGCGTGCTGAGCATTCGGCGCCTGGCGCACCTTGGCCCGGCGCGCAGCGGCCTGGCTGCGCTGGCGACGCTGGCGACGCTGGTCACGCCGGCGCAGGCCAGCCCGGCCAGTGCCGCCGGCCTGGCCGCACCGGCGCAGGCCGCTGACGCCGTCGTCTACGCGGCGGGCGACATCGCCGCCTGCCGCGGGCGTTCGCCGCAGTTTGCCGGCGCCCTCGCCACCGCCCTGCGCATCGAGGCCGATATCGCCATGCAGGCGGCCGCACCGGGCGCCATGGCGGACGATCCGGCCCGGACGGCCGTGCTGACGCCGGGCGACAACACCTACCCGGTCGGCCGGCTGGCCGAGTTCACCGACTGCTACGACCCGACCTGGGGCCGCTTCAAGGCCATCACCTATCCTGCCCCCGGCAACCACGAATACGCGGGCGGCCACGCCAGCGGCTACTTCAGCTACTTCGGCGCCCGCGCCGGCCAGGGCTATTACAGCTTCCAGCTGGGCCAGTGGCGCCTGTTTTCCCTCAATAGCAACCTGGCGCCGGACGCCCACCTGGCCCAGCTCGAGTGGCTCAAGGCCGAGCTGGCGGCGCATCCGGCGCGCTGCACGCTGGCCTACTGGCACCACCCCTTGTACAGTTCGGGCGGCCATGGCAGCAGCGCGCGCATGCGCGATGCGTGGCGCATACTGCAGGCGGCGGGCGCCGAACTGGTGCTGGCCGGGCACGACCACGACTACGAGCGCTTCGCCCCGCAGGACGCCGATGGCGTGCGCGACGACACCAAAGGCATGCGCCAGTTCGTCGTCGGCACCGGCGGCGCCCAGCTGTCGCCCTTCCTATTGAGCAAACCCAACAGCGAAATGCGCGACAATAGCCGCACCGGCGTGCTCAGGCTGCACCTGTCCGCCGACGGCTACGCCTGGCAATTGCTGGAGGCCAGCTACGACGGCTATGGCCTGCCGCCGCCCCCCGACCAGGGCCATGGCTTGTGCCATTAGGGCAAGGCTGGTAGATTGATCGGCTTCGACGAGGAGTTATTTGATGCAAAACACGGTTCACTTCATCCTGCAAGGCAAAGGCGGCATCGGCAAGACGCTGGTGTCGACCATCCTGGCCCAATGGATTGCGCCCAGGGACGAAGCAAAACTGCGCTGCTACGACACCGACCAGGAGAACGCCACGTTCTCGCGCTACAAGGCGATGGAGGTCAAGCACGTGCCGGTCATGACGGACACCCGCAACATCGACCCGAAACGCTTCGACGCGCTGATGATCGATATCCTTGAAGAAGAAGGCAACTGCGTCATCGACAATGGCGCCAACACCTTTTCGCCACTGATGGGCTACCTGATCGAGAACGACTGCTTCTCGCTGCTGCAGGACTCGGGCCGCAAAGTCTATATCCACACCATCGTCGGCGGCGGCGACACGCTGCACGACACCGCGATGGGCTTCGTGTCGACCGCCAAGTCGACCAATGTGCCGCTGGTGCTGTGGGAGAACGAGCACTTCGGCCTGCTGCAATCGGCCAGCGGCAAGCTGTTCACGGAATCGAACGCCTATGCCGAGCACAAGGACCGCGTGTGCGGCCGCGTCGTGCTCACCGCCCGCAATGCCGACACCTTCGGCGCCGACATCAAGAAGATGAACACGGCCCGCCTGACCGCGGCCGAAGTCAAGGAAAGCGACAAGTTCAACGTGATGGAAAAGCAACGCATCAAGGTCGTGTTCCGCGACCTGTTCGAACAACTCGACAACGTGACCTGGTAAGCCCATGGACCAGCAAAAACTGCGCAGCCTGGTGTTCGAGAAGACCGGTGTCAGGATCGACATCGACGACCCGATCTTCGCGCTGGTGGCACTGAACGAAGCGGTGCTGGCCGAAGCGGTCGAGCGCCACGTGGCCCTGCTCGACGAAGCCACGCGCGAGCTGGCGGTGCAGGCCAGCGCGCTGCAGGCGGCGCCCCCAGGCACCAGCCGCAAGCGCAGCAACAAGACCCCGGAACCACCGCCGCCACCGCCGCCGCTGCAGGAAAAGCGCCTGCTGGCCGTTGCCGGCGGCGCCGCCGTGCTGTGCGCGCTGCTGGTCCTGATCGGCCAGGCGATCTTGTTCAAGCCCGCGGCGATCCCGGCACCGGTGGTGCAGGCGCGCGAGCTGACGGCGGAACAGAGCGCGGCCATCAAGAACCATGAGAAGCTCAACAAGGTGATCCAGAAGCTGGACCAGAAGACGCGCAACACCATCACCGCCGAGATGCAGAAACCTTGAGCCACGACCACGACCACGGCCGCGACGGGCGGCAGCACGACGGGCACGACCACGGCCACCACGGCCACCACCACTTCGACCCGGCCGGCAATCGGCGCGCGTTTGCGCTGGCGATCGGCATGAATGCCGCTTTCGTCGCGATCGAATTCACCTACGGCTTCATCGCCAACTCCACAGCGCTGATGGCCGACGCCGGCCACAACCTGTCGGACGTGATGGGCCTGATGCTGGCCTGGGGCGCCGCCATGCTGGCGCGCAGCGCGCCCAGCCAGCGATTTACTTACGGCCTGCGCAGCTCGTCGATCCTGGCCGCCCTGCTCAACGCCCTGCTATTGATGCTGGCCTGCGGCGCCATCGCCTGGGAAGCGGTGCACCGCCTGTCGCACCCGGCGCCGGTGGCCGGCTTGCTGGTGTCGATCGTTGCCGGCATCGGCATCGTGATTAACGGCATGTCGGCCTGGCTGTTCATGTCCGGCAGCAAGCATGACCTGAATATGCGCGCGGCCTACCAGCACCTGGCGGCCGACGCCGCCATTTCGGCCGGCGTGCTGGTATCGGGCCTGGCCATCATGGGCACGGACTGGACCTGGCTCGACCCTGTCGTCAGTATCGGTATCGTGCTGCTGATCCTGATGGGCACCTGGGGACTGCTGCGCGAATCGATCAATATGGTGCTGGCCGCCGTGCCGGCCAATGTCGATCCGGAGCAGGTGCAGCTGCACCTGGCCGCGCTGGCAGGAGTGGGCGAGGTGCACGACCTGCATATCTGGGCCATGAGTACCACCGAGACGGCGCTGACGGCGCACCTGGTCATGCCGCAGGGTTATCCGGGCGACCAGGCGCTCGACCAGATCGTCGCCGGCATCAAGCAGAAGTTTGCGATCCACCACTGCACGCTGCAGGTGGAGCAAGGCACGACCGTGCATGATTGCGCGCTGCACGGCACGCACGACCATTAAAGCCCGCGTCGGCATGTCGCCGCACCGACAACCGTGCGACGACCGGTGTCCACCCTGCGTAGGGTGGGTTGCTTGCAACCCACACGGATCCGATGATGTCGCCAGCCAGCGTAGGGTGGGTTGCTCGCAACCCACGCGGATCCGATGATGTCGCCAGCCCGTGTAGGGTGGGTTGCTCGCAACCCACGCGGATCCGATTAAGTCGCCAGCCCGGCGAACAGGGCGGTGCTGAGATAGCGCTCGCCGTACGACGGAATGATCGTGACGATCATCTTGCCGGCATTCTCAGGCCGCGCCGCCACCTGGGCAGCAGCCCAAAGCGCGGCGCCCGACGAAATCCCCACCAGCAATCCTTCCTCGAGCGCCGCGCGGCGCGCCGTCGAAAACGCATCGTCCGCCTTGACGGTGACGATCTCGTCGTACACCGCGGTATTTAGCACGGCCGGCACGAAGCCGGCGCCGATGCCCTGGATCGGGTGCGGCCCCTTAATGCCCCTGGAGAGCATCGGCGACGCATCCGGTTCCACCGCGATCACCTGCAGGCCCGGCTTGCGCGACTTGAGAACTTCGCCGGCGCCGGTGATGGTGCCGCCGGTGCCGACACCGGCAACCAGGATATCGATCTGGCCGTCGGTGTCGCGCCAGATCTCTTCGGCCGTGGTGCGGCGGTGCACCTCGGGATTGGCTTCGTTATTGAACTGCTGCGGCATGAAGTAATCGGGATTGGCTGCCACCAGTTCTTCGGCGCGGCGGATCGCGCCCAGCATGCCTTCGCTGCCGGGCGTGAGCACCAGCTCGGCGCCGTAGGCGCGCAGCAGGATGCGGCGCTCGGCGCTCATCGTCTCGGGCATGGTGAGGATGCAGCGGTAGCCGCGTGCCGCGCACACCATCGCCAGCGCGATGCCGGTATTGCCGCTGGTCGGCTCGACGATGACGGTGCCCGGCTTGACCTTGCCGGCCGCCTCGGCCGCTTCGATCATGGCCAGGCCGATCCGGTCTTTGACGCTATGGCCCGGGTTGTAGTACTCCAGCTTGCCCAGCACCTGCGCATTGCTGCCGGCCAGATTGCGGATGCGGACCAGCGGGGTGTTTCCAATCAATTCGGTGACATCATTGGCAATTCTCATGGCAGGCTCTCCGCAATTAAGTTGACTTACTTGACGCCGACCAGTTCGACATCGAACAGCAGCGTGGCGTTCGGCGGGATGACGCCCTTGCCCGCGCCGCGTTCGCCATAGGCGAGTGCGCTGGGAATCAGCAAGGTGCGCTTGCCGCCGACCTTCATGCCGGCCACGCCCTGATCCCAGCCTTTGATGACGCGGCCCGAGCCGAGCACGAATTCGAGTGCCGTGCGGCCCTTCTGGCGCGAAGTGTCGAACTGCTTGCCGCGCTGGTTCTTGGCGGCGCCGTCGAACAGCCAGCCGGTGTACTGCACCTGCACGGTCTTGCCGGCCACGGCTTCCGCCCCTTTGCCGAGCTTGACTTCGGTGGTGATCAGCGGCGGCAGTGCCGGTGCGGTGACCGGCGCAGCAGCTGGCGCCGCTGCCGGCGCGGCAGCGGGGGCCGGTGCGCCAGCAGGGGCCGGTGCGGCATCAGGGGCCGGTGCGGCAGCGGAGGCCGGCGTTGCAGCAGGGGCCGGTGCGGCAGCGGGGGCCGGCGTTGCAGCTGGTGCAGGCGCCGCGGCTGGTGCAGATGCAGCGGCCTGCGCTGGCGCCGGATCGGCAGCGTGGACTTGTGCGCAGCTTGCCACCAACAAGGCAAGCGCGAGGCGGGACGGGGTCATTTTCATCTCTTATTTCACATCGAGGAGTTCAACATCAAAAATCAGCGTGGCGCCAGGCGGGATCATCGGCGGCGAACCGCGCCCGCCGTAACCCAGGTAGGCAGGAATGATCAGGGTGCGCTTGCCGCCGACCTTCATGCCGGCCACGCCCTGGTCCCAGCCCTTGATGACCTGGCCGGCGCCGAGACGGAACTCGAACGGCGGGCGGCCGGCCGAACTGTCGAACTGGGCGCCGCGCTGGTTCAGCAGCAGCGGTTTGTACAGCCAGCCCGTGTAGTTGACGTAGACGGTCTGGCCGACCTGGGCTTCCTTGCCGGTGCCGACCTTGACGTCGGTCTTGACCAGCGGGTCCACCGCGGCGGCGGCAATCGGGTCGGTCGGGCCGGCCGCCATCGCCGGCGCGCCGATGGCAAGCAGGAGCAGCAGGAAAATACGGGATGCAGCAGTCTTCATGTTGCAAGTCCTTCAAAGGGGATGGTGGTTCGTACTGACGACTAAGGGGCTCATCATACCAAGGCATCGAGGGCCTGCACAGCTTCATGCGGCGGCGCCGCCTGCGCCGCCAGTTTGCTCAGCACATGGCCGGCGGCGACCATGCCGAAGGTGGACGTGACCACCACCGACGAACCGAAGCCGGCGCAGTTCAGCCCGGTCACGGCGCGCTCGTCGCCGTCAAGCGAACAGCTCGGGTCGCCCTCGGGGTAGCGCAGCGGCTCGGTCGAGAACACGGCATCGACATGGAATTTGTGCTTTTCGCCGCGCGGGTAACCGTACTGGCTGCGCAGCAGCTTGCGCACCCGCTTGAGCAGGGGCTCCTGCTCGGTCCTGGCCAGGTCGCGCAGGGCTATCCTGGTCGGGTCGACCTTGCCGCCGGCGCTGCCGATGATCACCAGCGGCAGCGCCCGGTCGCGGCACCAGGCGATCAGGGCCGCCTTGGCCTTTGCGCTGTCGATGGCGTCGACCATGAAGTCGAAGCCCTTGCCTTTGATCATAAGGTCCAGATTGTCGGGCGTGATGAAGTCTTCGACCAGGTTGACCTTGCAATAGGGGTTGATCTGGCCGATGCGCTCGCGCAGCGCGTCGATCTTGGGCATGCCGAGGGTGCTGCTCATGGCCTGGATCTGGCGGTTGATGTTCGATTCGGCGACATTGTCGAGGTCGATCAGGGTCAGTTCGCCAATGGCGCTGCGGGCCAGTGCCTCGACGATCCATGACCCGACCCCGCCGACGCCGACCACGCACACATGGGCGGTGCGGAAGCGGGCCAGCGCGGCCGCGCCATACAGGCGTGCCAAACCGCCGAAACGGCGGTCAAAATCGATATCGTCTGGAGCGGTGTGGGTCGTCATGCCGCCATTTTAACGGACGTTGCCTCCATGACTGCTCTAAAATGAGGTATCTCAAGAACCGGACCGCCATCATGACCGACTTCCTCCCCGACACCGCCCCTGGCTTCGACCAGCCTATTGCCGTCCTGAAACACTGCCACGAACGGATCCGCAAGCAGCTCACCACCCTCGGCAAGCTGCTCGAGCACTTGGACTCGCCGTCCGCCCCGCACAGGGCCGACCAGCAGGCCAGGCAGGCGGCCCAGGCCGTCATCAAGTATTTCGACCAGGCGGCCCACCTGCACCACGAGGACGAGGAGCAGAACCTGCTGCCGATGCTGGTGGCGACGGCCAGCGGCGCCGACGCTGCCCTGCTGGCGCAGCTGGTGCCGCAGATTGCTGCCGACCATACGGCGATGGATGCAATCTGGCAAGACCTGCATGAGCAGCTCAAGGGCATCGAGGAAGGCAAGGCGGTATTGTCGGACACCCTGGTGGCCAGCTTTGTCGACCGCTATGCGCGCCATATGGAGATCGAGGAAACTCAGGTCGCGCCGATGGCGATGCGCCTGTTCAGCCCGGCACAGATGGCCGAGCTGGGCGCGGCGATGCAGATGCGGCGCGGCATTTCCGCCCCCAGCGGCGAGCGCATCGCCCACCTGCGCACCGACTATGGCCAGCAGACGCTGACCGAGAGCGACGTGCTGCCCGACCCGTTCGCACAATTTACCAAGTGGTTCGACCAGGCGCTGGCGGCCCAGGTCATGGAACCGAATGCGATGAGCCTGTCGACCGTCGATGCCGCCGGCAAGCCCAGTTCGCGCATCGTGCTGGTCAAGCAATTCGACCCGCGCGGCTTTACCTGGTACACCAATTACAACAGCCACAAGGGCGGTGAATTGCGCGCCAACCCGCACGCGGCCCTGCTATTCTTTTGGGGGGAACTTGAACGCCAGGTCAGGATCGAAGGTAAGGTAGAGCGCACCTCAGCAGAGGAGAGCGACACTTACTTCCATAGCCGGCCACTGAAGAGCCGGCTGGCGGCGATCGCTTCCGTCCAAAGCGAGCCGATCGCCGACCGTGCTGCACTGGAACGCAATTACGATGTCATTGCCGCCCGCTATGGCGAGACACCGCCGCGCCCGCAACATTGGGGCGGCTACCGCCTGGTACCGGAACGCATCGAATTTTGGCAAGGCCGCCGGTCGCGCTTTCATGACCGGATTGTTTACGTGAAACAAGCGGACGGCAGCTGGATGCGGCAACGCCTGCAGCCTTAAGGGCTGGTCGGCTTTGGCGCGGCATGCGCCAGCGGGCTGCTGCTTGATTCCCCATTGGATGGCATTGAGTGTGGGCTGGAGGTGTGCATGTTCGACCAACAAAGGCTGGCCGCGTGGAGCGATGGCATGCGCCGGCAGCTGCCGCTGCCGCTGCGCCTGGAGTTGTGGGACGGGCAACATATTAATTTTTCAAGCGACACACCGCGCGTGACGATCCGCCTGCCGAGCCGGCGCGCCATTGCCTGCCTGCTGTCGCCGTCGCTGTACCGGCTTGGCCGCGCCTACGTCGAAGGCCTGATCGAAGTGCGCGGCAAGGCCGCCGACATGATCGCCATCGTCAATGCGCTGGCGCGCAGCAACGGCGGGCGGGCCAGCGGCGCGCTGCAGCACCGCCTGCAGCGCCTGCTGGCCGGCCTTGGCCGCCACAGCCGCCAGCGCGATGCGCGCGCCATCGAATACCACTACGACGTGTCAAACGACTTCTACGCCCACTGGCTGGATCCGGCGATGGTCTATTCGTGCGCCTACTTCGAGCACGGCGACGAAGACCTCGCCACCGCCCAGCAGAAAAAAATCGACCACATCCTCGCCAAGATCGCGCTGCAGCCGGGCCACAGCCTGCTCGACATCGGCTGCGGCTGGGGCGCCCTGCTGATCCGCGCGGCGCAGCGCTATGGCGTGCGCGGGGTCGGCGTCACGCTGTCGCCGAGCCAGGCCAGGCTGGCGCGCGAGCGGGTGGCGCAGGCTGGCTTGCAGCAGCTGATCGATATCCGGGTCGAGGATTACCGCGACCTGAGCGGCCAGTTCGACCGCATCACCAGCGTCGGCATGTTCGAGCACGTCGGCGCGCGCGGCCTGCCGGCCTATTTTGCCCGGCTGAGCGCCCTGCTGGCGCCGGGCGGCGTCATCCTGAATCACGGCATCACCACCAGCCATCCGGGCGGGCGCGAGTCACCCCATGGCGGCGGCGCCTTCATCGACCGCTATGTCTTCCCCGACGGCGAGCTGGTGCACCTGGGCAGCGTGCTCAAGGCCATGCAGCAGGGCGGGCTCGAGGTACGCGACGTCGAAAACCTGCGGCGCCACTACGCCCGCACCTGCGCGCTGTGGACCGACAATTTCGAGGCCAATGCGCAGCAGATCCGCACCGCGGCGGGCGAGCGCAAGTTCCGCATCTGGCATGTGTACCTGGCCGGCTGCAGCTACGCGTTCGCGCATGACTGGATCAGCCTGTACCAGGTGGTGTGCGGCAAGGCGGGCCAGGACCCGGCCGGCATACCGTGGTCGCGCCGCTATATGTACGCCAATTGAACCCTGGCGACCTAGGGTGGCGACGGTTTCATCGTACCCACGCGGGGTTCTTGCTGCCGCACAGGCTCCCAGGGCGGGCACCGGCCGCCGCACGGTTGTCGGTGCGGCGACATGCCCACGCGTCTATTCGCCGATGCCAGTGGCAATCAAGTCCTTCAGCGCCGCGTACACTTCATCGAGCGCCGGCCCCAGCTCCTGCGCCATCGCGCGCCATAGCAAAGCCTGGGCCGGGTCGTGCAGGCTGGCCGCCAGCCGCTCCGTATGCAAAATCGCCCGCTGGGCGCCGAAGTTGACCAGCACGCCCTTGAGGCTGTGCACGGCGCGCTGGCTCGCCGCCTCGTCCCTGGCGTCGATCGCGGCCAGCAAGGCGCCGAGCAGGCCCGGCCCGTCGACAATGAAGATGGCGGCCAGTTCGAGCAGCAGGTCGGCATCGCCATCGAGCCGCAGCAAGGCCGCGCGCCAGGCCAGCACCGGCTCGTCCTGGACCGGATCGTACTGCGCGATGGCCCCGCGCAGGCGTTCGCCGTCGATCGGCTTGGACAGGTAGTCGTCCATGCCTGCCTCCAGGCAGCGCTCGCGGTCGCCCTGCATGGCGCGCGCCGTCATCGCGATGATCGGCACATGGCCGCCGCCGTTGGCCTGCTCCCACTGGCGGATATGGCGGGTGGCCGACAGGCCGTCGAGGCCCGGCATCTGCACGTCCATCAGGATCAGGTCGAAGCTGTCGTGGGTGGCCTGGTCGAGCGCCGCCATGCCGTTGTCGACCAGGGTCACGCGGTGGCCCATCTTTTCCAGCAGGCGCAGCGCCAGGCGCTGGTTGACCAGATTGTCCTCGGCCAGCAGCACGCGCATGCCGGTGGCTTGCGCCGAGCTGGCCGGCACTGGCGGCGCCACCAGCGGCGCCAGCGCCGGCGCTGCTGCGCTGATGACCACCAGCGGCTGATCGGTCTGGGCGCTGAGCAGATCGAGGATCGCATCGAGCAGGCCGGCGGCCGATACCGGCCGCGCCACGCTGGCGTCGGGTTCGAAGCGCAGCGAGTCGACATTGGGCCGGGTCGAGGACGTCACCAGCAGCAGCGGCGCGCGCTGCGGCAGGCGCGCCGTCGAGAATGCGTCGATGTCGGGCATGTCGCCGTCGAGCACGATGATGGCCGGGCGCGTCACCGCCAGCAGGGCGTGGGCCTGGCCGGCGCTGCTGCACTGGCTGACGAACATGCCGCCCGATTCGAGCGTGGCCGCCAGCGCCTCGCGGCTGCTGTCGTTGGCGTCGGCCAGCATCACCGCCTTGCCGGCCAGCCAGGACAGCGGCAGCGGCGCGCGCAGGTCGACCGCGGTCGGCTTGAGCGGCACCGTGAAGCGGAAGGTGCTGCCCTGGCCGGGCATGCTCTCGACTCCGATCTGGCCCTGCATCAGGATCACCAGCCGGCGGCAGATGGTCAGGCCAAGGCCGGTGCCGCCGTACTCGCGGGTGGTCGAGCCGTCGACCTGCGAGAACGCTTCGAAGATCAGCTTCTGCTTGTCGGGCGGGATGCCGATGCCGGTGTCGGTGACGGCAAACTCGACGAAGCAAAGGTCGTCGTGCTCGCGCGCCACGCGCAGCGCCAGCCTGACCTGCCCTTCGGCGGTGAACTTGATCGCGTTGCCGAGCAGGTTGATCAGCACCTGGCGCAGGCGGCCGGGATCGCCCTTGACGGTGCGTGGCAGGTTGGGCGGCAGGTCGCACGCAAGCGCCAGCGATTTTTGCGTGGCGCGCAGGCTCATCGAACGCACCGTTTCGGTCACCAGCCGGCGCAGGTCGAACGGCACTTCCTCGATGTCGAGCTTGCCCGCCCCGATCTTGGAGAAGTCGAGGATGTCGTTGACGATGGTCAAGAGCGCGTTGGCCGAGGCCTTGACCAGGGCCAGGTCGTCGCGCTGCTGCGGCGACAGTTCGGACTCGAGCACCAGCTCGGTCATGCCGAGGATGCCGTTCATCGGGGTGCGGATCTCGTGGCTCATATTGGCCAGGAACTCGCTCTTGGCGCGGCTGGCCGCTTCGGCCGATTCAACCGCGCGCTGCATGGCGTCGCGCGCGGCGCGCTGCTCGCTCATGTCGACCGAGAAGCCCAGCAGGTAGGACTCGCCGCCGCTGGTGATGACGATCCGCATCACCAGCAGGTCGACCGGCGGGTCGACATTGGTCAGGCGCCGCTCGCTGGTGACCATGCGGCGCGTGGCCCAGGCCTGGGCATCTTCGTGCTGGGTGATGCCGGTCCAGCCGCGCGAGGCGAAGTCCTCGATGCGGCGCCCGATCATCTCGCTGCGCGGGCGCTGCGACAGTTCCTCGAAGCGGCGGTTGAAGCGCACGAAGCGCCCCTCGCGGTCCTTCAGGAACACCGGGATCGGCAGCTGGTCGAGGATCTGCTCGGTCAGCTCCTGCTGGCGCAGCGCGGCCTGTTCGGCTTCCTTGCGCTGGGTGATGTCCTGCACCGTGCCGGCCACCCGCAGGGCACGCTTGCCGTCCCACGCGATGACCTTGCCGCGCACCAGCGCATGGCGCCACTGGCCGAGGGCGGTGGCAAAGCGCAGCTCGATGTCGAGCTCGGGCCGTTCGCGCTTGAGGTTCTCGCGCAGGTGCTCGCGCCAGCGCAGCACATCGTCCGGATGCAGCTGGCGCTGCCACTCGATCGGCTCGCGCGCCTGGTCCACCAGCGGGTAACCGAGGTTGAGCAGCCAGGCCGGATCCACATAGGGCTGGGCCTTGGCCATGTCCCAGTCCCACAGCGGGCTGTCGGTGGCGCGCAGCGCCTGGTGCAGGCGCTCTTCGCTGATGACCAGCTGGTCCTGCGCCATCTTCTGGTCGGTGATGTCGATCAGCGAACCGGACAGGCCGACCAGTTCGCCCTCTTCGTTCTCGAGTCGCGCGGCGAACACTTCGAGCCAGCGGAAGCCGCCGCCGCGGGTGCGAAAGCGCATGTGCTGGCGCAGGAAGTGCTCGCGCCGCTCGGCCAGCGCCTGCAGGCGCGGCGCGGTGGCGCGCTGGTCGTCGGTATGCAGGAAGCCGAGCGCGCGCTGGCCCAGGCTGTCGGCCAGCGGGAAGCCGGTGATGTTGTACCAGGCCGGGTTGAGGTAGACCCAGTTGCCGTCGATGTCGGTCTGGAACACCACTTCGCGCAGGCTGTTGAGGATGCGGCGGTTGGCCGCTTCGGTGGCGGCCAGCGCGTCGCGCGCCGCCTCGCGCTGCTGCACCAGTTCCTCCAGCGCGCGGGTCAGGCCCAGCAGGTCGTCGTCGCTGCCTGCCGCTCCCTGCGCGCGCTGCTGCACCGTGGTGCCGGTCAGGCGGTGCACGCTGCTTTGCAGCGACAGCAACACTTCGCGCTGGCGCGCCGCCTCGGCGCGCAGCTGCTCGTTGGCACTCATCAGCTCACTCGAACTGATGTCAAGCATGCGGGTGCGCACTTCGAGGTCGCGTTCGAACTGGGTATAGCTTTGTTCGATCCCCGCCAGCATGATCAACAGGCCGTCGACCAGTTCGCCCTCGCCCTTGGCGCGCAAGTCGTCGAGGCGCTGCTTGATCGCGTGTTCGTCGGAGATGCCGAGCGCTTTGCGGAGCTGGCGGACCAGCAGCTGGTTGCGCATGGTGGTGGCCTTCAGACGTGCTCGAGCGAGACTGCGTCCTTGAAGCGCTCGCGGATGGCCAGCATATCGCCCCAGCGCGCCAGCAGCGCGTCGACGCAGCGCTGGTCGAAGTGGGAACCGCAGTTGCCGACCAGGTAGTCGCGCGCGTCCTCCAGCGTCCACGCCTTCTTGTAGGGGCGCACGCTGGTCAGGGCATCGAACACGTCGGCCACGGCGACGATGCGCCCGACCAGCGGAATCGCTTCGCCTTTCAGACCGAGCGGATAGCCGCTGCCGTCGAAGCGCTCGTGGTGGGAGGCGGCGATTTCGGCCGCCAGCTGCAGCATGCGCGCCTTGCTGAACTTGAGGATGTTGTAGCCGATCATCGCGTGCTGGCGCATGATGACCATTTCCTCGGGCGTCAGCTTGCCCGGCTTGAGCAGGATGTGGTCGGGCGTGCCGACCTTGCCGATATCGTGCATCGGCGCGGCCGACAGGATGTCTTCCTGCTCCTCCTTCGACATGCCCAGTTCGTCGGCGATCAGGCGCGAGTAGTGGGCCATGCGCTGGATGTGGGCGCCGGTTTCGGGATCGCGGTATTCGGACGCGCGGCATAGCAGCAGGATGGTTTCCTGCTCGCGCGTGCGCAATTCGAAGGTGGCCTTGTCCACTTCGGCGGCCAGCCAGCTGGCGCGGTTCTGCAGCGCCACCGTGGCGCGTCGCAGCGCCAGCATATTGCGGGTGCGCGCCATGAACTCGACCTTGTCGATCGGCTTGATGAGGAAATCGCTGGCGCCGTTCTCCAGCGCGCGGTGGCGAATCTCGATGTCCTGGCTGGCGGTGACCATCAGCACCGGGGCGCGCTCCTGCTGGTCGATATTGAGCAGCTTGATGAAGGCCAGGCCGTCGAGGTCCGGCATCATGTAGTCGAGGATCAAGAGGTCGTAGGGATTGGCGCGGCACCAGGCCAGCGCTTCATGGGCCGACTGGAACGTGATGGTCGACACCCCTTCGAGCTTGTCGACCAGGCGCGACATCAGCACCAGGTTGATATGGGTATCGTCAACAATTACGACCTTCATCGCACCAGTCCTGTTCTAATATTTATTGGCTAACGGTCTGTAATCGATTCTACTTCAGTCTGTTGGCAAACGTCTTCTTGAATTTTGCGACCTTGGGAGCGACCACGAAGGCGCAGTACCCCTGCAACGGGTGCTGGCGGAAGTAGTCCTGGTGGTAGTCTTCGGCGCGGTGCCAGGTGTCAAACGGGGCCAGCTGGGTGACGATCGGCGCGTCCCACACGCCGGCCATGGCGGCGACCACCTGGCGCGCAGTCGCTTCCTGCTCCGGCGACTGGTAGAAGATCACCGAGCGGTACTGGGTGCCGACGTCGTTGCCCTGGCGGTTGGGCGTGGTCGGGTCGTGGATCGTGAAGAAGACCTCGAGCAGGTCGCGGTAGCTGACCTGGGCCGGGTCGAACTCGATGCGGACCACTTCGGCATGTCCGGTATCGCCGCCGCACACGGCTTCATAGGTCGGGGCCGGATCATGGCCGCCCATATAACCCGATTCGACCCGCGTGACGCCGCTCACCTCGAGGAACACCGCCTCCAGGCACCAGAAACAACCGCCACCGAGTACCGCCACATTGTCGCTCATTACATGCCCCTGACAGACCAGCTTACACAGGAATACTGTAACGCAAAGCCGGCCCGTATGCACCCTGCAAATGGGTGCAGCAGCCCTACCGGAGGGAAAGTTTGGCATAATGCAGCCATGAATACCCAGTCCCCGCGCGCCGGCAGCCAGGCGTTCGACCGAACGCAGTTCCGCACCGCCCTGGCCCAGTTCGCCACGGGGGTGACTGTCATCACGACCCGGCTGGCCGACGGCAGCTTCCGCGGCCTGACGGCCAGCTCGTTCAATTCGGTCTCGCTCGACCCGCCGCTGGTGCTGTGGAGCCTTGGCACGGCCGCCAACAGCCTGCCCATCTTCAGCGGCAATTCGCACTACGTGATCAATGTGCTGGCGGCCGGCCAGCAGGAGCTGGCGGCGCGCTTTTCGCGCCGCACCGACAACCCGTTCGGCGACGTCGAATACGAACTGTCGCGCACCGGGCAGCCGATCCTGAAGGGCGCGTCGGCGTGGTTCGAATGCCACAACCGCAGCCGCTACCCGGAAGGCGACCACGTGATTTTCGTCGGCGAAGTCGAAGCCTGCTCCAGCAGCGCCCAGCCCGGACTGATTTTTCACAACGGCCGCTTCGGCAGCACCCAAGGGCAGGACTAAGCAGTGTAAAATTGCGGCATTCCCCAAAGTAGTCTATACAAGTTTCCATAAAGTAATTCCAAACCTAACGATAACGACACCAGGACCGAGATGACCTCCACCGCCAAAGCCCAGTTCCACTGGGATGATCCCCTGTTGCTGAACAACCAGCTGACCGACGAAGAGCGCATGGTGCGCGATGCTGCCGCCTCCTACTGCCAGGACAAGCTGGCGCCGCGCATCCTCGAGGCATTCCGCCATGAACGCATGGACACGACGATTTTCCGCGAAATGGGCGAACTGGGCCTGCTGGGCCCGACCATCCCGGAACAGTACGGCGGCCCGGCCCTGAACTATGTCGCCTACGGCCTGATCGCGCGCGAAGTCGAGCGCATCGACTCGGGTTACCGCTCGATGATGAGCGTGCAGTCGTCGCTGGTGATGGTGCCGATCTATGAATTCGGCACCGAAGAGCAGCGCCAGAAATACCTGCCGAAGCTGGCGACGGGCGAATGGATAGGCTGCTTCGGCTTGACCGAGCCGAACCACGGCTCCGACCCGGGCTCGATGATCACCCGCGCCAAGAAGGTGCCGGGCGGCTACGCGCTGACCGGCGCCAAGATGTGGATCACCAATTCGCCGGTGGCCGACGTGTTCGTCGTCTGGGCCAAGGACGACGAAGGCGCGATCCGCGGCTTCGTGCTGGAAAAAGGCATGGCGGGCCTGTCGGCCCCGGCGATCCACGGCAAGTTCGGCCTGCGCGCCTCGGTCACCGGCGAAATCGTCATGGACAATGTGTTCTGCCCGGAAGAAAACGCGTTCCCGGACGTGCGCGGCCTGAAGGGTCCGTTCACCTGCCTGAACTCGGCCCGCTACGGCATCGCCTGGGGCGCGCTCGGCGCCGCCGAGGCCTGCTGGCACACGGCGCGCCAGTACACGCTGGACCGCCAGCAGTTCGGCCGCCCGCTGGCCGCCAACCAGCTGGTGCAAAAAAAGCTGGCCGATATGCAGACCGAGATCACGCTGGGCCTGCAGGGCTGCCTGCAACTGGGCCGCATGAAGGATGCGGGCACTGCCGCCGTCGAGATCACCTCGATGATGAAGCGCAATTCCTGCGGCAAGTCGCTCGACATCGCGCGCGTCGCCCGCGACATGCTAGGCGGTAACGGCATCTCCGACGAGTTCGGCATCATCCGCCACATGGTCAACCTCGAGGTGGTCAATACCTACGAAGGCACGCACGATATCCACGCCCTGATCCTGGGCCGTGCGCAGACCGGCATCCAGGCCTTCTCCTGACCGGCCAGCCGGTGCGGCGGGCGCCCCCGCCGCCACTGGCGCCGCACCAGCCCGCTCGCCGAGCGGGCTTTTTTTCGTCCAGAAAAAGCAAGCGTTTGTCTGGAAACCACAAGCCCGCTTTTCCTCGAATCCCCACAATGGTTGCCGAACCTTGAACAACCACTGCGAAGGATACTGATGCAAGCCGATACCGCCACTGCCGCCCCGACCAGGGCCCACCCCTTGGCCCAATGGCTGTTCGACAAGTCCAATTACCTGATCCGGGACATCGGCGGCGGCCCGCGCCCGCTGCGGCTGGAACAGGCGATCAATCTGCAGAAGGTCACCACCGTGTTCTTCATCTATGGCTTGATGCACTGGTATGACAACTTTTCGCTCGGCGCCTGGGTCTACCTGGCGCTGCATGGCAGCTATGGCTATACCTGGCTGATCAAGGACCTGGCCTTTCCCAACGCGGCGTTCTCCAAACCGATCACGATCGGCGCCCTATGCGTGCTGTACGGCGGCCTGAACCTGGCCTACTGGGGCCTGCCGTGGTTGTTCATCTCCCGCCATGTCGAGCCGAGCGGGGCAAGCCTGTGCGCCGCCGTTGCCCTCCATACGCTGGGCGTGTCATGGATGGCCGCGGCCGATCTGCAAAAGAACTGCATCCTGCGCTACCGCCCGGGCCTGATCACCAACGGCGTGTTCACCTATACCCGCAATCCCAACTACCTGGGCGAGATCATGATCTATGTGCCGTACGCGCTGCTGGCGGCGCACTGGCTCGGCTGGCTCGTCATCGCCGCCCAGTTCTTGCTGCTGTTCCTGCCGCGCATGCTGGTCAAGGATGCGTCGATTGCACGCCACCCCGGCTGGCAGCAATACCGGCAGCGCTCCGGCCTGTTGCTGCCTTGGCGCATTCTCAACGGCCGCGCCCTGTTCGAACGGCGCTCAGACTGAGCGCTTGCACTGCTCGGCGTAGGCGCTCGGGCTGCAGCCATTGGCCGCCTTGAACGCGTGGCTGAAATTGGCCAGGTCGGAATAGCCGAGCCGGTAGGCGATCTGCGACACCGCGTGGCCGCCCTGGCGCAGCATGGCGCAGGCGCGCCCGTTGCGGATCTCCACCGCCAGCAGGCGGAAGGTGACGCCTTCCTTGCGCAGGTAGCGATCCAGTGTGCGCGTCGTGATATTGAGGATGCTGGCCAGTTCTTCCAGCCGCGGCTGACAATCCTCCGCTTCGCGCAGCACCATGCTGACCCATTCCTTCAGGCTGCCCTGCTCGCGTACGCGCTGCAGCAGCTCGCGGCAGCGCTCCTCGGCCAGGCTGCGGGCCCGCTCGTCGCCCATCGGCAGCGGGCGGTCGAGCTGCTCGGCCTCCATCACCATCTTCACCCCCGGCATCATCGCGGCGCCGAAATATACCTTGGCCGGCGCCAGTTCGCGGTAGCGCTGCGCATGCGCCGGTTCCTGCATCGACAGCGAAATCTCGCAGCGGGCAGGATGAGCCTGCAGCAACTGCTTGATATGGGCATAGGTGCCGCTCGCGATCGCCTCCTGGTAGAAACGCATGGCCGGCGGTGCCAGCGCCATCACCGGACGGAATTCGAGCTCGGCCATGCCGGCCACACGCCGGTAGCTGAGGGTGAACATCGGCGTGATCAGTCGGTAGTAGCGCGCCGCCAGCCGCATCACATGGTCAACCGTGGGACTGCTGATGAAGGCATAGCCGAGCGTGTCGTGCGAACTGAGCTTGACCTGGCGTCCCACTTCGAACCCCAGGTCCAGGCGGCCGGTCAGGCGTTCGGCTTCGCGCAGCAGGGCGTCGTTCTGGCGCGTGGTGATGGTGGCATGCGGCTGGTGGAAGCCGGCGATGTCGATCCCGGCCGCCGTCAACACGTCGCCGCTCGGGTAGCCCCACGACTCGATCAGGTCGCACAGCATCACCACGTAGCGCACCGGCACGATCGGCAACAGGGACTGGGTGGGGGCGCTGTCGGTCACGGTCATGGCGGAAAGAAACAGGGAAAGCCATGGTGCCACCGGCGCTGCAAGCTGTCCACTAAAAACAAATCAATGTCTAAAAATCACAAGCACGGCCGCGCCCGCCTGGCCACAATGGCCAACATCAACACCGATCCAAATGAGCGGAGACACCCATGATGCTACTGAAACAACAACTGACTTTGCCGAGCGCCGGACTGTCCGGCTTCGAACCGCCGCTGGGCGAGGACGTGCTGGCCATCCAGGGCGCCGTGCACCGCTTCGCGCGCGATGTGATGCGCCCGCTGGGGCGCGAACTCGACAAGATGAGCGCCGAGCAGGTCGTCGCGCCCGGCTCGCCGTACTGGAGCCTGTTCGCCGAGGCGGCCAAGCTGGGGCTCGACCCGAGCGTGTTCAGCCAGTTCCCGCCCGAGGTGGCGGTGCAGCTCGAATCGATCGTCGGCGAAGAAATGGGCTGGGGCGACGCCGGCCTGGCCGCCGCGCTGGCGGTGGCCGGCTTTCCACAGCAGATGGCGATCGCCGCCGGCAACGCCGAACTGGTCGAGCTGTGCACCGGCAAGATCGGCTGCTGGATGATTACCCAGCCCGACAAGGGCAGCGACTTCGGCGTGTTCGGCAAGGCCGACCTGCCGGCCGGCGCCAAAGGCAATCGAGGCAATCTGCTGGCCCGCTTTGACGGCGACGAGATCGTCATCAACGGCCAGAGCTCGGCCTGGGTGTCGAACGGCCCGGTGGCCCAGGTGGCCATCGTCTACGCCAGCGCCGACTACGGCGATGGCTATTTCGACGCCGACGGCTTGCCGCACGGTGTGACGGTGATCGTGCCGCTCGACCTGCCCGGCATCTCGCGCGGCAAACCGCTCGACAAGATCGGCCAGCGCGCCCTGCCGCAAGGGGAAACCTATTTCGACAATGTGCGCGTGCCCAAGCGCTTCGCCGTTGCGCTGCGTGAGCAGTATGTCGGCAATGTCACGTCGGCCTGGTCGTACGCCGGCACCCATATGAGCCAGCTATTTACGGGCGTGGCACGCGCCGCGTTCGAGATGGCGCTCGAGTATTGCCACCAGCGCCGCCAGGGTGGAGCGCTGCTGATCGAGCACCAGCTGACCCAGTTCCGACTCGGGGAAATGATGCGCCGGGTCGAGCTGTGCCGCTCGGTGGCGCGCCGCAGTCTGGCCTATGCACGCCAGTCGCCTCAGACCCACCCGTGGGTGACGGCGTCGGCCAAGGTCACCGTCACCAGCGAAGCGCTGAAGGTGACCGACGAAGCGTTCCAGCTGTTCGGCGGCTGCGGCACGTCGCGCGAATATCCGATCGAAAAACTGTTCCGCGACGCGCGCTCGGCATTGATCGAGGACGGCGAGAACAATGTGCTGTCGATGCGACTGGGCGCCCTGTGCGGCCAGTTGTACCAGCAGGGCTGGTCGCAGAATTGATCGGAGAGACAGCACCATGACACGTCACGATGCCTTCTGGCGCAGGCTGTTCTTCGGCGCCGCCCTGTTCAATCTCGGCGCTGCCGCCCTGCTCGCGTTCGGCCACCAGATGCTGACCCGGCAGTTCGGCATGGGCCCGGCGGCCGAGCCGGCGCTGTACCTGCATATCGTCGCGCTGGCCGTCGCCCTGTTCGGCGTCGGCTATCTGCTGGTCAGCCGTGACTTGAGCCAGACCGCCGTCGTCGTCATCGGCGCCTGGTCCAAGCTGGGCGTGGTCGCGCTGTTCTGGGCCTACTGGCTGGCCGGCGCGGCGACCATCCATCTGCCGCTGCTGGCGCTGGCCGATGTGGCCTTCGCCGCCGCCTTCTTCACATTCCTCGCGCAGCGCCGCGGCGCCGCGCATTGAACCACCCACACCAATAAGATTTCAGGAGACTTTCAAATGGCAAAATATTCCGTCGTCGTCTACGGCGCTTCCGGCTACACCGGCATGCTGACCATGGACTGGCTGATCGATCAGAACATTCCATTCACCGCCGTGGCCCGCAATGCCGGCCGCACGCTCGAGATGATGAAGCAGCGCGTCGTGCGCCTCGAGTCGGCCGTCTACGAGATCATCGAATGCGAACACGATGTTGACAAGCTGGCCGCCGCCTTCCGTGGCGCCAAGGTGGTCTGCAACACGGTTGGCCCTTTCATCAAGTTCGGCGCCACCGCCATCGAAGCGGCGCTGAAAGCCGGCTGCCACCACCTCGACACCACCGGCGAGCAAGGCTATATCATCGACGTGCGCGAGCGCTTCGGCCAGGCCTTTGCCGACGCCGGCCTGCTGCTGTCGACCTCGGTGTCGTATATGTACACCATCGGTGAAATCGCCGCCGAGCTGGCGCTGGAAACGCCCGGCATCGATGCACTCGAAACGCTGTCGCTGAGCCGCGGCCCGAGCCAGGGTTCGGGCGTGACGGTCGGTTCGACTGCGTCGATCTTTGAACTGTTCCGCAGCAAGCAGTACCACCTGTGGGACAACCGACTGGTCGAATGGCCGGCCAATTATTCGGCCGAACTGAATGTGCCGGAAATGCTGCTGCCCGCCTTCGCCCTGCCGTGGGGCGGCACATCGCTGCCGGTCATCTACGAGCGCGACCCGCGCGTGCGCTACTGCCGCTCGATGGTCAGCTTCTACGACAATCCGGCGATGCGCCTGGTGCACGGCGTCGGCCAGAAATGGGAAGCCGAGTACCAGCACCTGCCGTCCGAACAGCAGGACGCGGTAGTGCAGCAGATGGTCGCCTCGACCACGCCGTCGATGCCGCCGCGCGAGCGCACCACGCTCAACCGTTCGGTCGATATCGCCATCGGCCGCGGCCAGCTGGCCAGCGTGCGCGCCTCGGTCAGCTCCGTCACGCCGTATATCACCACCGGCGCGCTGCAGGCGGCGTGCGTCATGAAGCTGCTCGAAGGCGACACCGCCAAGGTCGGCTTCGCCTCCGCCTGCCAGGCCTTCGGCCACCGCTATCTGCTCGGCTTCCTCGAGCAACGCGGCCTGGCCCGCGGCCACGTGATGCCGCTGTAACCCGGGGCGATCATGGCGATCATCGATTTCTTCGACCGCGGCTGGCGCATCGCGCCCGACGGGGCGGCCTATATCCAGGACGGCCAGGCCCACAGCTACCGCGCCGTTGGCGAACGTTCCTGCCGCATTGCGCGTGCCCTGCTGGCGGCCGGCATCGGTCCCGGCGCCAAGGGCGCGGTGTGGGCCGGCAACGACGTGCAGGCCTGGACCTGCGTGCTGGGCCTGTGGCGCGCCAATATGGCATGGATTCCCGTCAATGCGCGCAACCCTGCCGACGAGAACGCTCTGCTGCTGGCCGCCTTCGACTGTGAGGCGGTGTTCTACCAGCAGGCGTTTGCCGACACGGTGGCGCAACTGCGCACGGCGCTGCCGGCGGTGCGCCTGTGGCTGTGCATCGACACCGAACTGGAACACTGGTGCGTCGGCCAGCCGGCCACCCGGCCCGAGATCGAGGTGGCGATGGACGATGTGGTGATGCTCTCGCCCACCGGCGGCACCACCGGCATCCCGAAAGGGGTGATGAACACGCACCTGAGCCTGCAGACCTTCGTCGCCCACATGATGCTGGCCTGTCACTACAGCGGCGCCGAACGGCCGGTCAACCTGGCAGCGGCGCCGATGACGCACACGGCCGGCGTGCTGTCCTTGCCGACCTCGGCGCGCGGCGGCACCGTCATCATCGTCACCAAGCCCGACCCTGGCCTGATGCTGGCCGCGATCGCGCAGCACAGTGTCACCGAATTCTTCCTGCCGCCGACCGTCATCTACCGCCTGCTCGAAGTGCCCGGTGTCGCCAGCCTCGACTTCAGTTCGCTCAAGTACTTCCTGTACGGCGCGGCACCGATGTCGGTCGAGAAACTGAAGAAGGCAATCGGCGTGTTCGGCCCCGTCATGATGGGCGGCTACGGCCAGACCGAAGCACCTGCCTCGATTTCCTTCCTGCCGCCGGACCAGCACTTCGACCATGGCGCACTGGCCAGCGATGCACGCCTGGCCTCGGTCGGCCGCCCCAACCCGCTGGTGCGGGTCGAGATCATGGATGAACGGAACCGCATCGTGGCGGCCGACACCACCGGCGAAATCTGCGTGCGCGGCGACCTGGTCATGAAGGGCTATTACAAGGCGCCGGAACAGACGGCCGAGACCATCATCGATGGCTGGCTGCATACCGGCGACATCGGCCACATCGACGCTGACGGCTATCTGCACATCACCGACCGCAAGAAGGACATGCTGATCACCGGCGGCTTCAATGTCTACCCGAGTGAAGTCGAGCAGGTGATCTGGACCCACCCCGCGGTGCAGGACTGCGCCGTCATCGGCGTGCCCGATGCAACGTGGGGCGAAGCGGTCAAGGCGGTGGTCGAACTGAACCCGGGGTGCAGCGTCGCAGCCGATGAACTGATCGCGCTGTGCAAAGACAAACTGGGCAGCGTCAAAGCGCCCAAGAGCATCGACTTTGTCGCCGCCCTGCCGCGCAGCACGGTTGGCAAAGTACTCAAGAAGGACCTGCGCGCCCAGTACTGGGCCGGCTCCAACACCACCATCTAGAAGGCATACGCACAATGAGCGACAAATTCAATGGCAAAGTGGCCGTGGTCACCGGCGCCGGTTCCGGCATCGGCCGCCAGCTGGCGATCCAGCTGGCCGAGCGGGGCTGCAAGCTGGCCCTGTCGGACGTGAACATGGACGGGCTGGCCGCCACGGTGCGCCTGTGCCCGGGCGGCACCGAGGTGCGCAGCTACCGGCTTGACGTGGCCAAGCGCGACGACATGATGGCCCATGCCGACGACGTCAGGCGCGATTTCGGCACCGCCCACTTCATCTTCAACAACGCGGGCGTGACGGTCGCGGCGACCTTTGAACACATGACGCTGGACGAAATGCAGTGGCTTCTCGACATCAATCTGCATGGCGTACTGTGGGGCAGCAAGGCCTTTTTGCCAATGATGCTGGCCCAGCGCGAAGGCCATATCGTCAATATTTCGAGCATCTTCGGCTTCATCGGTTATCCAACCCAGTCAGCCTATAACGTCGCCAAATTCGGTGTGCGGGGCCTGAACGAATGCCTGTGGCGCGAACTCGAAGGAACCGGTGTGAAGGCCGTCTCGGTCCACCCTGGTGGCATCCAGACCGATATCGCCAAGTCGGCCTTGATGGGCAAGCATGCCGGCCAGGTCGAACGCGACATGATGGACAAGACCGACAAGCTGCTGGTCACGCCGGCAGCGCACTGCGTGCGCGACATCCTCGATGGCATCGAACGCGGGCGCGATCGCATTATCACTGGTAAATTGTCGAGCATCGCCGCACTGCTGCCGCGCCTGTTCCCGCGCCGCTACCACCGCGTACTGCAAGCTTTGGGCATCTAAATGGAAGACATCTACATCGTTGGCGCGGCCATGACCGTGTTCGGCCGCCACCCTGACCGTTCGCTCGACGACCTGGCCGGTGAAGCGCTCGCAAGCGCATTGGCCGACGCCGGCCTGCGCACCTCCGACATCGGCGCCGCCTACTACGCGGGCGTGACCAACGGCCCCTTGCAGGGCCAGATCACCATCCCCGGCCAGGTGGTGCTGAGCAAGATCGGCATTTCGCAGATCCCGATCTTCAACATCGAAAACGCCTGCGCATCGGGTAGCTCGGCCTTTCATCTGGCGGTGCAAAGCGTGCGCGCCGGCGCCGCCGAAGTGGCGCTGGCCATCGGCGCAGAAAAAATGAACGTCGCCGACAAGGCCCGCGCCATGGCCTTGTTCGAAGGCGGCTGGGACGTGTCGCGCGCCGGGCAGAACTATGCTTTCCTGGTCGGCCTGGGCGAAGGCGTGGTGCCGCCGCCCGGTTCGGAATCGGAGCGGCCCTACAGCAAGTTCATGTCGATCTACGCCGCCTTCTGCCGCTGGCATATGAAGACCCATGGCACTACCCAGCGCCAGATCGCCGCCGTATGCGCCAAGAACCATGGCCATTCGGTGCACAACCCGTACTCGCAGTTCCGCAAGCCATTTACCATCGACGAGGTGCTGGCAGCGGCGCCCATCACCTATCCGCTGACGCTGCCGATGTGCGCGCCGTTGTCGGACGGGGCGGCGGCCGTACTGGTGACCAATGCGGCGGGCATGCGCCGGCTAGGCATCGACCGTTCGCGTGCCATCAAGGTGGCGGCGTCGGTGGTGCGCAGTTTCGGTGTGCGCGACTACGCGCAGCAGGAGAGCAATATCGTGCGCCTGGCCGCGCGCACCGCCTATGACCTGGCCGGCATCGGCCCGGAAGACATCGACGTGGCCGAAGTGCATGACGCTTCGGCCATGGGCGAGATCCTGCAAGTGGAGAACCTGGGTTTTGTCGCGCCAGGCCAGGGCGGTCCGGCGGCCGAACGCGGCGAGTTCACGCTCGGCGGCCGTTTGCCGGTCAATACCTCGGGCGGCCTCGAATCGAAAGGGCACCCCTTGGGCGCCACTGGCCTTGGCCAGATTTTCGAACTGGTCACCCAGTTGCGCGGCAGCGCAGGGGCGCGCCAGGTCGAGGGCGCCCGCCACGCCATCCAGGAAAATGGCGGTGGTCTGCAGGGCGTCGAAGAAGGCGCTGCAGTTGTTAATATCTTGAGCAAGTAAGCAACGGAGATCCCATGAATATTCGACACATCCTCATTGCAGCAGGCAGCGCGATGGCGCTTGCCATGCCCGCCACCGCAGCGGCCGCCGCAGCTGCATCGCCGGCACCGGCGCCGGCGGCGGCAACCCCGCTCACCGAACAGGAAGCGCGCGAGATCGCGGTAGACGCCTACCTGTACGCCTTCCCGCTGGTGACGATGGAAATCATGCGCCGCCAAGTCACCAATGTGCCCGACGCCGGCATCAATTCCGGCCGCGCCCCGATGAACACGCTGGCCCATAAGCGCACCTACCCGGATGGCAGCTACCGCGATGTGGTGCGCCCGAATTTCGACACCCTGTATTCGTTGGCGTGGCTCGACCTGTCGCGTGAGCCAATGGTGTTCAGCGTGCCGGACAACCATGGCCGCTACTATCTGGTGCCGCTGATGGACATGTGGTCGGAAGTATTCGCCTCGCCTGGTTCGCGCACCAACGGCAATGGCCCGCGCACCTTCGCTGTCGTGGCGCCCGGCTGGCGCGGCAAGCTGCCGGCCAATATGGAGCGCATCGAATCGCCCACCACGATCGCCTGGATGGTCGGACGCACCCAGACCGATGGCGCGGCCGATTACGCTGCTGTACATGTGTTCCAGGACGGCATGCGCCTGACGCCACTGAGCAAGTGGGGCAAGCCGCAGGCACCGGTGCGCAACAAGCGCATCGATGCATCAATCGACATGAAGACGCCGCCCAAGAACCAGGCCGTTGCCTTGCAAGCGCCTGAGTTCTTCCGCCTTGCCGCCGAGCTGATGGTGCGCCACCGGCCGCACTTCAACGACCATGCGATGCTGGCGCGCCTGCAGCGCATCGGCTTCATGCCGGGCAAGCCGTTCGACCTCAAGGCCCAGCCGGAGCAGGTGCAGCGCGCGTTCGAACAGGCCGTGCCGCAGGCCCAGAAGCTGATGCTGGCCCAGCCACAGCGATTGGCGCCGGCCATCCATGGCTGGATCATGCCGACCGAGAACCTGGGCAATTTCGGCAACAGCTATCTGACCCGCGCCACCATCGCCCTGTTGGGCCTGGGCGCCAACCCTCCCGAGGATGCCGTGTACGCGTTCGGCTTCGTCGACGGGGCCGGCAAGCCGCTTAATGGCAACGCGCGCTACACGCTCACCTTCGGCAAGGACGACACCCCGCCGGCGCGCGCCTTCTGGTCGGTCACTCTGTACGAAAACAATAGCTTCCCGTTCGAGAACCCGCACAAGCGCTATGCACTGGGCGACCGCGACAAGCTCAAGAAAAATGCCGACGGCACCACCACGCTGTACGTGCAAGCCGCTTCGCCCGGCCCTGAGCTTGAGTCGAACTGGCTGCCTGCGCCGGCTGGCCCGTTCAACCTGATCATGCGCGCCTATTATCCGAGCCAGGCCATGCTGACCGGCCAGTGGAAAATGCCGCCGGTGCGCAAGGTGGATTAGGCAAGCTCAATTTCATCACACCGGGCCATGCGCCGGGAGCCCAAAACGAAGAAAACCCGCTCAGCGCGGACTGAGCGGGTTCTACATCGGTCGATCTGACAGTCCGTCCGGACGGTCCGAACCGACGCGTTTAGAACTTGTAGCCGATGCCGAACGCCATCGCCAGCGGATCGAGCGTCATGTCCTGGGTCTGATTGGTCGAGAACGTCACCTGGGTCTTGAGCTTGGTCTTGGTGACGGTCAGGTCGGCAAACCAGTGCTGGCCGAAGTTGGCCACTACGCCGAGCTGCAAGGTCATCGCCATCTTGTTCTTGATCTTGAAGGTCGTGCCCTGGCCGCCGATATTGGTCAGCGCCGTCAACTGGCCGGAACCGGTTTCCTTCTGGAAGTACGCATAGGTCGCGCCCAGGCCCACATAAGGACGCACCATCGACTGCGGACTGAACAAGCGGTACTGGACGAAGGCCGTCGGCGGCAGGGCTTCGACCGTGCCGATCACACCGACGCCCTTGATGGCACCGTCTCCGCTGATCTTGTGCTTATACGGCAGGCCCGCGTCGAGTTCGACCGAGATATTGTCGGTGAAGCTGTAGGATCCGATCAGCACCGGCTGGGTATCGTCGGACACGTCCGCCTTCGAACCCGGCAGCGCCGGCGCCGACACGTCGCCGCTGACCACTTTCGGCATGATCTTGTTGACACCGGCCTTGAGGGTGAACTGGCCCGCGCTTTGCGCCATGGCGCCCTGCGCCACCGCCATCAAGCCGGCCACTGCCAGCAATTTGCAGAATTGTTTCATTTTTTCTCCTGATATTCTTGTTGTGGCTGTCGCCATGTGTTGGATTACAGCCAGCCCTTGAGAATCATCTTCTCAGCCACGTACTGCGCCACCAGGCGGTATTCGTACGGGGTCGGGTGAACATCATCGGCGAACATATACTTGCTGACGTCGCCGGAGATCAGCGTCGCCTTCGAGCACAGCAGCGAAGCGACGGTGCAGGCCGCGCTCGACGTGTTGGTCAGGCCATACGGCGCCGGATTGATGATCTGGTCATGGCTGATCGAGAACAGGTCGACCAGCAGCACCTTCGACTCCGATGCCAGGCCGGCGCTCAGCTTGCTGTTGAAGGCGTCGACCATCGCGTTGAGGATCGGTGCGCCGGCAGCGCCGATATGCTTGCCGGCAGGTACATTGGCAAAGTCGCCCAGGTTGACCACGGTCACGAAATTGGCGCCCTTGGCCAGGATCTGGGACTTGACCAGCGCCACCGTTTCTTCGCCGGCCTTGGCCATCTCGGCAATTGCCTTCGGCGCGTTGGCGGCGATGTAGTCGGCACCTGCCTTGGCGCCGGCTGCGGCGCCGGCGGTATTGCCGGCAACGGTAGCATCGGCCGTGGCCTTGGCCACCATCGGGCCGTACACGGTTGCGCTGGCAACGGCGGCGTTGCCAGGCTGGATAGCAGCGGCGCCGACGGCGGCACCGACCATCGTAGTCTGGGTCGCGCCCGGACGCGCCGCTTCGGTCTGGAAGGCCAGGCCGATCGCCTGCGCCGCCGTGGCCGGATTGGTGGCGCCCGAGGCCAGCAGGCCGATCAGGGTGGTGGCGAAGGTGGCATTGCCGACCTTGGCGCCTTCGGCCGCACCGGCCGCCGCGCCGGCCGTCTGCGCGCCGCCGAACAGCAGACCGGCCTGGACCAGCGCATCGTTACCGCCGATCATCATGATGACGTGTTCGGTACCGCTGAACTTGCCGCCCGTCTTGGCCAGGTGGTTGGCAACCTGGGTCACGGCCGGCACGGTCAGCTGGCCGATGGCAGCACCGGTCAGCTTGTGCGACGAGCCGACCGGATTGCTCACGCGCGAGCCGCCCTGGGCATAGCCAGTGCAGTTGGCGAAAGTCTGTACCGCTACCGAGAAACCCTTGCTGGCATCGCCGTCGAGGCCGGTCATGGCGGGGCATGGCGCCGGCAAGCCCAGTTGGGCAGCGACCAGCTCGGTCCAGTTCTTGCCGGTGAATTCGATATTGGCGGCGGAGTTGTCGCCGTTGATGGTGTATTTGCCACCGCCGGCAGCCTTGACGGCGCCGACATTATAGGTGCCGACGTCGGCCAGGCTGTCGCCAAAGGTCACTTGCGCAGTGAACTTGGTCTTGAGGTCTTGCGGGCCGGGGGTGCTGCCGCCGCAACCGGCCAGAATGGCCGACGCCAGCAATGCCAGCGCGAGTTTGGTTTGACGCATTATGTCTCCTAGTATTATTTTTGAGTCGAATAGAACGCACGTGCTATTTGCGACCGGACTAATATGCCAGTGTTCGGCGAACTTGTCATAGTGGACAACACCTAAACGTCAGTTCGATGCAACAAGCGGTCAGATGGGGAGGTCGCGCGCAACATATTGGGCAATCGGCGGCCGCGCCCGGCGGACAGGCAAGGCGCGGCCGCGCACGCGGATCAGGCGGGTGCGTCGTGGTTGAGCAGGCCGTGCACGATGCCGCCCGAACCGTGGGCGGCGCGGCGCAGGCGGTCGTTAACGCCGGCCCAGGGACCAATCTGCGGCGGCGCCTCGACCAGGATGACGTCGGCGCCGACCTGGTCCATCGCGCGCAGCGAGGCATATAGCGAATAGGCGAAGCCGTCCGGCGCGTTCGGCAGGCGCGCATTCGAAAACGCCAGCGGCAGTTCCGAATAATGGATCAGCGCGACCTTGCGGCCGGCAGCGCGCAGCTTGGCCAGCGTCTCGAGCAGCAGCGGCTTGTCCTGCATCGCGACCGGGGTGTGCGGCGCGTAATGCGATTCGAGCGTGCCGGAGGCGCGCGGCGCCGCCTCGTCCGGCGCGGCCGGCAGCATGTCGATGACGGCCGCAATCGCTTGCGGCGATACATGGCCGGGGCGCAGCAGCACCGGACCGTGCGTGGCCAGGCGCGACAGGTCAAGGATGGTCGACTCGATGCCGACCCGGCTCTGGCCGCCGTCGAGCACGAGGTCGATCGAATCGCCGAATTCGTCGGCCACATGGGCCGCCGTGGTCGGGCTGACGTGGCCGAACTTGTTGGCCGACGGCGCCGCGATGCCGCCGACGCCGCGCCGGAAGGCGCGCAGCAGCTTGATGGCGACCGGGTGCGACGGGCAGCGCAGGCCGATCGTGTCCTGGCCGCCGGAGACGGCGTCGGGAATATTACTCGCCCGTTTCAGGATCAGGGTCAGCGGGCCGGGCCAGAAGGCGGCGATCAGTTCATGCGCCTGCGGCGGAATATCGCGCGCCCAATAGGACAGGTCGGCGTCCGGCGCCAGGTGCACGATGACCGGATGGTCCTGCGGGCGCCCCTTGGCGGCATAGATGGCAGCCACCGCCTGCGGGTTCTCGGCGTCGGCGCCGAGGCCATACACGGTCTCGGTGGGGAACGCGACCAGGCCGCCCGCTTCGAGGATCGCGACGGCCTGCGCCAGTTCGGAGATGCCGGCGACCGTCATCGTACCCCCTGGAGTTTCAACGCTTGAAGCTCTTTATGCATGCCTTACTCGGTCAACAGGCGCAGCGCTTCCGCGTATTTGCTCGATGTCTGGTCAAGCACGTCTTGCGGCACGCGCGGTGCTGGCGCCTTTTTGTTCCAATTGGTCGACTCGAGCCAGTCGCGCACGAACTGCTTGTCGAATGACGGCGGCGACATGCCGACCTGGTACGACGACACCGGCCAGAAGCGCGACGAATCCGGCGTCAGGATCTCGTCGATCAGGTGCACGGTGCCGGCGGCGTCGAGGCCGAATTCAAACTTGGTGTCGGCAATGATGATGCCGCGTTCCAGCGCATAGGCGGCAGCGGTGTCGTAGAGCTTGATGGCGAGGTCGCGCACCTGGCGCGCCACGTCGGCGCCGACGATCTTCTCGGCTTCTTCAAACGAGATGTTCTCGTCGTGCTGGCCCATCGGCGCCTTGGTCGACGGCGTGAACAGGGTTTGCGGCAGCTTCTGGGCTTCCTGCAGGCCAGCCGGCAGGTCGATGCCGCAGATCTTGCCAGTCTTCTGGTAGTCCTTCCAGCCCGAGCCGATGATGTAGCCGCGCACGATCGCTTCGATGCCGAGCGGCTTGAGTTTCTTGACGACGATGGCGCGTCCTTCGACCTGCTCGCGTTCCTCCGGCGCCACCACGTCGACCGCTTCGATGCCGGTCTCGTGGGTCGGCATCATGTGGCCGAATTTCTTGAACCAGAAATTGGACATCGCGGTCAGGATCTTGCCCTTGGCCGGGATAGGATCGTCGAGGATGACGTCAAAGGCGGACAGGCGGTCCGTCTGCACGACCAGCAGTTTGTCTTCGCCGACGGCGTAGATGTCGCGCACTTTGCCGCGGTGCAGGAAGGGCAGCGACTTCAGGTTTGTTTCGAGAATTCCAGACATGTTTTTTTCCTTGGGAGGTGATTCAATTCTTGGCGGGCGTCCAGCGCGGCTTGTTTTCGATAAACAGCTGTTCGCATTCCGGCCCGTCGTAAGGCACATCGAGCGTGCCGAGGGTGACGGCGATGCGCCCCTTGTGCTGCGCCATCTGCCACGTCAGCGTCGAGCCACAGCGCTGGCAGAAGCAGCGCGTGACGCCGGGCGACGATGCATAGGCGACGACCAGGCCTGCGCCGGCCACGTAGCGGAACGCGGCACTGGCGATATTGCCGTAGCTGCCGCAGGCAGCGCCGTGCTGTTTCTGGCACATCGTGCAGTAGCAATGACTGGCCCGTTCGATCGGGCCGGTGATTTCATAGCGGATGTGGCCACACAGGCAGCTGCCGGGGATCATCGCATTACAATGGCGGCAGGGTCGATGCGCGGACCTTGTCGGCCTGGGTCTTGCGGAAGGCCGTCAGCTTGCCCTTGAGCTCGGCGTCGTTCAGCGCCAGCACCGACACCACAGCCAGCGCCGCGTTGGCGGCACCGGCTTCGCCGATGGCCAGGGTCGCCACCGGAATGCCCTTGGGCATTTGAACGGTCGACAGCAGCGAGTCCATGCCCTTCAGGTACTTCGACGGGATCGGCACGCCGTAGACCGGCAGGATGGTCGACGCGGCGACCACGCCAGCCAGGTGGGCGGCAGCGCCGGCGCCGGCGATGAAGGCTTGGGCGCCGCGGCTTTCCATGTCAAGCAGCCATGCTTCGAGTTCTTTCGGGGTGCGGTGCGCCGACAGCGCGCGCGCTTCGTACGAAATGCCGAAATCCTTGCAGATCTGCGCTGCTTCTTTCATCGTGTCCCAGTCCGAGGTCGAACCCATCACGATGCCTACCAAAGTCTTTTCTGTCATGCTCGTCTACCATAATAAAAATGAATATTTGCCGTGGGGTGGACGCTGCGCGGCCACCCTCGGAGATGCGGCTTACTTGACGACTTGCGCCAGCTCGCCCTTGGCATAGCGCTCGGCCATTTTCTCCAGCGGCAGCGGCTTGATCTTGGCAGCCTGGCCTTCGCAACCGAACGACAGGAAGCGGGCCTTGCAGATCTCCATCGCAGCTTCGCGGGCCGGCTTGAGGAAGTCGCGCGGGTCGAACTTGCTTGGGTTCTGCACCATATACTTGCGCACGGCAGCGGTCATCGCCAGCCGGATGTCGGTGTCGATATTGATCTTGCGCACGCCGTGACGGATGCCCTCTTGCACTTCTTCGACCGGGACGCCATAGGTTTCCTTCATGTCGCCGCCGAACTCACGGATGATGGCCAGCAGCTCCTGCGGCACCGCCGACGAGCCGTGCATCACCAGGTGAGTGTTGGGGATGCGGGCGTGGATTTCCTTGATGCGGTCGATGGCCAGGATGTCGCCGGTCGGCTTGCGCGTGAACTTGTAGGCGCCGTGCGAGGTGCCGATGGCGATCGCCAACGCGTCGCACTGGGTGCGCTGCACGAAGTCGGCCGCTTGCGCCACATCGGTCAGCAGCTGCTCGCGCGTCATGGTGCCGTCGGCGCCGTGGCCGTCTTCCTTGTCGCCCTTCATGGTTTCGAGCGAACCGAGCACGCCCAGTTCAGCTTCCACCGTCACGCCGATGGCGTGCGAAAACTTGACCACTTCGCGCGACACCTCGATGTTGTAGTCGTAGGAAGCGACCGACTTGCCGTCCGCTTCGAGCGAGCCGTCCATCATCACCGAGGTGAAGCCGGAGCGGATCGCGGTCATGCACACCGCCGGCGACTGGCCGTGGTCCTGGTGCATGACGACCGGAATGTGCGGGTAGGCCTCCACCGCGGCGTCGATCAGGTGGCGCAGGAAGGCTTCGCCGGCATACTTGCGGGCACCGGCCGACGCCTGCATGATGACCGGGCTGCCGACCGCATCGGCCGCCATCATGATGGCCTGCACCTGTTCGAGGTTGTTGACGTTGAATGCCGGCAGGCCATAGCCGTGTTCGGCAGCGTGGTCGAGCAATTGACGCATGGATACGAGGGACATGGTAGTACTCCAAACAATAAGAAAACTGGTTTAACGCCGCCAACGTAAGGCATGCGTCACGCGTGGGCACGCAGTGCCCACCCTACTTGCTTAACTCGCCGACGCGCACGATCTTGAGCGCATTGGTGCCGCCGACCTGGCCCATCGGCTCGCCCCAGGTCATGACGATCATGTCACCTTTTTTCGCCACACCATTGGCGATCATCAAATCCTCCGCCTTGCGCAGGATGGCGTCGCTTTCGCCCTTCTGCACCAGGTAGGAGGCCTTGACGTTGCGGTACAGCGACACCTTGCGCAGCGTCGTCGTCGACGGCGTCAGCGCGAAGATCGGCGTGTCGATGCTGTGACGGCTCATCCACAGCGCGGTCGAACCGGATTCGGTCAGCGCGACGATGGCCTTGACGCGCAGGTGGTGGGCCGTAAACAGCGCGCCATAGGCGATCGACTGGTCGATGCGGGTGAAGGTGACGTTGAGGAAGTCGGCGTCGAGCTTGTTGTATTCGGACTGCTCGGCTTCGACGCAAATGGCCGCCATCATTTCGACCGTCTCGATCGGGTATTTGCCCGACGCCGTCTCGGCCGAGGTCATCACCGCATCGGTGCCGTCCAGCACGGCGTTGGCGACGTCCGACACTTCGGCGCGGGTCGGCACGGCGTTGACGATCATCGACTCCATCATCTGGGTCGCCGTGATGGCCAGCTTGTTGGACGCGCGCGCCATGCGGATCATGCGCTTTTGCAGCGCCGGCACGGCGGCATTGCCCACTTCGACGGCCAGGTCGCCGCGCGCGACCATGATGCCGTCGGAGGCGTCGAGGATTTCCTGCAGCACGGGGATCGCTTCGGCGCGCTCGATCTTGGCAATCATCATCGGCTTGTGGTTGTACGGCTCGCCGGCGATATTGGCCAGCTGGCGCGCCATTTCCATATCGGTCGCGCTCTTCGGGAACGAGATCGCCAGGTAGTCGGCCTGGAAACTCATCGCCGTCTTGATGTCTTCCATGTCCTTGGCGGTCAGCGCCGGCGCAGTCAGGCCGCCGCCCTGGCGGTTGATGCCCTTGTTGTTCGACAGCTCGCCGCCGATCTTGACGGTGGTGAAGATTTCGTTGCCGACCACCTTGTCGACGGTCAGCACGATCAGGCCGTCGTTGAGCAGCAGAATGTCGTTGGCCCTGACATCGCGCGGCAGGGCCTTGTAGTCGAGGCCCACGCGGTCCTGGTTGCCCAGTTCGCCGTTCTCGCCCCAGCCTGCGTCGAGGATGAACTTGTCGCCGTTGTCCAGTTCGATCTTGCCGTGCTCAAACTTGCCGATGCGGATCTTCGGCCCCTGCATATCGGCCATGATTGCCACTTCGCGCCCCAGTTCGTTGGCGGCGCGGCGCACCAGTGCGGCGCGGTCGATATGGTCCTGCGCCTTGCCGTGCGAGAAGTTCAGGCGCACCACGTCCACGCCCGCACGGATCATGCGGATCAGGATGCCGAGTTCAGTCGATGCTGGGCCAATCGTTGCGACAATCTTGGTGCCACGGTACATAGTTTTCCTTGTTGAGATGGTCAAACCAGCCGACAGTGGACTGTAGCAGTGGAATGGTGAGTGAAGGACGTGTCAGCAAGTTGCAGGGCATTTGCAGCGCTGACATGCGATTTGCTGACGTGGCAGGCACTCATCATTTCATTGCTACAGTTCACTTGTGCTACGTTCAGGGATTACTTGGCGCTACGTTGCAACAGAATTTCCACTGCCGGCAGGGTTTTGCCTTCCAAGAATTCCAGGAAGGCGCCGCCGCCGGTCGAGATATAGCCGACCTTGTCGGCGATGTCGTATTTGGCGATCGCGGCCAGCGTGTCGCCGCCGCCGGCGATCGAGAACGCAGGCGAGTCGGCGATGGCCAGTGCCAGCGTCCGGGTACCGTTGCCGAACTGGTCGAACTCGAACACGCCGACCGGGCCATTCCAGACGATGGTGCCGGCCCTGGCGATCTGGCCGGCCAGCGTGGCTGCCGTTTGCGGGCCGATGTCGAGGATCATGTCGTCGTCCTGCACGTCGGCCACCAGCTTGACGGTGGCGGCGGCGGTCGGCGCGAACTCCTTGGCGCACACGACATCGGTCGGGATCGGCACGGTGGCGCCGCGCGCAGCCATCATATCGATGATGGCGCGGGCTTCGCCGACCAGGTCGGCTTCGACCAGCGACTTGCCGATGTTCAGGCCGACGGCCTTCATGAAGGTGTTGGCGATGCCGCCGCCGACGATCAACTGGTCGACCTTGTCGGCCAGCGCCTTGAGGATCGACAGCTTGGACGACACTTTGGAGCCGGCCACGATGGCCAGCAGCGGCCTGGCCGGGGCGCCGAGCGCCTTGCCCAGCGCATCCAGTTCGGCCGCCAGCAGCGGGCCGGCGGCGACCACGGGCGCGAACTTGGCGATGCCGTGGGTGGTCGCTTCGGCGCGGTGGGCGGTGCCGAACGCGTCGTTGATGTAGATGTCGCACAGCGTGGCCATCTTCTGGGCCAGCTCGTCGCTGTTTTTCTTTTCGCCCTTGTTGACGCGGCAGTTCTCGAGCAGCACCACGTCGCCCGCCTTAAGCGTCGACTGGAAAGCGCCATCGACCCAGTCCTGCACCAGCGTCACAGGTTTGCCGAGCAATTCGGACAGGCGCGCCGCCACTGGCGCCAGGCTGTCTTCCGGTTTGAATTCGCCTTCGGTCGGGCGACCCAGGTGGGACGTCACCATCACCGCCGCGCCGGCATCGACGGCGGCGCGGATGGCCGGCACCGAAGCGCGGATGCGCGTGTCCTCGGTGATGTTGCCGGCGTCGTCCTGCGGCACGTTCAAGTCGGCGCGGATGAAGACGCGCTTGCCCGTCAAGGCGTGTTGATCGATCAGGTCCTGCAGTCGGGAGAAGTGAAGCGCTGCTTGCATGGCGGCCAAATGTGGGAGTGGAAGGGAGAGCGCTATTTTACCCCATGTCGCAGTGCAAATTAACGCCTAAAACAGATGCAATAATCGCAAGGCTGTGAAAAATGCCATGCCAAACACAATGGTCTGCAGCATATTGCGGCGGATCAAATAAAAGCCGATTGATGCTATGCCAGCGAGCAATTTGTAGTTGTCCCAGCCCAGCTGCAGCTGGCCTGTGCTGCCAAGCAACAAGTCAGGGGCGATAATCGCCGCCAGCGCGCAGGCCGGCGCGTAGCGCAGCATTTCCTGCACCCGCCTGGGGATCGTGATGTGGTGGCCGACCAGCCAGAACGAGCTGCGCGTGGCGGCGGTGGCGATCACCAGCGCGCCAATGGTGATCCAGATTTCCCACTCAGCCATGCTGATTGTCCTTACCCTGATTTGCCATGGCTGAGGGGACATGGCGCGCCTTCCATTGCTCGCCCAGTTCCTCGACGGCCATGGCGGTCAGCATGCCCAGCACCACGGCGGCCAGCAGGCCCAGCTTGTACGGCAGACCGGCCCCCGCCACCGACACCACGGCCGCCACCGCCACGCCGCACAGGGCGGCCTTGTTGGCCACCAGCGGCACCGTAATGCAGACAATGGCCAGCGTGCCGGCGAAGCCCAGCCCCCATTCGGGCGGCACGAAGCTGCCGAGGAAAATGCCGGCGATCGAACCGATCTGCCAGGCGGCGAAATTGGGGACCATCAGGCCCTTGAGGAAGGACAGCTTGCCCGGCTCGGGCGCCTCGTTCGGGTAGCGCTGCAGATACATCGCCACCGTCATGTCGCCCGACACATAGCCGAGCGCGAAGCGCTGCTTCCACGGCAGGTGGGCAAAATGGGGCGCCAGCAGGGCGGAAAAGATCACGAAGCGCAGATTGACCACCAGCGCGGTGGCAAACACCACCCAGATCGGCGCACCGGCCGCGATCAGCGGCAGCGAGGCCAGCTGGGCCGAACCGGCAAACACCGTCAGCGTCATCCCCAGCGCCTGCGGCACGGAGAGGCCGGTCTTGACCATCGCGACCCCGACCACCAGGCCCCAGGCGGCGATGCCGAACAGCGTCGGCATACCGGTACGCAAGCCTTCCTGCCATGCTGCTTCGTCGTGGGCGTCGCAGGCGCTGGCCTGGGACAAAGTCGGGTTGTCGCCATTCATGCAGGCATTTTACCGGGCTTTTGTGTACTCTGCCGGGCAAGGCCCGGTACACTCCGGGGTCTCAAGGACGGCCGAATCCGTTAGAATCGAGCCTTTGCACCTGCATCCGGAGAACACGATGAACGATAAGAAGCTGCCTACTGTCGAACTCGACGGCAAGGACCTGCCTGCCCACTGCCCGAACCCGGCCATGCCGCTGTGGTCGTCGCACCCGCGCGTCTTCCTCGATTTCGACCACCACGGCCAGGCCAAGTGCCCGTATTGCGGCACCGAATACCGCCTCAAGCCGGGCACGGTTGTCGCACATCATTGAGGCCCGCTGGCGGGGCCGCTATCGTTGTCACCTGAGGTTGGAGAGCCGATGAAACGTCGCAAACAATTGAACGGCAGCGCCGCTGAGGTCGAGGCCGCCTTTTACGAGGCGCTCAACCGCGCCGACGTCGGGGCGCTGATGGCGCTGTGGGCCGACGACGAGGAAATCGTCTGCATCCACCCGGGCGGCCCGCGGCTGCACGGGCATGCCGCCATCCAGGCTTCATGGGAAGCCATCCTCGGACGGGGCGGGCTGCAGATCCGCCCGTCCCAGTTGCACGAAACCCACAATTTGATGAGCTCGGTGCACACGGTGGTCGAAGGCGTCACCTCAAGCGGCTCCGAGCCGGCCCACCTGCTGGCCACCAATGTCTACATCAAGACGCCGCAGGGCTGGCGCATCGTGCTTCACCACGTGTCGGTCGCGCCGGGCCCGGTGCCGATGTCGCACCAGCCGGCCAGCGTGCTGCATTAGGCAGGCGGCGGGGGCGCACGCATGCACTACTCCGCCCCGCGGTGGCTGCCTTCGGGCCACCTGCAAACCATCTACCCGGCCGTCTGCATCGCCAAGCCGCAGGTCAACTACCGGCGCGAGCGCTGGGATGCGCCGGACGGCGACTTCGTCGACATTGACTTCGTCGACGGCGTTCCGGGCCGGCCTTTCGTCGTCCTGTTCCACGGACTGGAAGGTTCGTCCAACAGCCACTATGCGCGCGCCATGATGGCGCAGGTGGCCGCGCGCGGCTGGTCGGGCGCGGTGCCGCACTTCCGCGGCTGCTCGGGCGAGCCGAACCGGGCGCCGCGCTTCTACCATTCGGGCGATGCCGGCGAGGTGGACTGGATCGTGCGGCGCCTGCGCCAGCGCGTCGCGGGCCGCTTCTACGCAGTCGGCATTTCGCTCGGCGGCAACGCGCTGCTGCGCTGGCTGGGCGAGTCGCAGCATGGCGCCGGCTTCATCGATGCCGCCTGCGCCGTCTCGGCGCCACTCGACCTGGCGCGCGGCGGCGACGCGCTGTCGCGCGGGGTCAACAGGATTTACACTCGCATGTTCCTGCAGACGCTCAAGCCCAAATGCCTGTCCAAGCTGGAGCAGTATCCCGGCCTGTTCAACCGCGACGCCATGCTGGCCGCGCGCGACCTCTACGAATTCGACAACGTCGTCACCGCGCCGCTGCATGGCTACCGCGACACCGACGACTACTGGAACCGCGCCAGCGCCAAGCATGTGCTGACCGACATCACCGTGCGCACGCTGGTGCTTAATGCCCGCAACGACCCCTTCCTGCCGGGCCAGCACCTGCCGCGCGCCGCCTCGACCAGCGTCACGCTGGACTATCCCGAACATGGCGGGCATGTGGGCTTTGCCAATGGCGGCCTGCCGGGGCGCATCGACTGGCTGCCGCAACGCCTGATCGCTTTCCTCGAAGGCGCGGGGCGCTGAAATGGACGACATCGTCAAGCAAGCGATGGCCAAGTGGCCCAATGTCCCGCACTGTTTCGGCTGGCTGGCGCTGGACGCGCGCGGCGGCTGGCGCATGCGCGACGAGCGCGCCCAGCACCTCGGCCTGCCGGGCGACAGGATCACGCAGGCGGCGCTGCTCGGCTTCATCAACCGCAACTACGCGGCCGACCAACAGGGCCGCTGGTATTTCCAGAACGGCCCGCAGCGGGTGTACGTGACCTTGGAAGCGGCGCCCTTTGTGGCGCGCACCGATCCGCAGCAAGGCTGGCTGCTGCAAACGGGCGAGGCGCTGGTGGTGGAGCGGGCCTGGCTGACCGAGGACGGCGACATGCTGTTGCAGGGCGCAGGCAAGCTGGCACAGCTGGACGACCGCGATGTGGCTGGCGTGCTGGGGGATCTGCGGCTAGACGGCAAGCCGGTCGAGGACGAAGCGCTGCTGGCCTGGATTAAAAACGGCGCAGGCGCCATGATGCTTGAACACGCGCCCGTGGACCGGATCGAGAAGGCAAAAATCGCTGGCACATTCGGATTCATTCAGGCGCCACAACCGTAGGGTGGGCATGTCGCCGCACCAACATACGTGCGACGACCCCGTGCCCACCACCTGAATTGACGTCAGCACATCGATGGGCATGTCGCCGCACCAACATCCGTGCGACGACTGGTGCCCACCCTACTTCTGCTCTTTCTTTTCCTTGGTGTCTTCGCGGTGGCGGGCCTGCAGCTCGCGTTCGCGCGCGTCGATCACGGCCATGTCGTAGAACGACGCATCGCTCGCCTTGCGCGCAATCCCCAGCTGGTCGAGCGCGCCCATGACGCTGCCGGTCAAGGCATACGACTCGGCCAGCGCCATATGCTGCAGGGCCATCTTGCCCTGCTCGGCGTAGGTCTTGGCCAGCAAGGCATACAGCTTATGTTCGCTGCGGTACAGCGCAACCTGGTCGCGCAGGTAGCGCACCGCTTCGTCGAGCTGGCCGTTGGCTGCCAGCGCCTGCGCCACCTGGCGCGCAATCCCGCGCGACAGCGGAAACTGCACGTGCGCCTGCTGGGCCTCCTTGACGGCTGCAGCCCGCACCGCCGGCGGCTGCCCATTGGCCAGCTTGATCTCGAGCGAGGTGCTGGCAAAGATCGCCGCGCCCGTACTGTCGTTCGGGCGCGCTACCGAGAAGGTCGCTTCTTCCTTGCTGGCCGCCGTGGCGCGCGCCTTGTCGAGCCAGCGCTGCGCGCCCGCCAGGTCGCCCTGCCGCAGGGCCAGGAAAGACAAGCCATACTGGGCCGCGACCTGCTGCTGCCGGTTCGGCTGCGCCAGCTGCGTTTCCAGCGCCACCTTGGTTTCGGCGCGGCCCTCGGTCGACTCGTCCTGCAGCACGCGGGTGCGGGCCCGCACCAGGTGGAAGTCGATGCTGTCGGCGCGCTGCCGATAAGGCGTTTCGCGGATGCGGGCCTGGATGTCGGCGATGCGCTCGCCAGTCAACGGGTGGCTGCGCAGGTACGAAGGCATCAGGTCGGAATAATTGCGGCTGGCCGTCTGCATGCGGCCGAAAAAGGCCACCATGCCGCTGGTGTCGAAACCGGCCGAGCTCATGATCTGGAAGCCGAGGCGGTCCGCCTCGCGCTCGGCGTCGCGCCCGAAGCTGAGCTGGCGCGAAATGGCCAGGCCCTGCCCGCCCTGGATCACCGCCATCGACACGTCCGTGCTGGCGCGCGCGGCCAGCACGGCCAGCAGCATGGCAGCGAGCGGGATCAGGGCATCCTGCTTCTGCTGGCCCAGCATGCGGGCGATGTGGCGCTGGGCGACGTGGCCGATTTCGTGCCCCAGCACCGAGGCCAGCTCGGACTCGGTCTGCGCCGCCAGCAGCAGCGCCGAATGGACGGCGATGAAGCCGCCCGGCAGCGCAAAGGCGTTGAGCATCGGGTCGCGCACGGCGAAGAAGAAGTAGTCGTAGCCGGCCTCGCCGCGCGCGTCCGGGCGCGCCGCCAGCAGCGAGTTGCCAAAATCGTTCAGGTAGGCCAGCAGGATGTCGTCGTCGAGGTAGTCGCGGTTGCGGCGGATGTCGTTCATGACTTCCTCGCCGATTCTGCGTTCCATGATCGGCGACAGGTCGCCGCGCGAGGTGTCGCCCAGCGTCGGCAGCGGCGCCTCGAGCTTGCCCTGGGCACTGGTCGCAGGCAGGCCAAGCGCCAGCGCGCCGGCCAGCGCGCCGGCCAGGGCGCGCTTTGTCAGGAGGGAAACTGGTTTCGTTTTCACGGTGCTATGATAGCCGCAAACGCGCAAGCACAGCGCGCTCGCCGGAGGGGAAACATTTTGTTACTTCAGACGGCGCTTACTGAAAAAAGACTATGTCAGAGCTGACCCATTTCGACAGCACCGGCCAGGCCCATATGGTCGATGTCGGCGCCAAGGCCGACACCCACCGCATCGCCGTGGCGGCCGGCACCATCCGCATGCTGCCGGCCACGCTGGCCCTGATCGCAGCGGGCACTGCAAAGAAAGGCGATGTGCTCGGCATTGCACGCATCGCCGCCATCATGGGGGCCAAGCGCACCAGCGACTTGGTGCCGCTGTGCCATCCGCTGGCGATCACGCGCGTAGCGGTCGATTTCGAGATCGACGCCGCCGCCAACAGCGTGCATTGCCGCGCCCAGGTCGAAACCCATGGCAAGACGGGGGTAGAGATGGAAGCGTTGACGGCGGTGCAGGTGGGCCTGCTGACCATTTACGATATGTGCAAGGCGGCCGACCGCGGCATGGTCATGACCAATGTGCGGGTGCTCGAGAAGCAAGGTGGCAAGTCGGGCGACTGGCGGGCCGAACTGGCGACCTGAGCGTCTGAGCGGCCGACGCTGATCTGCCGCAAATGGGCGGAAAAATCTCCTGCCTCGCCCCTCATTGCTTCGGCAGCAGTGCTCGCAAGCGGGGCGACAAACTGGTCTGGCAAAGCAGACTCCTTGACGGGCTGCTCCAGGACTTGCCCTCCACAGTGAGTGCACGCTGCCGGGCGCACCATAAAAAAAAAAGCACCTCGCTGGCGAGGTGCTTCAGTACGACGCGGGACAAACCGGAGTTCGCCTACGTCAGATGCTGGCAATTAGGCTGCTGGGCCGACGCAAGTCCCGGACGCGTAGTATTTCGTTGGCACGGTCGTTGCGCAGGTCCACGCGCCAGTGGTAGCGCGGGTGAGTGTGATCGTCTTGCCGTTCACATCGGCTGGGCCACTGTTAATGGTGCAAACTGCGGTGGTGGCGCCAGCCACAGCTGCCGCACCTGCAAGCGCGCAAGTTGCGGTCGTCTTGGTTGCCGCGGCTGCGTCGAAACCGCCACCCAGGCCTTCCGCAACTTGTGCAATCGTTGCTTCCGAATTGCTGTTGACAACCACATCGATCGGCGTTTTCAACGCTGATACTTCACCCAAGGCGGCGCCGAATTTGGCCTTGGCGATGTAGTTTTGGTAAGCAGGAATGGCCACTGCGGCCAAGATGCCGATAATCGCGACCACAATCATCAGTTCGATCAGGGTGAAGCCGGCTTGTGCTTGTTTCTTCATCATTTTGAAGGATTTCATGGTAGTTCTCCTGGTGGTTTTGAACGTGCGCTGGTTCCGCAAGTTCTAACTGAGCAACTTGCGTGCCAGTTCAAATATGGGGAATTTTGTAAGTCCAATGACAACACATGCCTGAATTAACTGACAATTTTTGCGGCAGACTGACAAAACTTGTCACAAGAACTGACGATATTTTGTCTTGGCTCAAAGGCCAATGCCGGAATTCGGCTGGCTGTACAAGACAATCGGCTGCGTTCCTATTGCTGGCTGAACATCATTCTAGTCCCGGCCAAATCGATCTGGTCGCCGTCGCGCAAGGGCCGGGGTGCCTTGCTGAGCGCTTCGCCATTGACGGTGGGGACGGTGGCGCCGTCGATATGGGCGGCCGCAAATCCCGCCGCGCTGCGGCTGATGACCAGCACGGCCACGCCGGGACTGCCGAGGGTGGTCAGCGGCTTGACCAGCGACAGCTTCTTGCCGGCGTTGCTGCCAGTGAGGACTTCGATGGCGCCGACCGGCAGCGCCGCTTCGGCCGGCACGGCCAGCAGCGGCACCGGCACCATGACCGGCACCGGCGGTTTCGCCGCACGCGGGGTGGCATGGAATTCGATGTCGAAGGGAACGATCGTGAAGCGCAGGCGGTCCGTCAGGGCGAGCCGCGTGACGCGCTTGCCGGCCACCCGGGTGCCATTGCTGCTGCCTACATCTTCCAGCGTGGCACCGCTGCCGCTGCAGGTGATGACGGCGTGGTCGCCGCTGACGGTGCGCTCGGTCAGCACGATGTCGTTGCGCGGGTGGCGGCCGAGCGTGGTCCGCTCCTTGCTGAGCTCGATTTCCTGGACGACTTGCCCATCTTGCGCGATGATGATTTTCGGCACTCGGGAATCCCTATGGTCGACACGACGGGGTAGCAAGATGCTGGCGTTGCGCGTGGGTTCCTGCGGGACCCACCCTACAACGACAACAGGGATACAACGACAACGGGGAGCTTAGCGCTCCCCGTCGGTCTTGCATAGTACCCCGGCATCGAATGTTTTCTCGAACCGGTTCGGGTTCGCAAACCGGGAAACTTCCCGGTTCGGATTACAGCATGGCTTTGAGCAGGCGCGCCATTTCGGACGGGTTCTTGGTGGCCTTGATGCCGCACTCTTCCATGATGTCGAGCTTGGCCTGCGCCGTAT
Source organism: uncultured bacterium (assembly GCA_965233055.1). GTDB lineage: Bacteria > Pseudomonadota > Gammaproteobacteria > Burkholderiales > Burkholderiaceae_D > Telluria_A. Next base: position 115,415 of record CBDDRJ010000065.1, read on the forward strand.
CGGCACCGCCCGAGATCAAGGCGCCGGCGTGGCCCATGCGCTTGCCCGGCGGCGCGGTGACGCCGGCGATGAAGCACACCACAGGCTTCTTCATGTTTTCCTTGATCCAGTACGCCGCATTGGCTTCGTCCGGTCCGCCGATTTCGCCGATCATGATGACGGCGTCGGTGTCGGGATCGTCGTTGAACATCTTCATGACGTCGATGTGCTTCAAGCCATTGATCGGGTCGCCGCCGATGCCCACGGCCGACGACTGGCCCAGGCCCAGCGCGGTCAGCTGGCCCACCGCTTCATAGGTCAGCGTGCCCGAACGCGAGACGACACCGATGCGGCCCTTGCGGTGGATGTGGCCCGGCATGATGCCGATCTTGATTTCGTCCGGGGTGATCAGGCCCGGGCAGTTCGGACCCAGCAGCAAGGTCTTGCTGCCGGCCTTGGCCATGCGGTCCTTCAGCGCCATCATGTCGCGCACCGGAATGCCTTCGGTGATGCAGATGGCCAGGTCCAGTTCCGCTTCGACTGCTTCCCAGATGGCGGCGGCGGCGCCTGCCGGCGGCACGTAGATCACCGACACATTGGCGCCGGTTTCTTTTTTCGCTTCGCTCACATTGGCGAAAATGGGAATGCCTTCGAAGTCTTCGCCGGCTTTTTTCGGGTTGACGCCGGCGACGAAGCAGTTCTTGCCGTTCGCATAGTCGCGGCAGCCGCGGGTGTGGAATTGACCGGTCTTGCCGGTAATGCCTTGAGTAACTACTTTGGTATCTTTATTGATCAGGATCGACATATTGTTTCCTTCGGTATTAGGCTTGACCAGCAGCAGCGGCGACGACCGCCTTGGCTGCATCTTCCATCGTATCGGCGGCGATGATCGGCAGGCCGGAGTCGGCCAGCATTTTCTTGCCGATGTCTTCGTTGGTGCCCTTCATGCGCACCACCAGCGGCACGTTCAGGGACACGGCCTTCGATGCGGTGATCACGCCTTCGGCGATGACGTCGCAGCGCATGATGCCGCCGAAGATATTGACCAGGATGGCTTTCAGGCCAGGGTTTTTCAGCATGATCTTGAAGGCTTCGGTCACTTTCTCGGCCGTGGCGCCACCGCCGACGTCGAGGAAGTTGGCCGGCTCGCCGCCGAACAGCTTGATGGTGTCCATGGTCGCCATGGCCAGGCCGGCGCCGTTGACCAGGCAGCCGATGTTGCCGTCGAGCGAAATGTAGGCGAGGTCGAACTTCGACGCCTCGACTTCGGCCGGATCTTCTTCGTCGAGGTCGCGGTAGGCGACGATTTCCGGCTGGCGGTACAGCGCGTTGGCGTCGAAGTTGAACTTGGCGTCGAGCGCGATGACCTTGCCCGAACCGGTCAGTATCAGCGGATTGATTTCGGCCAGCGATGCGTCCGTTTCCCAGTAGGCTTTATACAGGCCCTTGAGCTGGTTGCGGCAGTCGACGATCGACTCCGGCGGCACGCCGATCTTGGCGGCGATGCCATCGGCTTCGGCGTCAAGCAGGCCGACCGACGGGTCGATCGCGATGTGGTGAATTTTTTCAGGGTTGCTGTGCGCAACTTCTTCGATGTCCATGCCGCCTTCGCTGGACGCCATCAGCACGACGCGCTGGCTGATGCGGTCGGTGACCATCGACACATACAGTTCCTTCTTGATGTCGGCGCCTTCTTCGATCAACAGGCGGCGCACCTTCTGGCCTTCCGGGCCGGTCTGGTGGGTGACAAGCTGCATGCCCATGATCTGGTTGGCGTACTCGCGCACTTGCTCGATCGACTTGGCGACCTTGACGCCGCCGCCCTTGCCGCGGCCGCCCGCGTGGATCTGGGCCTTGACGACCCATACCGGGCCGCCCAGCGTTTCAGCGGCTTTGACGGCGTCGTCCACGTTCATGCACGGAATACCGCGCGGTACCGTCACTCCGTATTTCCGGAGGATTTCTTTACCTTGATACTCATGGATCTTCATGCTGGTTTCCCTTCTGATACTGATTGGTGAAATACGGTTGAATGACAAACAATGGAGAAACGGGATTGCTATTGCGACGATTCAGGCACCGCGACCCAGCGCGGGTAATACTTGACGACGCCCGGCCCGTCCGAACGGAGGGCATGGCATTTGTCGATCTGGAAAGGCTTGTGCGGCAGCGTATCGGGGCCGTCGCCGTCGCGCGTCTTGAGCACGTCGTTGGCGAAGGCCTGGATGGCCGCGGTCGGCAAGATCTGGGCCATTTCCGTCAGGTGCGTGCAGCCGAGGACGCCGGACAGGCGTTCCTTCAAGGCGTGGCGGAAACCCTTCATCAGGTTCAGGCCGACCAACTTCTGGTAGGCGGCGGCAATGGTATCGCAATAGCCGGGGTAGGGAACGGCGTCCGAGCTCGCTTCAGCGGCAACGATATTGAGCTCGCGGTCGATCGTCAGGCGCAGCGACAGGTCGTGCAGCGGCACGCCGGCCGGGCGCAGGCCGGAGGCGAGCGTGACGTCGAGCGTCTTGATATCGGTGATATTGGCTTCGATGTCCCATAGGCTGTCGTCACGCGCGTACGCCTGGACAGTGATAGCGCGGGTGTGCCGCAAGGCGCGCCGGGAGACAGGAGGTGACAAGGGCATAAAGACCGAGGCCGGCAAAGCGGCAGTAAATGTCGTATGCAGCCGTGTGCGCCGACACCCCAAGTGCCATTGCACGTTGCCGCAGCTTCTACGGCAACAACCGCTCATGCGGCGCTGTTACAACTTCAAAAGTTTATCACACCCGGGCTCAGCCGGTCACCGGAACATCAAAATGCGAGGAGAAAAGCGGGGTTGCCGGGGTGTTTCGGGGAGTTGTCTTGGTATCAGTGCAATATTGCAATGACAGTGGGGAAAAGAGGAAAACCGCAACCCCTTGCACGGTGAGGAGCAGGCAGGCGTGGGCCTGAATGCGATACAAGGGGCTGCGGTTTTCTGCCTTTACGCGTGGGCACGGGGTCGTCGCACGGTTGTTGGTGCGGCGACATGCCCACCCTACGAAGAATCGACCAGCTCGTCGTCCTGGGTGCCCTGCATGGCGGTGCGGATGGCGCGCTGGGAAAAGCCGCGCTGCAGCAGGAAACGGGTTTGCCTGCTGCGCTCGGCAGCGTCGGCCGCTACCGTGCCGAATTTGCGCTGCCAGACCGCGCTGGCGCGTTCCGCTTCGTCACCCGCCAGGCCAGCTTTGATCTCTTGCAAGGCTTCACCTTTGACACCGTGGCTGGCCAGTTCGGCCATGATGCGGCTATTGCCGAAGCGCGCAGAACGCCGGTGGACCAGCGATTCCGAAAAACGCTCCGTCGACAGCCACTTGTTCGCCTCGAGCAGGTCGAGCAGGCCGTCGAGGTCGTCGCCTTCCTGCACGTAGGGGCCCAGCTTGCGGGCCAGTTCCAGCCGGCTGTGCTCGCGCTGCGACAGATAACGCAGCGCGCGCGCTTTCAGGCTGAGGGCTGGCTTGGACATGAAGCTTCCTTACGCTTTCCGGGTAGTGCCGCCATTTTCCTGTTTCATGCTCAGTAACGGTGGGCATGTCGCCGCACAAACAACCGTGCGACGACCAGCTGCCCACCCTACGTTAGGCGGCGTCGGCCTTGTCACCCTTCTCGGCCTTGTCCGCCTTGTCGCCGTTGACGGCCTTGAGCTTGGTCACGGTCTCCTTGCCTTCCTTGGGCTCGACGACGACCGGCAATTCGCGCACGCCGAGGGCGACGCGGACCTTGTTCTCGATCTCGCGTGCCAGCGCTGGACGCTCCTTCAGGAACAGGCGGGCATTGTCCTTGCCCTGGCCGATGCGCTCGCCGTTGTAGCTATACCACGAGCCGGACTTCTCGACGACTTTATTGTCGGCGCCGAGGTCGAGGATTTCTCCTTCGCGCGACGTGCCTTCGCCATACAGGATGTCGAAGTGGGCTTCCTTGAACGGTGGCGCGATCTTGTTCTTGACGACCTTGACCTTGGTTTCGTTGCCGATCACCTCGTCGCCCGACTTGATCGAGCCGGTGCGGCGGATGTCGAGCCGGACCGATGCGTAGAACTTCAGCGCGTTGCCGCCGGTGGTGGTCTCGGGGCTGCCGAACATGACGCCGATCTTCATGCGGATCTGGTTGATGAAGATGACCAGGGTGTTGGTGCGGCTGATGGTGCCGGTCAGCTTGCGCAGCGCCTGCGACATCAGGCGCGCCTGCAGGCCAGGCAGCGAGTCGCCCATATCGCCTTCGATCTCGGCGCGCGGGGTCAGCGCCGCCACCGAGTCGATGACGACCAGGTCGACGCTGCCGGAGCGGACCAGCGCATCGGTGATTTCCAGCGCCTGCTCGCCCGTGTCCGGCTGCGAAATGAGCAGCTCGGACAGGTTGATGCCCAGCTTTTGGGCGTAGCCGACGTCCAGCGCATGCTCGGCGTCGATGAAGGCGCAGGTGCCGCCCAGCTTTTGCATCTGGGCGATCGTTTGCAGCGTCAGCGTGGTTTTGCCCGAAGATTCAGGACCGTAGATCTCGACCACGCGGCCGCGCGGCAAGCCGCCGACGCCCAGTGCGATGTCGAGGCCCAGCGAGCCGGTCGACACGACTTGCACTTCTTCTACCGGTGCGCTGGAATCCATGCGCATGACCGAGCCTTTGCCAAACTGCTTTTCAATCTGCGCCAGCGCGGCTGCAAGGGCTTTGCCTTTTTCGGAAGCGAGCATTACGTTTTTCTTGTCGTCCATATTCATCTTTCAGGCTAAAAAACAGGGTTGTCCGTGTTCACAGGTAGTACTGTATAAAAAAACAGTAGTAATTGCAAGCACCTTCAACAAAGTCTTTGAAAAATCTCAAAAAGTGTCCACATATTCGCCAATTGCAATACGATAGCTTAGTGCAAAGACTGGATGGGAATGCCATGCGTATTTTACTTGCCGAAGATGACAGCGTGCTGGCCGACGGCCTGACCCGCTCCCTGCGCCAGTCCGGTTATGCGATCGACTGCGTCAAGAACGGCCAGGAAGCCGACACCGCCCTGTCGACCCAGGAGTTCGACCTCTTGATCCTCGACCTGGGCCTGCCCAAGATGCCGGGGCTGGAAGTGCTGCGCCGCCTGCGCGCGCGCAATTCGACGCTGCCGGTGCTGATCCTGACCGCCGCCGACTCGATCGAGCAGCGCGTCGGCGGCCTCGACCTCGGCGCCGACGACTACATGGCCAAGCCGTTCGCGCTGTCCGAACTCGAAGCGCGGGTGCGCGCGCTGACCCGGCGCGGCGCCGGCGGCGGCCCCACCGTGGTGCGGCACGGCCCGCTGGTGTACGACCAGGTCGGGCGCAGCGCCTATATCAACGACCAGATGCTGGACCTGTCGGCGCGCGAACTGGGCCTGCTCGAAATCCTGCTGGCCCGCACCGGGCGCCTGGTGTCGAAGGAGCAGCTGGTCGACCACCTGTGCGAATGGGGCGAGGAAGTGTCGAACAATGCGATCGAAGTCTATGTGCACCGCCTGCGCAAGAAGATGGAAGTGGGCGGCGTGCGCATCGCCACCGTGCGCGGCCTTGGCTACTGCCTCGAGAAATACGCCGACGCGCCCAAGGGCGAAAGCAACAAGTGAACAACAAGGACGCCGGCCTGGCCGACCCGGAGCAGTTCGAACCGGAACTGGCGCCCTACGTCCCGCCCGACCTCGAAGCCGAGGAGAACATCCAGCATTCGCTGTTCGGCGAGATCCTCGACTGGATGCTGGCCCCGCTGCTGCTGCTGTGGCCGATGAGTATCGCCATTACCTACCTGGTGGCCAAGACCATCGCCAACCAGCCGTTCGACCATGCGCTCGAGGACAGCGTCACCGTGCTGTCGCAGCAGGTGCGCCAGATCGATGGCCAGATCAAAACGCGTGCGGCCGGTTCGGCGCGCGACATGCTGCGGATCGACGATGTCGACCATGTCTACTTCCAGATCTCCGGGCCCGGCAAGACCCTGCTCGACGGCGACCGTGACCTGCCGCGACCCAAGGACCCGGAGCGCTACCGCACCGGCACCGTCCACTTCCGCAACGACGTGATCCATGGCGCGCCGGTGCGGGTCGCCTTCTCCTACCTGAACCTGCACGGGCCTGGCAGCGACGACGAGAGCAGCCACGAAGTGCTGGTGCAGGTGGCCGAAACCCAGGCCAAGCGCGGGCAGCTGGCCAATGCCATCATCAAGGGCGTGATCCTGCCGCAGTTCATTATCCTGCCGATCGTGCTGGCGCTGGTGTGGTTTGCGCTGGCGCGCGGCCTGTCGCCGCTGGCCCAGTTGCAGGAGCGCATCCGCGCGCGCCGTCCGGACGACCTGTCGCCGATCGACTCGCGCCAGGTGCCGGAAGAGATTTCGCCGCTGGTCGGCTCGCTCAACGACATGCTGGGACGGCTGTCGCAGTCGATCGACATGCAAAAGCGCTTCATCGCCGACGCCGCGCACCAGATGAAGACGCCGCTGGCCGGCATGCGCATGCAGTCCGAACTGGCGCTGCGCCAGACCGACGAGCAGGAGATCCACCGCTCGCTCGAGCAGCTGGCGACCAGCTCGGAGTCGGCCACGCGGCTGGTCAACCAGCTGCTGGCGCTGGCGCGCGCCGAGCACCAGCCGCAGGCCGGCGCGGCGTTCGAGGCGGTCGACCTGGGCGCGCTGGCGCGCCAGGTGGTGCAGGAATGGGTCAGCGCATCGTTCACCCAGCGCGTCGACCTCGGCTACGAGCCGCCCCCGGCACCGCTTGTCATCCAGGGCAATGCCGTGATGCTGCGCGAGCTGCTGTCGAACCTGATCGACAATGCCTTGCGCTATGCCGGTGCCGGCGCCAGCGTGACGGTGCGGGTGCGCAGCGACCTCGATCGGGCCGTGCTGGAAGTCGAAGACACCGGCCCCGGCATCGCGCCGCAGGAGCGCACCCATGTGTTCGAGCGCTTCTACCGCATCCTCGGCTCGAGCGCCAGCGGCAGCGGCCTCGGGCTGGCCATCGTGCGCGAGATCGCGCAGCAGCATGGCGCCGAGATCGACCTGTTCAACAATCCGCGCAGCCTGGCGCCGAAGATGCCGGGCACGCTGCTGCGCCTGACCTTCCCGCCCCCTGCCAGCCATGACGCAGACTGAGGCCGCGCCCGCCATGCGAACCCACGATGACCACTGAGACCCCGGCCGCCACCCTGCGCGCGCTGCGCGCCAGCTACTGGCAGCGCACGCGCCGCCTGACCGGAGCGCTGCTGCTGACCTGGTTCGGCGCCACCTTCGGCGCCGTGTTCTTTGCGCGCGAACTGGCCGCGCTGACGCTGTTCGGCTGGCCGCTGTCGTTCTACCTGGCGGCGCAGGGCATCGCCCTGCTCTACCTGCTGATCCTGGCCGTCTACGCCTGGCGCATGCGCCGCTACGACGCGCAGCTGCGCGAGGCCACCCGCACCCTGGAGCCACCGGCATGAGCACCTCAACCACCTACCGCGACAAGCTGACCCGCTACTACCTGGCGTACACGGCCTGCTTCGCCGCCTTCCTGGTGTCGCTGGCGCTGCTCGAGCGCGAAGGCATGCCGCGCCTCTGGATCGGCTACCTGTTCATGTTCGCCACCATCGGCCTGTATGCGGCGATCGGCGTCATCAGCCGCACCTCCAATGTGTCGGAATACTATGTCGCCGGGCGCCGCGTGCCGTCCGTCTTCAACGGCATGGCCACCGCGGCCGACTGGATATCGGCCGCCAGCTTCATCAGCCTGGCCGGCGGGCTGTACCTGCGCGGCTTCGACGGCCTGGCCTACATCATGGGCTGGACCGGCGGCTACTGCCTGGTGGCGCTGCTGATCGCGCCCTACCTGCGCCGCTTCGCCCAGTACACCATCCCTGACTTCCTGGCGGTGCGCTACGCAGGCGGAGCCGGCGGGCGCGGTGCCCCGGTGCGCATGATGGCGGTGGCGGCCACCATCATCGTCTCGTTCACCTACGTGGTGGCGCAGATCTACGCGGTCGGACTGATCGCTTCGCGCTTCACCGGGGTCGACTTCTCGGTCGGCATCTTCCTCGGCCTGGCCAGCATCCTGGTGTGCTCCTTCCTGGGCGGCATGCGCGCCATCACCTGGACCCAGGTGGCGCAGTACATCATCATCCTGGTCGCCTTCATGATCCCGGCCATCTGGCTGTCGGTCAAGCACACCGCCAACCCGCTGCCGCAGGTGGCCTATGGCAGCGTGATGCCCAAGCTGGCCGAGCGCGAGCGGGAACTGGCCAAGGATCCGCGCGAGCAGCAGGTGCGCGCCATGTTCGCCCAAATGGCTGGCAGGGACGCCGAGCGCGTGCGCGCCCTGCCCGAATCGTGGGAACAGGGCAAGCAGGAAGCTCAGCGCCAGCTCGACGCGCTGCGCCAGCGCAATGCGTCACTGGCCGATATCCGCAATGCCGAACGGATCCTGATCGCCTACCCGAAAAATGCCGAGGAAGCCGCGCGCGAATGGAGCGCCGCCAGCCGCGCCAATGAGGCGCGCGCTCAGCCGCCGGCGCCGCACGCCACGCCCTTCCCCGGCGACCCGGCGCAGTCCGACATCCGGCGCAACAATTTCCTGGCACTGGTGTTCTGCCTGATGCTCGGCACCGCTGCCCTGCCCCACATCCTGATGCGCTCCTACACCACGGCCTCGGTGCCGGAGACGCGCAGCTCGGTGTTCTGGACCCTGTTCTTCATCCTGCTGATCTACCTCACCATCCCGGCGCTGGCGGTGCTGGTCAAGACCGAGCTGTACTCGACCCTGGTGGGCAGCAATTACAGCGCGCTGCCGACCTGGGTGTCGTACTGGGCCAATGTGGACAAGGCCAATCCGCTGGTGAGCGTGATCGACATCAATGCCGACGGCATCGTGCAGCTGGCCGAGATCCTGCTCGACGGCGACGTCATCGTGCTGGCCACACCGGAAATCGGCGGCCTGCCCTACGTGATCTCGGGCCTGGTGGCGGCCGGCGGGCTGGCGGCGGCGCTGTCGACTGCCGACGGCCTGCTGCTGGCGATCTCGAACGCGCTGTCGCACGATATCTACTACAAGGTGGTCGACCCGAACGCCTCGACCCAGAAGCGGGTGACGATCTCCAAGCTGCTGCTGCTGGCGGTCGCGTTTATTGCGGCGTTCGCGGCGTCGCAAAAACCGGCCGACATCCTGTCGCTGGTCGGCGCCGCCTTCTCGCTGGCCGCCTCGACCCTGTTCCCGGTGCTGGTGCTGGGCGTGTTCTGGCGCCGCGCCAACCACCAGGGCGCGATTGCCGCGATGGTGGCCGGCTTTGGCATGTGCCTCTACTACATGGTGCATACGACGCCAATGCTGGGCGGCAGTGCGGCCGGCCAGTGGTTCCATATCGCGCCGATTTCGGCCGGCATCTTCGGCGTGCCGGCCGGGCTGGCGGCGCTGGTCGTCGTCAGCCTGCTGACGGCGCCGCCGGCGCGCAGCACCCAGGCGCTGGTCGAGTACCTGCGCACGCCGGACTAGTGGACCGTAACAGTGAAATGCGGAGTGAAGGACGCGCCGGCAAATCGCAGGGCAAGACGCGAAGCGCAGCGATAGTGCTTGCTATCGCGAGCATTTGTAACGCAGGTGAAGCTGGGAATTGGCGTGGCAAGCCACGCCCCGGCGTAACGGTTCGCCCTTGCACGGGCGGACTCCTCTCAGGCGATCTGCCGGCACGGCAGACACTGTGCATTTCACTGTTACGTTTCACCAGGAGCCATGCTGACCTTGCGCCAGCTCGCGGCAGGCATTGGAAATTCAGGGTAGGCTTGTGTTTTTGTCCAACCAACAGGAGTGAAGAATGGGTTCAGGGAAGATACTGGTAGCACAGGGCGGCGGGCCGACGGCCGTCATCAACCAGTCGCTGGTGGGGGTGGCGCTGGAAGCGCGCCGCTTCCAGCACGTGACGCGGATCTACGGTGCACTGCACGGCGTGCGCGGCATCGTCAACGAGGACTTCGTCGACCTGACCCAGGAAACCAGCCATAACCTCGAACTGGTGGCGGCCACGCCCTCGTCGGCGCTCGGCTCGACGCGCGACAAGCCGGACGCCAAATACTGCCACGAGATCTTCAAGGTGCTGCAGGCGCACGAGATCGAGCACTTTTTCTACATCGGCGGCAACGACTCGTCCGACACGGTGCGCATCGTCAGCGACGAAGCGGCGCGCGCCGGCTACCCGCTGCGCGCCATCCACATCCCCAAGACCATCGACAACGACCTGGTCGGCAATGACCACACGCCGGGCTTCCCGTCGGCCGCGCGCTTCGTGGCGCAGGCCTTCGCCGGCGCCAACCTCGACAACGCGGCACTGCCGGGCGTGTATGTGGGCGTCGTGATGGGCCGCCACGCGGGCTTCCTCACGGCCGCCGCTGCGCTGGGCAAGAAGTTCCCGGACGACGGGCCGCACCTGATCTATGTGCCCGAACGCGTGTTCGAGCTGGACAAATTCCTGGCCGACGTCAAGGCCACCTATGAGCGCCATGGCCGCTGCGTGATCGCCGTCTCCGAAGGCATCCACAATGCGGCGGGCGAGTCGATCGTGACGCTGCTGGCCAAGGAGATCGAACGGGACGACCACGGCAATGTGCAGCTGTCGGGCACCGGCGCGCTGGCCGACCTGCTGTGCGACGAGATCAAGTCCAAGCTCGGCATCAAGCGGGTGCGCGGCGACACCTTCGGCTATCTGCAGCGCTCCTTCATCGGCTGCGTGTCCGACGTCGACCAGCGCGAGGCGCGCGAAGTCGGCGAGAAGGCGGTGCAGTTCGCAATGTGGGGCAAGCAGAACGGCTCGGTGGCGATCCGCCGTACCGGATTCTATTCGGTCGACTACGACCTGCTGCCACTGGAAGCGGTGGCCGGCAAGACGCGCGTGATGGAGGACGAATTCATCGCCGCCTGTGGCACCGACGTGACCGATGCGTTCCGCCTGTACCTGCGCCCGCTGCTGGGTTCCGGCATGCCGGACGCATTCCGCCTGCGCGTCAATCCGGTCGAAAAAATCCTCAAACGCTGACAGGAACGGCCCGCAAGGGCCGTTCCTGTTTCAGGTCTGCCGCCGGCGCAACTGGGTCACGCTGTCGTAGCCGACGCCCCAGTTATCGGTGTCGACTTCCTCGATGACGACGAAAGTGTGGGCCGGATCCTTGTCCAGCACATCGACCAACAGCCTGGTCGTGCCCTGGATCAGGGCCAGCTTCTTTTCCGGCGTCACGCTGCCTTCGCGCGTGATCTGGATCTTCACGTAGGGCATGGCGGCCTCCTTACCAGGCGCCGGCGGTCACGCCGCCATCGACCGGCAGAATGATGCCGGTGATGAAGCGCGCATCCGACAGATACTGCACGGCTTCGACGATGTCGCGCGTTTCCCCCAGCTTGCCCGACGGCGCCAGCGTCTTGAGGAAGGCGCGGGTGCCCTCCTTGCCGTCGTGCAGCGGGGTGTCGATCATGCCGGGCGAGACGGCGTTGACCCAGACGCCCTTCGGCGCCAGCTCCAGCGCCAGTGCGCGGGTCGCTTCGTTGATACCGCCCTTGACCAGGATCGGCAGCACGGACGGCACTTTGGCCAGCGGCTGCTTGACCAGGCTGGTGGTGATGCTGATGATGTGGCCCGAACCGCGTGCGGCCATATGCCTTGCGGCCTGCTGCGCCGGATAAAAGAAGCCCTGCAGATTGGTGCCGACGATGACGTTGACATCGTCCTGGGTGTAGTCGGCCATCGGCTTGGGGATGAAGACGCCGGCATTATTGACCAGTACGTCGACATGGCCGAAGCGGGCGATCGCTTCGGCAAACAGGCGCTCGGCCGTGCGCGGATCGGCAATATCGCCGGCCACCGGCAGGAAGTTGGCCGGATTGCCCCACTGGGCGCTGGCCGTCAGCAGGCGGTCCATGGTGCGGGCGTTGCCGACGACATTGTCGCCGCGCTTCAGGTAAGCCTCGGCCAGGGCGAAGCCGATGCCGCTCGAGACGCCGGTGATGACGATGGTTTTCATGGTGTTCCTTTCAGGTGGTTGGTCAGTAAGGCGACTATACTGATAACATCGGAACATAAAAACACACACCAAAGTACATCACCTGATACATGGAGTAATGAATGAGCCGCCATTTCGATGACCTGCAAGTGGGCAGCCTCGAGCTGTTTTGCCTGGCCGCCGAGCTGGGCAGCTTCACCGCCGCCGCCGCCGCGGCAGGCGTGACGCCGGCGGCGGTCAGCCGCTCCGTCAACCGGCTCGAGGAGCGGCTCGGGGTGCGCCTGTTCGTGCGCACCACGCGCCAGATCCGCCTGACCGATGGCGGCGCCAGCTACTACGCGCAGTGCCGCGAGGCGCTGAACCACTTGCTGGAAGCCGAGAGCGAGGCCACCGGCGCGCAGTCGGCCCCGGCCGGGCTGGTCAGGGTCAGTGCGCCCACCCCGTTTGCTCACGCGCGCCTGTTGCCGCTGCTGGCGCGGTTCCGCGAGAAGTACCCTGAAGTGCTGGTTGAAGTCCACGTCAGCAACCGCAACATCGATTTTTACGAAGAGGGCTTCGACCTGGCCATCCGCGGCCGCGCGCCGGCCGACACCAGCCTGGTCGGACGCAAACTGGAAGATGCGGCGCTGGTGCTGGTCGCCGCACCGGCCTACCTGCGCGCGGCAGGCAAGCCGCGCACGCTCGACGAACTTGGCGGGCATGACTGCATCCAGTTCCTGCTGCCAAGCACAGGGCGCAAGATCCCCTGGCTATTCATGGTCGATGGCGAGTTGGTCGAAACGCACACCAGCGGCGGACTAACCATCAGCGAGGATATCCTGGGACAGATACCGCTGGTATGCAATGGCGCCGGGCTGGCGCAGCTGTACCGCTCGACGGTGGAAGATTTGCTGGCCGATGGCAGGCTGGTCGAACTGCTGCCCCGGCACGCGGGGGCGACGCGGCCGTTCTTCCTGCTCTACCCGCACGCGCGCCACCTGCCGTTACGGGTGCGCGTGCTGGTCGACTACCTGATCGAAGCAGCGCAGAAATGGGAACGCTGAGCCGGCCATCGGCCCGGCGGTTTGCAGCACGGGCAAGCCGCCAGTGCCTGGATGCTGAAGAATGTCGCAAGAAAGCTCGCCGGCGGCGTGCCCTCCTGGCATCGATATCGGCGCCTTACAGGCCCGCTTCCTTCTTCAAATGCATGATGGACACGCCAACGGAACTCGATACCTTGGCGTAGGCTGTGCCTCCGCCGAGCATGGCTTCCGCCTCGGCGTATTTCTTGGCGTTGATGGCGGCGGCAACCTTCCCGGCTTCGGCATGAAATGCGGCATGTTCTTGCACGCATTTTGCATGGCTGGCCAGGCGTCCGAATTTCGTCCTGGCGTCGCCGTGTAGCCATTTTCCCAACTCGCAGCAGTTATCTTTTGAAATGCTTGCCGCGTCCATCATTTCTTGCTTTGAGATGGCACTGCGAAACTTCATTTTCCATTCTGCGTGCTTGCCAATTGCGCAATCCAGATCCATGTCAGTCTCGACCGAGGTTAGTTTCGTTGTGGAAATGATAATCTATTCGGAGTAA
>CBDDRJ010000066.1:0-13628 GCA_965233055.1 uncultured bacterium
GCTGGCGGCTGCCGCGGCGGCCCTGCCGTCATCGGCCGACGGCGTGTTCGACGTGCAGCAGCTGCTCCACTTCGGCAACGACGACCCCAGCCATTTGCTGGCGCTGCTGGGCCTGATCCGCGATGTGTGCGGCGCGGCCCAGGGCAAGTTCGACAGCGCGCTGATGGCCTGGCGCGTCGGCGACGCGGGCGAGGCCAAGCGCACCCTGCATTCGCTGCGCGGCAGCATCGGCACCCTCGGTGCGCGCCGTTTCGCCGCCGCCACGCTGGCGCTGGAAAAGGCGCTGCAGCACGGCGACAGCGACATCGACGGCCTGTTCGGCCTTGCCGCCACTGAATTGACGGCCACCCTGGCCGCCGTCAATGCCTGGCTGGCCAGCCAGCAGGGCAGCGCGGTGCCGGCCGCGGGCGGCAGCGACGAGCAGCTGGCGCGCTGGCGACGCCAGCTGGCCGAAAGCAATCTGGCCGCCTGCGACGGCTATGCCCGGGTGCGCCCGGCGCTGGCCGCGCGGCTCGACCCGGCCACGCTGGCCGCGCTCGACCGCGCCATCGAAAAGCTCGACTTCGCGACGGCCCGCCAACTGCTGTAGCCGGCCCCGGCCCGCCATACTGGCGGCGGCAGACAGGCGCAGACTATCACTCATGTAGAAAAATACTATTTTCTCCGTCCTTCCAATAGCCTTATACTAAAGCCTGTGGACCTCGAGTCCCCTTTACCAACCCAGCTTCAAGGAAGAATTCATGAAAACTGTAGGCGAAAAATTAGACGCGTTTAGTGTTCCAGCAGCAAAGCCAGGCTTCAATCACCACGAAGAAAACGGCGTGTCGGCCTTCGAAACCATCACCGAAGCTTCGTTCCCGGGCAAGTGGAAAATCATCTATTTCTACCCGAAGGATTTCACCTTCGTCTGCCCGACCGAAATCGTCGAGTTCGCCAAGCTGAACAATGACTTCAAGGAGCGCGATGCCGTGCTGATGGGCGGTTCGACCGACAACGAGTTCTGCAAGCTGGCATGGCGCCGCGAGCACAAGGACCTCGACAAGCTGAACCACTACGCTTTCGGCGACGCGACCGGCGCGCTGGTCGACATGCTGGGCGTGCGTGACGTCAACGCTGGCGTTGCCCTGCGCGCCACCTTCATCGTTGATCCGGACAACACGATCCAGCACGTATCGGTCAACAACCTCAACGTCGGCCGCAACCCGACCGAGATCCTGCGCATCCTCGATGGCCTGCAAACGGACGAACTGTGCCCTTGCAACCGCAGCGTCGGCGGTTCGACGCTGTAAGCTTTCGTATTTCCGCGTGGGTAAGCTTGCTTACCCACGCTACAAAACCCGCCTTGGCGGGTTTTTAAACCCCTTGACAATAGGATTTGACAATGGAATTTCTAAACTCGATTAAAGAAATGATTCCGGATTTCGCCAAGGACATCCGCCTCAATATCGACAGCACCATTGCCCGCTCCAGCCTGGAAGGCAACGACGCCGTCGGCGTGGCGCTGGCCGCCGCCTTTGCCGCCAAGTGCCGTCCGCTGATCGACGCGATAACAAACGCCGCCGTACTGTCTCCGGAAGAACAGAACGGCGCGCTGACGGCGGCAAGCCTGATGGGGATGAACAACGCCTGGTACCCGTATGTGGACATGGCCATGGACTCCGACCTCAAGGGCAGTCCGGCCCAGCTGCGCATGAATGCCTACGCCAGCAATGGCGGCGTCGACAAGCGCCGCTTCGAGATGTACGCGCTGTCGGCGTCGATCATCGGCAAGTGCCACTTCTGCATCAAGTCCCACTTCGACCTGCTCAAGGCAGAAGGCATGTCGACCCAGCAGCTGCGCGACGTCGGGCGCATCGCCGCCGTCGTCAATGCGGCATCGCAAGTCATAGCAGCGACCCGCTAGCGGGGCAACGCAAGCGGCCCGCTGTGGGCGGGCCGGCGAGGGGGGGGGCGAACCGGGTGCGCGGTACCGGGCTTTCAGCAAACGCGCTGTGGCGCGTCAGGCAGTGACCAGCACTTCGCCCGGCCCGCTTTGTTCGAGCTCGGCTTTGTGCTTGGCGGCGATGCTCTGCTTGGCGCGCGAGCGCGACGGCGGCAGGCGGCGCAGGGTCTTCAGCGCATCCGGATCCTTGATGCCGATGGTGCGCTGGTCGACGGTGATCAGGCCGATCTCGTTGAAGGCCGACAAGGTGCGGCTGACCGTTTCCAGCGTCAGGCCCAGGTAGCTGCCGATCTCGTGGCGCGTCATGCGCAGGTTGAACAGCTTGCTCGAATAGCCCATCGCGGCGAAGCGGTCGGCCAGCGACACCAGGAAGCGGGCCACGCGTGCCTCGGCCGACAGCGCGCCCAGCATGCCGATCATTGCCTGCTCGCGCACCAGTTCGCGGCTCATGACGCCGTACATGACGTTCTCGAGCTCGAGGTGGATGCGGCCCAGTGCCGTCAGTTTCTTGAAGGGCAGCAGGATCAGGTCGCAGTCCGACAGCGCCACCGCTTCCGATGCGTAGTGGCGGGTGTGGATGCCATCGACGCCGAGCATGTCGCCCTTCATCGGGAAGCTCAGCACTTGCTCGTTGCCAAATTCGTCGATCAGCACCGTCTTGAGGAAGCCGGAATTGACGATGTAAAGGGTGTCGAAGGCCTGCCCGATGGTGTGGACGCGCTGGCCGGTCTTGAACTGCACATGCTGGAACAGTAATTCCTCGGAGTTGACCGATACGGCCGTACTGATATGCAGCAGGTCGCACACTTCTTTCAGGTTGGACCAGAGACGGCCCTGGCGCTGACGGCCGGCTTCCATCGGCGACGAATGCATCGTCGACGAGGTGGCGGGGCGGGTTTCTGACGTTTGCGTTGACAGCATGCTCGTCTCCAGGTGAAGGCACTCGTTCGTTGGCTAGCGGGCGATTGGTCCTCAAAGCAAGTTCCAATCGATGGTTCAAGTATGCCAACCCGAGTTCAGCTTTAATATCAGCGATGGCTGAATCTGGAGGTAGGAGTGGGCGGGGCCTTGTAGGAGTATTCCTAACGAATAGCTGCTCGCCAGAGGGGAGCCGCGCGGGAAACGCGGCAATTTGAAAGCGACGGGGCGGCATGCTGCGCCCCCGCCAGCGCACGAAATGGCCCGGTGCTGGTCTAAACTTTATTTAGGGTGTCAAGTCTTGAATGGCGACAACAAGCGGTGGGCCACGGCGTACTGCACCATTTCCGACAGCGACGTCATGCCCATCTTCTGCATGATGCGCGTCTTGTGGGTGCTGACCGTCTTGACCGACAGGTGCAGGCCGTTGGCGATCTCGGTGATCGACTTGCCTGCCACCAGCAGCGAGAACACTTCGAATTCCCGGTCCGACAACTGCTTGTGCAGCAATTGCTCGTTGGGCGACATGATATTGAGGGCCAGCTGTTCCGCCACCTCGATGCTGATGTACGGGCGGCCCGAAGCGACCTTGCGGATCGCGCCGACCAGCTGGGTGCCTGCGCTTTCCTTGGTCAGGTAGCCCTGGGCGCCGGCGCGGATCGCGCGCACCGCATATTGTTCTTCCTCGTGCATGGTCAGGATCAGGATCGCCAGCTTGGGCGCCTCGCTGCGGATCTGGCGGATCAGGTCGATACCGCTGCGGCCCGGCATCGACAGGTCCAGCAGCAGCAGGTCGAAGCCGCCCTGGCGCACATGGGACAGCACTTCGAAACCGTTGATGGCCTCGCCAACAATGTCAATGTCGAGTGCGCCGTCGAGGATGCGCTTCAATCCCTCGCGCATGATGGTGTGGTCGTCGGCAATGACAATTCGAATCATAAGTGGGCGTGTGTGCGGACCGGGTCCGGGCATTCCATAAAAAATTAAGCGTTAATCATGCTTCGCAAGGGAGCGAAGGGTAAAGCAAGTCTGCCCGCTGCGCAATTGCAGCGGGCGTCAAGGACGCCGCCCCGTTGCGCTGCGGCGTGCCGGTATCAGGTGCCGGGCTCTTTGATGAGCCGGTGCACCATCACCGGTTTGAGCGTGTGCGACAGCACCTTGTTGGTGACGCTGCCCAACAATAACTGGCCCCAGCCGCTACGCCCATGCGAGCCCATGAAGATCAGGTCGCAATGGTTCTGCTCGGCCACGTCGACGATCTTCTGCGCCGTCGCATCCGAGAACGCCGTCATCGCCTCGCAGGCGACACTGGCGTCCCTGGCGGACTGCAGCACCGGGCGCACATGCTCGGCACCGTTCTTGAGCATGGCGGCGATGTATTCATCCTCGCTCGGATAGGTCGGCGGCACGATCTCGACGTACACCGGGTACTGGTACTCGGGCGCCACATACAGCACCAGCACCTGCGCGCCGAGCTGCCTGGCAAGCTCCACCCCGGCCTTCGCCGTATTGCAGGAGATGGCTGAACCGTCCGTGGTAATCAGGATTTTCTGATACATGGTATCGCTCCTTTCCTTTGGGAAGCACTGATCTATTCGTGCCGGCGGTCTTGACCTCGAAAAAAACATCCTGCGGCGTTGCAAATGCTCGCCATACCACGCGGTATGTCTGCGGATTTGCGCCTTGCAGGCCGCCTTTTTCGAGGCCAATCCCATCGGCCAGAATTAATCAGTGCTTCCCCTATTACTTCCACCAACACTTTCCATTGTAGTCTTCTTGGCGGCCCTTGTTCGGGCGCAAGCGATTGATCTGGCTCAAGTGCGCATCCTGTTTTTCTGCCCGGCATTGTGTTAGCGACAAAATATTTGATCCAAAAGAATTAAAGCTGTGACATCATTCATGTCTAATAGACATCTTTGGATGCTAAGATTACAAAATACAACAGCGACCCGGGCCTTTGCTTGCAGTTAAAACAATCTTGTCGCATCAAAAAGCGGGAGAAATGCACGGAAGATTGAACAATACCCCGGCACACTGCTAAACTCGCGTTAACCGCGGCGATTGTTGCCCCGCATCATTGATGCTCAGAAGTTCGCACTTTGATGGCGAAATTTTACAAATTACTGGAGAAGCAGGGATATGACCGACGCCGCTGATGATTTCGACGCATTATTCGAGGAAGTGTCCGCGCAACGTGCCAGCGTGCCCGCTGCGGCGCCGCCTGCCAAGGCCGCTCCTTCCGCTGAAGACGATATGGAAGCGCTGTTCGACCAGGTGTCGGCCAGCGCCGCGGCGCCGGCCGCTGCCGCGCCGGCTGTTGCAGCTGTGGCCGCCGCCGCCGCGCCTGCCGCCGCCGCGCCCGCCGCTGCCGGCACCGAAGGCGGCGTCGACGCCCACGGCAACCCGATGTTCGAGCGCCTCGGCGGCATCGTGCGCCTGCTGCACGATTCGCTGCGCGAACTGGGCTACGACAAGGCGCTGACCGAAGCATCGACCCAGATCAACGATGCCCAGGACCGCCTCGAATACGTCGCCTCGCTGACCGAGCAGGCCGCCAACAAGGTGCTCAACACCCTCGATGAAGGCATGCCGGCCCAGGACGTGCTGTCCAAGAAGGCCAAGGAAATGGACGCCCGCTGGGACGCGCTGTTCGCCGGCAAGTTGTCGATCGACGAATTCAAGACGCTGGCGGGCGATGCCAAGGCCTTTACCGCGCTGGTGGCCGAGGCGACCGAAGCCGAAAAGGCGCGCCTGCTCGAAATCATGATGGCGCAGGACTTCCAGGACATCACCGGCCAGTTGATCAAGAAGGTGGTCATCATCACCAAGACGGTCGAGCACGAACTGGCCGAATTGCTGCGCGACAACGCGCCGCCGTCGGTGCGCGAGAAACTGCACGTCAAGGAAAACCTGATGGGTGGCCCATCGATGCCAGCGGTAGCGCTGGACCAAGACAATGTTGATGACCTTCTTGCTGACCTGGGATTCTAATGGACGATATGCTCAAGGATTTCGTCGTCGAGGCGATGGATCTTGCAGTCAACGTTGAAGAACACTTACTCCGCCTTGAACGCGACCCGAACAACAAGGAAACGCTGAACGCAGTGTTCCGTTCGTTTCACACCATCAAAGGTGGCGCCGGCTTCATGAACCTGCCGGCCCTGGTGGCGGCGTGCCACCTGACCGAGAACCTGTTCGACGCCTTGCGCACCGGTGCAGCACCGGTGACGCCGATCGCGATCGAGGCGGCGCTGCAGGCGTCCGGCTTCGTGGCCGACCAGCTGACCGACCTCAATAACGGCGCCGCGCCGGAGCAACTGGCGTCGATGCCGGACTCGCTCGAGCGCATCCTGGTCGACGCCATCGAAGGCAAGACCGAGAGCGCGCCGGCCGCAGCACCGAAGGCGGCGGCCGCGCCGGCCCCGGTGGCCGCGTCCGCACCGGCAGGGGCCGCACCGGTCGTCGGCGCCGATGGCCTGGACTGGGAAGGCATGTATATCGCCGTCGTCCCGCCAGGCACCTACACCCGCAGCGCCGCCGCTCCGGCTGCCGCGCCTGCCGCCGCCGCTCAGGCAGACCATGCGGCCGGCGTCGTCGCCGCTGCTGCTGCCAAGCCGGCCGACAAAGGCGGCAAGAACTGGGACGGCGTCGACCGCCGCGATGAAAAGATCCAGGAAGCACGCGCCAATACCGCGCCGGTCAAGGAAGACAGCATCCGCGTCGACGCCGTCAAGCTCGACGCCCTGCTCGAAGTGGCCGGCGAATCGGTGCAGGCGGCCAACCAGGCTGCCGTGCTGCTCGAACGCCTGCTGCAATTCAAATTCGAAGGCCCGGCCGCGAGCCTGATGGCGACCCTGACCGAAACGCTGGAACGCGCCTCGCGCTATTCGGCCGAGCTGCAGCGCGCCACGCTGGCGACCCGCATGCAGCCGGTCGGCCGCCTGTTCCAGAAATTCCCGCGCCTGGTGCGCGAGCTGGCCAAGGACCTGGGCAAGGACGTCGAGCTGACCATCGAAGGCGCCGAGACCGAAGTCGACCGCGTCGTCGTCGACAGCCTGTACGACCCGCTGGTGCACATGCTGCGCAATGCGCTCGACCACGGCGTCGAAGGGCCGGAAGACCGGGTTGCCGCCGGCAAGCCGACCAAGGCCTATATCTCGCTCAAGGCATGGCAGGAAGCCAACAGCGTCATGATCGTGCTGCAGGACGACGGCAAGGGCATGGACCCGGCCGCGCTGCGCCGCAAGGCATTCCAGAAGGGCCTGATCAACGAGAACGGCGCGCAGACCGACGAGGAAGCCTACCAGTTGGTGTTCCTGCCGGGCTTCTCGACCAAGGAAGTCGCTTCCTCGGTGTCGGGCCGCGGCGTCGGCATGGACGTGGTGAAGACGGCGGTCGAAAAGAACCGCGGCGCGATCCACATCGAGTCCTCGCTCGGCCATGGCACCAAATTCGCGATCCGGCTGCCGATCGAGCTGTCGATCGTTCCGACCATGCTGGTGTCGACCTCGGGCGCTGCACTGGCGCTGCCGATGGCAATCGTCCAGCGCGTGGTCGAACTGCCGGACGAATTCATGAACGTCGGCGGTGCGCCGGTGCTGAAGGACCAGGGCCGCCCGCTGCCGGTGCGTTCGCTGGCCGCGTCGCTCGGCTACGAAGACTGCTCGGAAAAGGTCGGCATTGTCATCTCGGCCCCGCAACCTTACATCCTGGCGGTGGCCGCCGTGGACGGCACGGCCGACCTGGTGATCAAGCCGATGACGGCGCTGACTGTCGACGGCATTACCGGCACGGCCCGTTCGGCCGAGGGCGAGCTGGTGCTGGTGGTGGGCCTGTCCTTCCTGCTAGATGGCTGCCGAGGTGCCGTGAGGATGGCCGCCTGACAAGCGAACCACTGCCAACGATGCCTGCGCTTGAAACCGCAGGCATTTTTTTTTGCTGCAGGGTGGGTATGTCGCCGCACAAACTTCTGTGCGACGACCCGAACTTACCCACGCGTGACGCCAACGCGATGCCGGCTTCACGCGTGGGTAAGCAAGCTTACCCACCCTACGCGGTGCGATTCGAGATTGCTTTAAGCATCAACAAAACTGTATCAGATAAGTCCCCTGTATCAAGACTACCGCACTGCACAAAAGATGGCATAATCAAATGCAAACGCCGATTTATTGAACGATTTTCATACGACACATGATCAAAACGCTCTACGACAAACTGTGGGATTCCCATGTGGTGCGGGCCGACGCCGACGGCACCACGGTGCTGTATATCGACCGCCACCTGGTGCACGAAGTGACCAGCCCGCAGGCATTCGACGGCCTGCGCGCCGCCAACCGCCAGCCATGGCGCATCTCGGCCAACCTGGCCGTGGCCGACCACAATGTGCCGACCACCGCGCGCGCCGACGGCATTGCCGACCCGGTCTCGCGCCTGCAGGTCGAGACGCTCGACGCCAATGCCAAGCGCTACGGCCTGACCTATTTCAACATGAACGACAAGCGCCAGGGCATCGTGCACGTGATCGGGCCGGAGCAGGGCGCGACGCTGCCCGGCATGACGGTCGTGTGCGGCGACTCCCATACCTCGACCCACGGCGCCTTCGGCTGCCTGGCGCACGGCATCGGCACCTCGGAAGTCGAACACGTGCTGGCCACCCAGACCCTGCTGGCCAAGAAGTCCAAGGCAATGCTGGTGCAGGTCGACGGTGCCATGCCGGCCGGCGTCACCGCCAAAGACATCGTGCTGGCCGTGATCGGCAAGATCGGCACCGCCGGCGGCACCGGCTACGCGATCGAATTCGGCGGTTCGACCATCCGCGCGCTGTCGATGGAAGGCCGGATGACCATTTGCAATATGGCGATCGAGGCGGGCGCGCGCGCCGGCATGGTCGCCGTCGACGACACCACGATCGACTACGTCAAGGGGCGCCCGTTCTCGCCGGCCGGCCCGCACTGGGACCGCGCGGTCGATTACTGGCGCACCCTGCATTCGGATGCCGGCGCCCAGTTCGACCTGGTCGTCACGCTCAATGCCTTTGATATCAAGCCGCAAGTGACCTGGGGCACCTCGCCCGAGATGGTGGTGGCGGTCGACGGCCGCGTGCCGGACCCGGACCAGGAACGCGACAGCGTGCGGCGCGATGCGATGGAAAAGGCGCTGGTCTACATGGGCCTGCAGCCGAACACGCTGATCTCCGACATCCGTATCGACAAGGTCTTCATCGGCTCCTGCACCAATTCGCGCATCGAGGACTTGCGCGCTGCCGCCGCCGTCGTGCGCGGCAAGCACCGTGCCTCGAACGTGCGGCTGGCGATGGTCGTGCCGGGTTCGGGACTGGTCAAGGACCAGGCCGAGCGCGAAGGGCTCGACAAGATCTTCAAGGACGCCGGCTTCGAATGGCGCGAGCCAGGCTGCTCGATGTGCCTTGCAATGAACGCCGACCGGCTCGAGCCGGGCGAGCGCTGCGCCTCCACCTCGAACCGCAATTTCGAGGGCCGGCAGGGGCAGGGCGGACGCACCCACCTGGTGTCGCCCGCCATGGCGGCAGCGGCCGGTATCAGCGGCCACTTCGTCGATGTCCGCGCACTGCGATAAGCAGGACGACGCGAGCACTTATAAACCAACGTCCAAGGAAGCAAACATGAAAAAAATTGTCGCACTCTCGATCGTCGCTATCGTACTGGCTGGCTGCAATACCATCGCCGGCGTCGGCAAGGATGTTCAAAAAGTAGGCCAGGTCGTCGAAGGCGCCGGCAAGAAGTAATCCTGTGGCGCAGGGTGGGTAAGCGCGCTTACCCGCCCTGCGCCCATTTGCAGAATGCAGGGTGGGTATGTCGCCGCACATACGACGTATGTTCAAGGTGCGGCGACCAGGAACCCACGCGGTTACAAGGCATCAAGCACCGTAGGGTGGGTACTGCGTGCCCACGCGGTTACAAGGCATCAAACACCGTAGGGTGGGCACTGCGTGCCCACGCGGTTACAAGGCATCAAGCACCGTAGGGTGGGCACTGCGTGCCCACGCGTATACAACGTAGCAGAGAATCATGGAAAAATTCACCATTTACGAAGGACTGGTAGCGCCGCTCGATCGTGCCAACGTCGACACGGATGCCATTATCCCGAAGCAGTTCCTCAAGTCGATTCATCGCACTGGTTTCGGCCCCAATCTATTCGATGAATGGCGCTATCTGGACCATGGCGAGCCTGGCAAGGACAACAGCAACCGCCCGCTCAACCCGGACTTCGTGCTCAACGAGGCGCGCTACCAGGGCGCCTCGATCCTGCTGACCCGCAAGAACTTCGGCTGTGGCTCTTCGCGCGAGCACGCGCCGTGGGCGCTCGATCAGTACGGCTTCCGCGCCATCATCGCGCCGAGCTTCGCCGACATCTTCTTCAACAACTGCTACAAGAACGGCCTGCTGCCGATCGTGCTGTCCGAGTCGCAGATCGACCACCTGTTCAATGAAGTGAAAGCCTTCCCGGGCTTCCGCCTGGTGGTCGACCTGGAGCAGCAGCGGGTGTCCACCAGCAGCGGCACCCTGTCGTACGGCTTCCAGATCGACACCTTCCGCAAGTACTGCCTGATGAACGGGCTCGACGATATCGGTCTGACGCTGCGACACGCCGACGAGATCCGCGCTTTCGAACAACGCCACCTGGCCAGGCAGCCATGGCTGGCCAACGTCATTTAAACTCAACCTACCTATGAAGATAGCAATCCTGCCGGGCGACGGCATCGGCCCCGAAATCATGGTGCAAGCGGTCAATGTGCTGAACGCCCTGGACGAAAAATTCGAGCTGGAGAGTGCCGACGTCGGTGGCGCCGGCTATGCCGCCCACGGCCACCCGCTGCCGCCAGCGACGCTGGCACTGGCCAAACAGGCCGACGCCGTGCTGTTCGGCGCCGTCGGCGACTACAAGTACGACAAGCTCGAGCGCGCGCTGCGCCCCGAGCAGGCCATCCTCGGCCTGCGCCGCGAGCTGTCGCTGTTTGCCAACCTGCGCCCGGCCATCCTCTATCCCGAACTGGCCGGCGCCTCGACCCTGAAGCCGGAAGTGGTCTCCGGCCTCGACATCCTGATCATCCGCGAACTGACCGGCGACATCTATTTCGGCAAGCCGCGCGGTGTGCGCGAATGCCCGGACGGCCCGTTCAAGGGCGAGCGCGAAGGCTTCGACACGATGCGCTACGCCGAGACCGAGATCCGCCGCATCGCCCACGTCGCCTTCCAGGCTGCGCAAAAGCGCGACAAGCGCGTCACCAGCGTCGACAAGGCCAATGTGCTCGAGACCTTCCAGTTCTGGCGCGATATCGTCACCGATGTCCACAAGCAGTATCCTGACATCGAGCTCGACCACATGTACGTCGACAACGCTGCCATGCAGCTGGTGCGCGCGCCGAAGAAGTTCGACGTCCTCGTCACCGGCAATATGTTCGGCGACATCCTGTCCGACTGCGCGGCGATGCTGACCGGTTCGATCGGCATGCTGCCTTCGGCCTCGCTCGACGCCAATAACAAGGGCCTGTACGAGCCGTCGCACGGTTCTGCGCCTGACATCGCAGGCAAGGGCGTGGCCAATCCACTGGCGACGATCCTGTCGGCGGCGATGATGCTGCGCTTCTCGCTCGGCAAGACCGAACAGGCCGATCGCATCGAGAACGCCGTCAAGAAGGTGCTGGCGCAGGGCCTGCGCACGCCCGATATCTATGAGGCCGGCACCACCCGTGTCGGTACGGAGGAAATGGGCAAAGCGGTGGTGGCAGCTTTGTAGGTTTTTTGAGTAGGTAGGTTTTTTTAATTTCAGGGAAAGATGATGAAACTAGTTGGCTTGGTAGGTTGGCGCGGTATGGTTGGTTCGGTCCTGATGCAGCGCATGCAGGACGAGGGCGATTTCGCCCACATCGAACCGGTGTTCTTCACGACGTCGAACGCGGGCGGCGCAGCCCCTGCGATGGCGAAGAACGAGACTACCCTGAAATCGGCGACTGACATTACCGAGCTGTCCAAGTGCGAGATCATCATTTCGTGCCAGGGCGGCGACTACACCAGCGAGATCTTCCCCAAGCTGCGCGCCTCCGGCTGGAACGGCTACTGGATCGACGCCGCCTCGACGCTGCGCATGGAAGACGACGCCGTCATCGTGCTCGACCCGGTCAACCTGAACGTCATCAAGGATGCGATGGCCAAGGGCACCAGGAATTTCGTCGGCGGCAATTGCACCGTGTCGTGCATGCTGATGGGCCTGGGCGGCCTGTTCCAGCATAATCTGGTCGACTGGATGAGCTCCATGACCTACCAGGCCGCCTCCGGCGGCGGCGCCCAGCACATGCGCGAGCTGCTGACCCAGTTCGGCACCATCAACGCGCAAGTGCGCGCGCTGCTCGACAATCCGGCGGCCGCCATCCTCGAGATCGACCGTGGCGTGCTGGCCGCCCAGCACGGCATGTCGGCCGACGAGACCAGGCAGTTCGGCGTGCCGCTGGCCGGCAACCTGATCCCGTGGATCGACAAGGACCTGGGCAACGGCCAGTCGAAGGAAGAGTGGAAGGCCGGCGCCGAAACCAATAAGATCCTCGGCCGCGGCCCGGGCTTTGCCGAGCAGGCCATTCCGGTGGACGGCCTGTGCGTGCGCATCGGCGCCATGCGCTGCCATTCGCAGGCCTTGACCATCAAGCTCAAGAAGGATGTGCCGCTCGACGAGATCAACGACATCATCGCGTCCAATAACCAGTGGGTCAAAGTGGTGCCGAACACCCGTGAAGCGTCGATGAAGGAGCTGTCGCCGGCAGCCGTCACCGGCAGCCTGACGATCCCGGTCGGCCGCCTGCGCAAGATGTCGATGGGCGGCGAATTCCTGTCGGCCTTCACCGTCGGCGACCAGCTGTTGTGGGGCGTGGCCGAGCCGCTGCGCCGCATGTTGCGCATTATTCTCGACAAATAAGCTGTTTTTGCCCGAAGTTGGGCCGCTTGCCCTGCAGGCGGCCCCGGGTCTGCCCACCCCTGGCCGGGCCTTGCGGCCGCGCCGCCAGCTCGCCCGCCGCGCCGATCTGCGCCCAAATTCAAGCATTGGCCTGTCCTGGCCGTTAATTGTGCAAAATCCCCCGCACCGGACGCGAAAAGGTCCAAAAGCTTGCATGGGTCACTCTGTGATGATATGTTGAGACTTCCGGGAACCTTGCCTTCTCCCAGCTAACTCTATTTGCTGCCAACTATGCATTTAAACACCCGCCCCACGATCCTGTCGTTCGCGTTGAAAACTCTAACCAGCGCCGTGGCCAGCGCAGTGCTGTTCTCATCCATCGCCAATGCAGCCGGACTGGGCAAGCTGACCGTTCTCTCATCGCTCGGCCAGCCGCTGCGCGCCGAGATCGAACTGACCGCAGCTTCCGCCGACGAAGCAGGGCAGCTGGTTGTCAAGCTCGCTTCCCCGGACGCCTTCCGCGCCGCCAATATCGAATTCAATCCAGCGCTGATGGCGCTGCGCTTCGCCGTCGAGCCGAAGAACGGCCGCCAGATCATCAAGGTCAGCTCGGTCCAGGCGATCAACGAGCCGTTCGTCGACATGCTGATCGAACTGTCCGGCGACAGCGGCCGCCTGGTGCGCGAATATACCTTCCTGCTCGACCCGGCCGACTTGCGCGCGCCCCAGCCAGCCCAGGTGGCAGCGCCGGCCGAACCGGCCGCCCAGCGTGTGGCGCCGGCGTCACAGCCGGCCCGCCCGGCCCGTCCGGCGTCGCCGGTGGCGCCGGTGGCGCCGCCGCCCG
>CBDDRJ010000067.1:0-4887 GCA_965233055.1 uncultured bacterium
CGTACAAGTTATGCCTGATGACCATAGCAAATCGGTCCCACCCCTTCCCATCCCGAACAGGACCGTGAAACGATTTTGCGCCGATGATAGTGCTGCAACCAGTGTGAAAGTAGGTTATCGTCAGGCTAGTTATAAGAGAAAACCCGCGTTGCCTTTTGGCTCCGCGGGTTTTTTTTCGTCTGTCCAATGCGAATTCTTGGATGGAACAATTAGGATGCACAGCAGCGACGGGTGATCGAGCAACTGCTGGCCGAGCGCGCACTGCTTGACGGGCGCCAGCGTGCAATATTGATGAAATTGCTATTGAGCCGCTATGCGCAAGAAGTGACGGAGGAAGAGGGCTTGCACCAGAACGCCAAGGTGCAGCACCGGGCGGAGCAGGGGAAGTAGATTCGTGGAACTTTTCTTTGTGCCGTTCGTTGAACAGGAGGAGCACGCACGGGCGGGCCCTTTATAACAATCATCATTGGAGTACACCATGAACTTATCCATCCTTCTGTCCTTTGTCGCTGCTTTGGCAGTCCCGCTGCCTGCCGTTGCGGCAGACCACAGCAAGCATGCTGACGGCATGCCGCATAAACTCGAGCTCAATGCGGGAAAGAAATGGGCTACTGATGAGCCGTTGCGCACTGCAATGTCGACGCTGCGCCAATCCCTGACCGGCACGCTCGACCAGGTGCATAGTGGCAAGGAAACATCTGCAAGCTTCGACGCATCGGCCAAGGAGGTGACTGCCCAGGTTTCCTATATGGTTGCGAACTGCAAACTCGAACCTAAGGCCGACGCGCAACTGCACATCCTGATCGGAGAAATGATGAAGGGGGCCGAAGTCATGGAGGGAAAACAGCCGCGCGTCCAAAAAACCACTGGTCTGCTTGCCGTCGCGCGCGCAGTCAATGCCTATGGCGAGCATTTCTCTCATCCTGGCTGGCAAGCGATCGATCTACGCCATTAGGAAGGATGCGATGAACTCCTGTAAGATTTGTTTGACACTGGATTTGACGCAGTGCTATAGTCGAATACTAAAATTGGGAACGTTTCCAATTTAAGCCAGACAAGGGCAAGAAGACCCGAGGCTATCCAATCAGGAGACCAGATGTACCAAGTAAGCAAGCTCGCGCTGGCCGCGGCGCTGGCGCTGGCGTGTGAAACGTCGCAGGCCGCCGGGCCGACCGCCGAAGTGATCCATTGGTGGACCTCGGGCGGCGAATCGGCCGCCGTCAAACAGATCGCCCAGGCCTACCGTGCTGCCGGCGGCGTCTGGATCGATACCGCCATCGCCGGCGGCGACCAGTCGCGCGCAGTGACGATCAACCGCATTGTCGGCGGCAATCCGCCAACGGCCGCGCAGTTCAACACCTCCAAACAATTCTATGATGTCATCGAGCAGGACATGCTCAACAACGTCGATGAAGTGGCGCTAAAAGAAGGCTGGGACAAGCTCCTGCCCGAGCCGGTCATCAATGTCATCAAGACCCGTGGCCATTACTACGCGGTCCCGCTGAATATCCATATGCAAACCTGGTTCTGGTATTCGCAGGCCGCTTTTAAAAAGGCCGGCATTGCGAAGGAACCAGCGACGATGGATGAAATGTTCGCCGCGCTCGACAAGCTCAAGGCCGCCGGTATTGTGCCGCTGGCGCATGGCGGGCAGTCCTGGCAGGAGACGATCCTGTTTTCGGCGATCCTGTCCAATATGGGCGGCAAGCAGATGTACCTGAACGTCATGCGCGACCGCGACCAGAAGGTATTGAATTCCGAGGCGTTCAAGAAGGTACTGCTGGCATTCAAGCGCATGCAATCCTATGTCGATGCCGGTTCGCCTGGCCGCAACTGGAATGATGCGACCGCCATGCTGATCAGCGGCAAAGGCGGCGTGCAAGTCATGGGCGACTGGGTCAAGGGCGAGTTCACTGCGGCAAGGCAGGTGGCAGGCCAGCACTACGGCTGCATCGCCGGCCTCGGCCCGTCCACGCCTTACCTGATCCAGGGCGATGTGTTCGTGTTCCCGAAGACCACCAATCCCAACGCCGTCAAAGCGCAGAAGCTGCTGGCCAGCGTCATCGTCCAGCCGGCCACCCAACTTGCCTTCAGCAAGCTCAAAGGCTCGATCCCGGTGCGCACCGACGTTGACGCGAGCCAGCTCGATGCCTGCGCGCAGAAGGGCCTGGCCGTCATGAAGGACAAGGCGCGCCACGTCGGCGTGTCCGAGGTGTACCTGTCGCCGGACCAGAACGGCGCCATCCAGGACGTGTTGACCGCGTACTGGAACACCTCGATGCCGGTCGAGAAGGCGCAGAAGAATTTCGCCGCTGCGCTGAGGAACTGAGTTTTGACGCGTGCGCTCCACCTTCGCAAGCTGACGCCGTTCGCCGCGCTGCTGCCGATGGCGTTGACCGTCATCGTCGGCTATCTGGGCACGGCCTTGTGGACGCTGCGCGTATCCTTCACCAGCTCCCGCACCTTCGCTTCCGATAATTTTGTCGGCTTGGCCCAGTACCAGCGCCTGTTCGAGAACGACCGCTGGCTGATCTCGATGAACAACCTCGCCATCTACGGCGCCTTGTTCATCGTCGCCTGCATTGCCATCGGCTTCCTGCTGGCGGTATTCATCGACCAGAATGTAACGGGGGAGGGCGTACTGCGCACAGTCTTCCTGTATCCGTATGCGATGTCCTTCGTGGCCACCGGCCTGGTGTGGCAGTGGATGCTCGCACCCGACAATGGCATTGAACACAGCGTCAGGCTGCTCGGCTTCGGTGCATTTCGCTTCGACTGGATCCTCGATCAGGACATGGTGATCTACACCGTTGTGATCGCAGCCGTGTGGCAGGCGTCCGGCCTGGTCATGGCGCTGATGCTGGCCGGCCTGCGCGGAATCGATCCGGAGATCTGGAAAGCAGCACGCCTCGATGGGATCCCGGCCTGGCGCGTGTATGTGTCGATCGTGCTGCCAATGCTGGGACCGACCATCGCGACGGTGTTCCTGCTGCTGTCGACCGCTGTCGTCAAACTGTACGATGCGGTCGTGGCCATGACGCAGGGCGGGCCGGGGACGGCGAGCGAAGTGCCGGCCAAGTTCATCATGGATCACTTGTTCCTGCGCTCGAATATCGGGCTCGCCTCGGCCGGTGCCATCGTTCTGCTGGTGCCGGTGGTGGCGCTGCTCGCCCCTTATGTTTATGCGCGCAGCCGAAAGGGGCATGCATGAACAAGCGCGTCGCCCGCTTTGGTATCTACGCCTTCCTGATCAGCGCTGCAGCGTTCTTCCTGCTGCCTTTGTATGTCATGCTGGTCACTTCGTTCAAACCGATGGACGAAATCCGCGCCGGCGGCATCTTCGCGCTGCCGCTGGCCGCCACGCTCGAACCCTGGCGCCAGGCCTGGAGCGAAGTGTGCACCGGCGCCTCGTGCGAAGGCGTGCGTGCCGGCTTCTGGAATTCGGTCGCGATCACCGTCCCCAGCACGATCCTGCCGATTCTGCTGGGGGCCATCAACGGCTACGCGCTGTCGTTCTGGCGGCCGCGCGGCGGCAACCTACTGTTCGGCATCCTGATGGTCGGCGCTTTCATTCCGGTACAAGTGATGATCTACCCGCTGGTGCGGCTGCTGGCAGGCCTGGGCATCTTCGGTTCGCTGCCCGCCATTGTCCTGATCCACCTGATCTTCGGCATGCCGATCATGACCATGTTGTTCCGCAATTACTATATGAGCGTGCCGCACGAGCTGTTCCAGGCCGCGCGGGTTGATGGAGGCGGCTTCTGGCGCATCTTCGCGCAGGTGATGCTGCCGATGTCTACGCCGATCATCGTCGTCGCTGCCATCATGCAGGTCACCGGCGTGTGGAACGACTATATTCTCGGCCTTGTTTTCGCGGGGCGCGACAACTTACCGATGACGGTGCAGCTCAATAACGTCATCAACACCACCACTGGCACCCGCCTCTATAACGTCAATATGGCAGCGACCATCCTCACGGCACTCGTTCCCCTGGCGATTTACTTCTTATCTGGCCGCTGGTTCGTGCGCGGTATCGCCGCTGGCGCAGTGAAAGGCTGATTGATGTCGAACGTGCATTTGCGAAAACTCTCCATCACACTGGGTGCCAACAAGGTGATCCGCGAACTCGACCTGCAGGTGGAAGAGGGTGAGTTCCTGGTCCTGCTCGGTCCATCCGGCTGCGGCAAATCGACACTCCTGCACAGCATCGCCGGCCTGATCGACGTCGCCGGTGGCGCCATCGAAATCGGCGGCAAGGACATGAGCCATACCGACCCGAGCGAGCGCGGGATCGGCATGGTGTTCCAGTCCTATGCGCTGTACCCGACCATGACGGTCGAAAAGAACATGTCGTTCGGCCTGCGCATTGCCGGCCTGCCCAAGGCGCAGATCGCCCAGCGCGTCGAGCGCGCCGCTTCCATCCTGCACTTGCAGGACCTGTTGCAGCGCAAGCCGGGCCAGCTGTCCGGCGGACAGCGCCAGCGCGTGGCGATCGGGCGCGCCCTGGTGCGCGAAGCGAGTGTCTACCTGTTCGATGAGCCGCTCTCGAACCTCGATGCCAAGTTGCGCGCCGAGCTGCGCCGCGAACTGAAGCTATTGCACCAGACGCTGGGCTCGACCATGATCTACGTGACCCACGACCAGGTCGAGGCGATGACGCTGGCGACCCGCATCGTCGTCATGCAGGCGGGCGAAGTACAGCAGATCGGCACCCCGTCCGAAGTCTACGAACGCCCGGCCAATATGTTCGTGGCCGGTTTCCTGGGCGCGCCGTCGATGAACTTCATCGATGGCCGGATCGGCGCGGACGGACGCTTCGTATCCGGCGTGCTGACGCTGGCCGTGGACGCCGCGGCGCAAGAGTATGAGGTAGTGCTGGGCGTGCGT
>CBDDRJ010000068.1:0-9524 GCA_965233055.1 uncultured bacterium
CTGTTGAGCGGTGCGACGAAGCTGCCGTCGCTCATGGTGGCGAAGCGTGCCACGCCGACATCGATGCCGATGGCCGCAGTCGCCGCGGGCAACGACTGCTCAACGTCGCGTTGTGTCTGAATCGACGCGAACCACTTGCCGCTCGACTGGCTCACGGTGACGTTGCGGACCTCGCCCAACACGTCCCGGCTGTTGCGGTAGCGCAGCCAGCCGAGCTTGGGCAGAAAAATGCGGCCGTTCGCCTCGTCGAGCTTGATCTGTTTCGAGTCCGGGTAGCGGAAGCTGTCGCCGCACCCCTTGCGCTTGAAGCTGGGGAAGTCCGCCCGTTTCTCGAAGAAATTCTTGTACGCCCGCCCCAGATCTTTGAGCGCCTGTTGCAGCGGATGGCAGGGTGCTTCGTTGAGCCATGGGGTCTCGTCGCCATTGCGCCAGTCGGTGAGCTTCTTACATAAGCCGGCAAAGCCGATGAACTTGTTGCCCGCCTCGTGGTTGTCCTTTTGCATCGCCAACGCCTTGTTGTAGACGAACCGGCACGAACCGGCAAAGCGGCGCATGTCGCGCGCTTGCTCGCCATCTGGCATGAGTTCGAATTTGAAGGCTTGTAGACGTTCCGTACTTGGATTATGGTTTGGTCTATGGGTAAGGGCTATGACATACGCCAAGGAGAACGCCGTGTTCTTGTGATGCACGTACGTTTAGTCTTTGTGACAAAATACCGCCGCGACGTCTTCACAAAAGAGATTATCGACGACCTGCGGCTGACCATTGCAAGCGTCTGCGCGGACTTCGAGTCCGCGCTGGTGGAGTTCGATGACGAGGACGATCACGTACACTTGCTCGTGAACTACCCGCCCAAGGTTTTCGTCTCGAATCTGGTGAACAGCCTGAAAGGCGTACCGAGCCGGATGATTCGGAAGAAGAATTATCCGAGCATCCACAAGAAACTATCGGGTGGCGCGTTATGGTCGCCGTCCTGCTTCGCCGGAAGCTGTGGTGGTGCGTCCATTGCAGTTATGCCAGTATATCGGGCAGCAAAAGACGCCGCACTAGATGCGCCAAACCGGACGGCTGTGCCGTCCACGCTCTTGACCCCGCCCTGACGCACGGGGCTTGACACGCACCTGGTCAACGCGGACGGCCAGGAGATTGCTCCAGACCAGGCATTAAACAAATAGCACTGGAAGCCAACATTGCTAACTTAGCAAATTTTTCTGGCGGCCGGGCGCCGCGTCCCGTATCATGGTCGCCTTTGTCAATACAACCAGATCCAACGATGCGCGCGCCCTTCCTTGCTTTGCTTGCTTTCGCCCTCCCAGCCCATGCACTGGCCAGCACTTCGGTGCCGTATGCACAATGTGCGCCTTATACCGTCAAGGCTTTGCAGGAAGGCCGCGTGCACGATATTGCAGCCTTGTTCGCCACGCCGGGCAAGGCACCAGGCAACAGGCAGGCCGAGATTGCCGACCAGCTCACGACGTTGCTGGGCAAGGCGGGCAGCTTGTCCGACAGCAAGCCAATCGCCGGTATGCTGCCAATAGCAACGCTTAAGTTTGAAGCGCGTGACCCGGGTGCCAGCAAGGATGCGACCAATCTGGAAAAGGTAACTCACAATCTGGCACAGGTAAGCCATACGGTGCAAACGGCCAAGCTGGGCGTGGTTCTGCTCAATGTGACCTACCATAAGGACCAGGCTGACTGCGAACTGTTCACGGTCAATATCCACGTGCCGAAGGAGGATTCGATGATGTTCATCACCTATGACACCAGCGATCAAAAGACCTTTGACGCCTTCACCGCATTGCTCGCGGAGAAGAAAATCGCCTACACGGTGACCACGACGGAAACCGTTCCACAGAAAACTAAGCAATGGAAGATTGAGACGGTTTCCTTCCCTGTCAATACGATCAGTGCCGCTGACGAACTCTTCAACTCATTCAGAAAAGCAACAGCGAAATTGGCAGGACGCCTGGCGTTTTCTTCGACCTATGGCAGCAAACCGCACACCAAACCATAGTTTCCACGCCTTTGGCGGCGGTTTGTTACAATGAGACTAACGAACTCCGACCCTAGCTTAAGGCAAAAATCATGTTGCGCATCTCGACTGTCCGGAAAACTGCATTCCTTTGCCTGCTGGCCTGCGCCGGCAGCGCCCTCGCCCAACAAGCCAGCTCGGCGCCGCCCAAGCTCGAGCGCATCGAGGAAGGCAGCGACACTCCGATCACCGTGACCTCGAAGCCCAAGGCCGAGCAGAAAGTGACGGAGAAGAAAGAGCAAGGCAGGGTCACCGAAGTCCAGGTGCAAAGTGGCAAAAGCAAATACATCATGAAGCCCAACACCCCGGCCGGCTCGGCGCTGCCGGGCGACGCGCTGTCGGCCAAGGTGCGCGCACCGCAATGGCAAGTGATGGAATTTGACATCGGCAAGAAGAAACAGAAGGAAAAGGATGAGGAAGCCACTGCTTCGACTCCGCCGCCACCGCCACCCGTCGCCAAATAAATAGCCGGGCCACTGCGCGCCTTTCCCATCCTCTACCCTTCGCGTCCACATGGCAGTTTTTACCGCAGTCAGTCTGGAAGACCTTACCCCCTGGATCAAGCAATTTCCCCTCGGCCAGGCTCTGGCCCTGAAGGGAATTGCTTCCGGTATTGAAAACAGCAATTTCTTCCTGACGACCGAGCACGGCGACTATGTGCTGACGATCTTCGAGAACCTCAGCTTCGAGCAATTGCCGTTCTACCTGAACCTGATGCGCCACCTGGCCGAACGGGGCGTGGCCGTGCCGGCCCCGGTGGCCAATGACAAAGGCGAACTGATCGTGGCGCTGCACGGCAAGCCGGCGTCGATCGTCAGCAAGCTCGAAGGCAGCTCGCAGATGGCGCCGCAGCCGGTCCATTGCGCCGCCGTCGGCGCGATGGTCGCCAGGATGCACCTGGCGGCGCAGGATTTCCCGCTGCAGCAGCCGAACCTGCGCGGCCTGCCCTGGTGGAACGAAACGACGCCGAAGGTGCTGCCTTTCCTCGATACCGACAATGCCGCCCTGCTCATCGCCGAGTTGCAGTTCCAGAATGAATTCGCGGCCAGTGGCACCTATGCGCAGCTGCAGCGCGGCCCCGTGCATGCCGACCTGTTCCGCAACAATGTGATGTTCGTCGGCGAGCAGCTGGGCGGCTTCTTCGATTTCTACTTTGCCGGCTGCGACACCTGGCTGTTCGACGTCGCCGTCACCATCAACGACTGGTGCATCGACCAGGACAGCGGCGCGCTCGACATGGCGCGCGTGCGCGCGATGCTTGACGCCTACCATGCGGTGCGCCCGTTCACCGACTTTGAACAGGAAGCCATGCCGGCCATGCTGCGCGGCGCGGCGCTGCGCTTCTGGCTGTCGCGCCTGTACGATTTCCACATGCCGCGCGAAGCCGAAATGCTGACGCCGCATGACCCGACCCACTTCGAGCGCATCCTGCGTGCGCGCATCGCCGGTCCTGTGCCGCGGCTGTTCCCATGACCAAGTCTCCTGCCAGCACCGGCCTGCAATGGCTCAAGGAAGGCATGCGCCTGTTCTTCCGCCAGCCCGGCGGCCTGCTCGCCATCCTGTTTGCGACCATGCTCGCCGGCATCCTTCTGACCGTGCCCGTGGTCGGCCCGATCCTGCTGCCTTCGCTGATCATCACCATCTTGCAGGCCTGCAAACTGGCGGACCAGGGCGAGCGCATCATGCCGACCGTGCTGCTGACGGGATTCCGCGGACCCGAGTTCAAGGACCTGTGCCGCTTGGGGCTGGTGTATATGGCGGTGTCGCTGGTGCTGTCGGGCGTGGCGATGCTGGTGGTCGACGAGGAGTCGTGGAAGCTGCTGTCGGCCGGCGCCATCGATGCCAAGGGCAAGATCAAAGTGGACATTGGCGACTTGCAGGCGATTTTGCTGATCGGTATGGTGCAGCTGCTGATCTGGCTGGGCATGATCTACTCGGCGCCGCTGGTGTACTGGCAGCGCATGGGGACCTTCAAGGCGATCTTCTACAGCGTGGCGGCGGTGGCGCGCGACTTCAAGGCCTTCATGCTGATGCTGGCGGCGTGGTTCTTCGCCTTCTTCGGCATGAGCCTGCTATTAATGCTCATCACCGGCAATGGCAATATCGGCCGCACCATCGTCATGTGGGCCAGTGCCTTGTGCGTTGTGATCCTGTGGTGCGCTCTGTACATCGGCTATCGGAATATCTTTGGCGCGCCAGCCGCCCCGGCACAGCCGGAACCGACCCACATCGACACCTCGGCGTAGGGCGTAGCCGAGCTGGGTCGACAGATCCGGATTTCCACGAGCCGTTCAAAAGAATGCTTTGATTCGGCCTTGCACATGAGGCTGCGCAAGGTCGGCGCATTCAGACGCTCGGCCACTAGATGAACGGCTCCGCCGTCTTGGCTGATCTTGCCTCTCTAGTCCGAATCAAGCCGCGCGCGCAGCGCGAAATCGAGCGGGCGCTGTAGCGCCACGACGCCGGGTATCGGTGAAGCAGCACAATCCACAGGAAATATCTCCAGAAGTGACTTCTTGAGCCATCCCCACATTCACGCACTACACGCGCTACACCCGTTCGAGCTTGGCGACCGACAGGTCAAGCACCTTGATGCCAGCCCGTCCGAAGTTGATCTGGGCCCGCGCATTGCCGCCGCTGCCTTCGATATTAATGATCACGCCTTCGCCGAACTTGCCGTGCGCGACCGATTCGCCGATGCGCCAGCCCGGCCCGTTCGACTTGTGCGCAATCTGCTGGGCGATGCGGTTGTCCGAGCCGATTGCCGCCATCGACGTGGCAGACGCATGGGTCGGTTCATCCCATGCCGATTTCTTGTGACCGAACCAGTGCGACTGCACGCGCGGCGACAGCCACTTCAGCGCCTCCTCGGGCAACTCGTCAAAGAAGCGCGACTTCATGTTGTAGCGGGTCTGGCCATGCAGCATGCGGGTTTGCGTGAAGCTCAGGTACAGGCGTTTTTTGGCGCGCGTGATCGCCACATACATCAGGCGCCGTTCCTCGTCGACGCCGTCATGCTCCCGGGAGCTGCTCTCGTGCGGGAACAGGCCCTCCTCCAGCCCGGTGATGAACACGGCATCAAACTCGAGCCCCTTGGCCGAATGCACCGTCATCAGCTGCAAGGCATCCTGCCCGGCCTGCGCCTGCGCGTCACCCGCTTCGAGCGACGCGTGCGACAGGAAGGCCGACAGCGGCGACATCACGGTCGGCAGCGGCGCATCGGCGTCGATGATTTCAATATTGCCTGCCAGCGGTTCGCCCGCCTGGGCCGTGGCCTTCGGCCCCAGGTGCGCCGGCGCGCCCTGGCCAAAGCCTTCTTCCGACACGAACTGGGTGGCCGCGCTGACGAGCTGCTGCAAGTTCTCGATGCGATCCGCGCCTTCCTTCTCGGTGCCGTAATGAAGGATCAAGCCGCTGGCGTCGAGCACCACCGACACCATTTCCGGCAATGCCAGCTGTTGCGTCTCAAAACGTGCAGCTTCGATCAGCTTGACGAATGCGCCGAGCGAAGAGCCGGCCTTGCCCGCCACATAAGGCACGGCAGCGTATAGCGAAATCGAATACTGCTCGGCAGCCGCCTGCAGCGCCTCGATCGAGCGCATGCCGATGCCGCGCGTCGGAAAATTGACGACGCGCAGGAAAGCCGAGTCGTTGTGCGGATTGCCCATCAGCTGCAGATAGGCGATCGCGTGCTTGACCTCGGCACGCTGGAAGTAGCGCTGGCCGCCGTATACGTGGTAAGGCAGGCCGGCCGCGAACAGCGCATGCTCGATGACGCGCGACTGCGCATTGGAGCGGTACAGGATCGCGATCTCGCTGCGCGCGGCCCCTTCGTTCATCAAGGTCTTGGCCTCCTCGATGATCCACTGCGCTTCCTCGAGGTCGCTTGATGCTTCGTACACGCGCAGCTGCTCGCCGTGGCCGGCGTCGGTGCGCAGGTTCTTGCCGAGGCGGCGGCTGTTATTGGCGATCAGCATATTGGCGCTGTCGAGGATGTGGCCATGCGAGCGGTAGTTCTGCTCCAGCTTGATCAGGTTCTCGACCCGGAACTCGCGCTCGAAGGCGCTCATATTGCCGACATTGGCGCCGCGGAAGGCGTAGATGCTCTGGTCGTCGTCGCCGACCGCAAACAGCGCGCCGCCGCCCTGCTCGCCATGGCCGGCCAGCAGCTTGAGCCATTTGTACTGCAGGTCATTGGTGTCCTGGAACTCGTCGACCAGGATGTGCTGGAAGCGCGCCTGGTAGTGGGCGCGCAGCGGAGCGTTGCGTTCGAGTAGTTCATACGAACGCAGCAGCAACTCGGCAAAGTCGACCACGCCTTCGCGCTGGCATTGCTGGTCGTATAGTTCGTACAGTTCGACGAGCTTGCGCTCGATCGGGTCATACGCCTCGACCTGATGGGCGCGCAGCCCCTGGTCCTTGGCGTTGTTGATGAAATACATCAGCGTCTTGGCCGGGTATTTTTCATCGTCGATATTATTGGCCTTGAGCAGGCGCTTGATGACTGACAGCTGGTCCTGCGAATCGAGGATCTGGAAGGTCTGCGGCAGCGCAGCGTCGCGGAAATGGGTGCGCAGCAGGCGGTTGCACAAGCCGTGGAAGGTGCCGATCCACATCCCCCTCGTATTGACCGGCAGCATGGCCGACAGACGCGTCAGCATTTCCTTGGCGGCCTTATTGGTGAAGGTCACGGCCAGGATGCCTTGCGGCCCCACTTGCCCGGTCTGGAT
Organism: uncultured bacterium; assembly: GCA_965233055.1. Lineage (GTDB taxonomy): Bacteria > Pseudomonadota > Gammaproteobacteria > Burkholderiales > Burkholderiaceae_D > Telluria_A. Next base: position 6,763 of record CBDDRJ010000068.1, read on the forward strand.
CAGCCAGGCGATGCGGGTAGTCAGCACGCGCGTCTTGCCCGAGCCGGCGCCGGCCAGGATCAGGCCATGTTGGGCAGGCAGGGTGACGGCGGCGAGTTGCTCGGGATTGAGGTTGTGGAGGAGATTTTGCATCGCCCCATTATACTGTGCTTGCATACAGTCCGGGACGCAGATTCAAGGGCAGGCAGCCCGCCAAACGGGGCCTGCCCCACGGGACGCGCCAGCGGCAACGCCCCGCTGGCAGCCGGCTTATCCGTTTGAACCGCCTGGCGCGGGCTTGGCCAGGCCACTTTTGAGTGCGTCCTGGATCAGGCCGCGCACGACCTTGTCGGCGGCTTGGCTATGCTTTTCCATTTCCTTGCCCAGCACTTCCATCTTCTGACCCAGCGCCTCCATTGGCTTGCCGGCCGCTTCCATTTTCTTGCCGATCGCCTCCATCGGCAGGTGGGCTTGCTCCATCCTGGCCTGCTCGGCCTGCATCTCGTGCTGGACTTTGTCCATGCGCTTTTCGATCTCATCCTGCCTGGCTTCTAGCTGGGCGATCTCGCGCTCGATGGCGCCGCGCTCTGCGTCGGTGCTGGCACGGCCGAGCTTTTTGGCTGCCCGGGTCAGCTCCTTCGCGATCGCATGGTGCTCCTTGGCGATCGGGCGGATCTTGTCGGCGTCCTGGTGCTTGGCGATCGTGTCGTACTTGCTGCCGGCGGCGTCCATTTCATTGCCCAGCGCGTCCATGACCTTGCCATGATCGTCCATTTCCTTGCCATACACGTCCATCTGCTTGCCCAGCTTGTCGACCGGGGCCCAGGCCTGGTCGACCTTGGCCAGCAAGGCGGCGTCCTGCACGATATAGGCCTTGCCGGCGTTCTTGAACCACAGGAAGTGGTCGCCGACGCTGCGCTTGATCGCTTCGATCTCGCGCAGGTCGCGCGAACGGCCGCTCATATTGATGTTGCTGTTGCCGCGCACGACGGCATACGATTCCTTCCCGCTATCGCGGATCGTCAGCTCGCCGTCGAAGCCGGACCACTTCTCGCCCTTGAGCGGCTTCATCGGCTGCATCGGCTTCATCGGTGCCATCGGCGCTGCCGGCACGGCCGGCAATGGCGGCGGCAAGGCGTGGCTGGCCATGGGCGCGGCAGGCGCGGCAGGCACTGGCGGCAGCGCAGGCAGGGGCTTGGTGTTCATCGGCGCCGCGACCTCGGGCGGCGATGGTGGCGAGGGTGGCGCCGGCGGCGCCGTCACGGTTGACGTGCCGGCATGGGCGACGAAGGCCATGCCGGCGGCGCACAGGCCGAGGATCGGCACGGCCATTTTCCAGTTCAGGGGTTCGGTATCAGGGCGAATCAAGCGTTTGATGCGAGACATAAGATGTCCTCCATGCGCCGCGTGGGCGAGTCGTGGTGTGGTGAACTGGAACTGGTCCAGTTCGGTTAAAGCAAGCGCCAGACGCCGCGGTTCGCCAAGCATGCTTGCAGCTAAATCATCGGCAATCTGTTCGCGTTCGACCCGGATCCGGTTCGACAGCCACCAGACAGTCGGGTGGTAGAACAGCACAATCTCGATGCCGCTCTGGATCAGATTGACGAGGTAATCGTGGCGCTTGATGTGCGCCAGCTCGTGCGCCAGCAGCGCTTCGAGCAAATCGGGGGGCATGCGCGTGATCAGCGCGGCCGGCAGCAGCACGACGGGGCGCCACCAGCCGGCCGTGACCGGGCCGGACACGTCGTCGACCAGGCCCAGCCTGACGGCTCGCCCGATGCCGAGCGTATGCGCCATCGCCTGCAGGCGCTGCTGCCAGCGGGGGTCGGCCGGTCGTTCGGCCTGGCCAGACAGGCGGCGCACCCACAGCAGCCCCAGCATCAGGCGCAGCGCCAGCAGGCCGGCACCGCAACTCCAGATCAGTACCACCAGCGGCAGGCGCGACTGCAGCGCCGCCTGCCAGGCGTCCAGCGGCTGTTCCGCCAGCGCCGGCGCGGCGCTGACGCCGCCCTGCCCGCTGTCCTGCCGGCGCGCACTCTGCATGTCGCGCATGATCGGGGCCAGGGCCGTGCCGCCGGCCTGTTCGGTGTTCTGCATGCGCAGCACCACGCCCGACAGCGGCAGCGCCGCGCACAGCAGCAAGGCGGCGCAGGCGATCGCATAGCGCGTCTGCGGGCGCGCGCTGCGCAGCACATTGAGCAGCAGCGCCGCCGCCCAGCCGACCAGCAGGCCCTGCCACACGAAGTCGAGCAGCGCCCATGCCAGGCTGGGGACTAACGATTGCAGCAATGGGTTCATGGGACGGCTCTCCTCGGTCAGTGAAAGTAGAATAAATTATCTAGATAAAAATGTCTAGAACTATTTTTCTACTTTGTGCGTGTATTGTCGATGCAGGCAAGATAGCAAGGCGGCCGGGGACCACCCAGCGCCTTGCGACAGACGGCAGGAACAGAGGGGCAGGACGGTGTCAGGACACCAGGTGGGCAGCGGCGCGCGCGTCGATGCCGAGCATGCGGGCCATGACGCCCCACAGCTGCTTGATCGGCGTGACCGGCTTGGGCAGGAAGGCTTCGACCTGGTGGCCCCATTCCGGATACAGGGTCGAGTACACCAACAGCGGCGTGCCCAGCAGCAGCGGCAGCAGCTCGCTGGCATCGCCATCGTCGAGGTCGGGGTCGAGCACGACCAGCGAGAAGCAGTCGCGCCGCAGCAGTTCGCGGGCGGCGGCCACGGTCTGGACGTGGGTCACGCGGGCGGCCGGCACCAGCAGCGTGGCGAGCACC
>CBDDRJ010000069.1:0-27053 GCA_965233055.1 uncultured bacterium
GTTGGCCTGCGCTTGCCGTCCCATCCTAGCGCAGCGCAGCGACGGTACGGTAAGGCGGCAGGCGGTTCACCGATGTGCCCTGCGACTTGGCGTACAGCGGCAGCAACAGGTTCAGGTTGTCCTGGATCAGGGTGATGCGCTCGTCGCCACCGGGGTGGGTCGACAACAGAGGCAGCGGCGTCTTCTTGTTCAACGCGCTCATTTTTTGCCACAGCACCACGCCGGCGCGCGGGTCGAAGCCGGCGCGGGCGGCAATGTCCAGGCCCACCAGGTCCGCTTCGCGCTCGTCGTCGCGCGAGAATTTCAGGCCGAAACCGGTCGTCACCATGTCGGCACCGGTACTGGTGATGCGCGGGTCGATGCCGAAATAGGCTGCGATGCCCGCGCCGATCACGCGGGTGGCGACGGAAGTGGCCATCTGCTTGCCAGCCTGGGCGCGGCCATGCTCGCGCAGCGCATGGGCGATCTCGTGGCCCATGACGGCGGCCACTTCGTCGTCGGTCAGCTTGAGCGTGCTGAGGATGCCGCTGTAGAACGCGATGCGCCCGCCGGGCATGCAGAAGGCGTTGACCTGCGGCGACTCGAGCACATTGACTTGCCACTTCCAGCCGGCCGCGTCCGGGTTCCAGCGCGACGAGTGCGGGATGATGCGCCTGGCGATCGTGCGCAGGCGCACCACTTCCGGATGGGCCGGCGGCAGCAGGACGCCTTTTTCATTGGCCGCACTCATCAGCTGCATATACTGCTGTTGCGACTGTTGGTTGACGACCTCCGGCGACTGCAGGTGACGCAGCGGCGACAGTTTCCTGACAGCGATGCCGTCCTGCACTTCAACCTTGGCCTGCTGCTGCGCTTGCGGCTGCTGCGCGGGCGCCGTGCCGGCCAGCGCGCACAGGGTCAGTGCGATCGCGATATGTTTGAATTTCATCGGGTTTTCTCGTTCCAAGGTGCAATCTTCGGCAGCATCAGCATGCCCGGGATGGCCAGCAGGAAGCAGACGATAAAGAACATGAACCAGCCCGTTTCCGCCACGATGAAGCCCGCCGAAGAGGTGATGAAAGTGCGCGGCACGGCGGCCAGGCTTGAGAATAAGGCAAACTGGGTCGCCGTGTAGCGCCGGTCGGTGCTGCGCGCGATATAGGCAACGAAAGCGGTGGTCCCCAGGCCGATCGCGAAGCCTTCGAACGCCATCGCCGCAGCCAGAACATAGGGGTCGGGCCCCGCTTTTGCAAGGGCAGCGAAGCCCAGGCAGGTCAGCGCCTGCAGCACGCCGAACACCCACAGCGCGCGGTTGATGCCCAGCTTGATCATCCAGATGCCGCCGACGATGCCACCAAAGATGCTGGACCAGAACACGGTGACCTTGGCGATGGCGCCGATCTGGGTCAGCGGGAAGCCGAGGTCGATGAAGAACTTGGTCAGCAGCGCACCGGCCATGCTGTCGCCGATGCGGTACATCAGGATGAAGCCGAGCACCCACAGCGCATTGCCCCAGCCGCCGCGACTGATGAACTCGCGGAATGGCAGCACCACGGCATCGAGCAGATTATTGGGCGTGGCGCCATAGGCGTCCGGCTCCTTGACCAGCAGGGTGCAGACCAGGCCCGGCAGCATGAAGGCGGCGGTGATCCAGAACACCGACTGCCATGCCAGCATGTCGGCCAGGATCAGCGACAGCGCGCCCGGCACCAGGTTGGCGACCTTGTAGGCATTGACGAACACGGCGCCGCCCAGGCCCTGCTCGTCGTCGGACAGGATCTCGCGCCGGAAGGCGTCGACCACCACGTCCTGGCTGGCCGACAGGAAGGCCACCGCCGAGGTCAGCGCGATGATAACGGGCAGGTCGGTGTTGGGGTCGAACATGCCCATCAGGCCGATCGCCACCAGCAGCAAGACCTGGGTCAGCGCCATCCAGCCGCGCCGCCGCCCCATGCGGCCGAAGTGGACCCGGTCCATCAGCGGCGCCCACAGGAACTTCCAGGTATACGGGAACATCACCAGCGCGAACAGGCCGATGGTCTTGACATCCAGCCCGGCCTTGGACAGCCAGGCTTGCACCAGGTTGATCAGGATGAACAGCGGCAGGCCCGAGCTGAAGCCGAGAAACAGCAGCGCCACCATGCGCCGGTTCAGGTAACTTTTCCAGTCCGGCTGCGCGGCCTCGCTCACGCACCGGCTCCGGTCTTTTTGCGCAGCCGGAACACGGCCAGGCTGCCGCGCAGATTGGGCAGGAAGCTGACCGGCTTGCCGTCGGCCAGCGCCACGCATTCGATCACTTCCAGCCCGCAGTCGCGCGCCAGCTGCTCGAAGTCGTAGATGGTGGCGCAGCGCAAATTGGGCGTGTCATACCACTGGTAAGGCAGCGACTTCGACACCGGCATGCGGCCGTTGGCCAGCGCCACGCGGTGCGGCCAGTAAGCGAAGTTGGGGAAGGAAACGATCGCTTCGGTGCCGACCCGGACGATGTCGCGCAGCAGGTCCTCGACGTGCTTCATCATCTGCAGCGACGACAGGCACAGCACGGTGTCGAAGGTATTGTCGCCGAAGATCGACAGGCCCTTTTCCATGTCCTGCTGGATCACATTGATGCCGCGCCTGGCGCTGGCCAGCACTTCGCTGTCGGCGATCTCGATGCCGTAGCCGCTGCAGCCCTTCCCGCTTTGCAGGTAGCGCAGCATGGCGCCGTCGCCGCAGCCGACGTCGAGCACGTGCGAGCCGGGCTTGATCCAGTGGGCAATGAAGGCCAGGTCGGGGCGCAGCGTGGCGAGGTCTTCAAAATTCATACAGCTTGCTCCCAGATGCGCTGGTAGTAGGCGCGCACCATATTCATGTAGCGGGGGTCTTCCAGCAGGAAGGCGTCGTGGCCGTGCGGCGCATCGATTTCGGCATAGGTCACCTTGCGCCGGTTGGAGACCAGGGCCTGCACGATCTCGCGCGAGCGCTCCGGCGAAAAGCGCCAGTCGGTGCTGAACGAGGCAACGAAGAACTCGGCCTTGGTATTCGACAGCGCTTTCGTCAGGTCGCCGTCGAAGGCGCGCGCCGGGTCGAAGTAGTCGAGCGCCTTGGTGATCAACAGGTAGGTATTGGCGTCGAAGTATTGGGAGAATTTGTCGCCCTGGTAGCGCAGGTAGGACTCGATCTCGAAGTCGATGCCGAAGTCGAATTTGTAGTCGTTCTTTTCGGCCGCGTTGCGCAGCTTGCGGCCGAATTTTTCGGCCATGTCGTCGTTCGACAGGTAGGTGATGTGGCCGACCATGCGCGCAACGCGCAGGCCGTTCTTCGGCACCACGCCGTGCTCGTAGAAGTCGCCGCCATGATAGTCCGGGTCGGACAGGATGGCCTGGCGCGCCACGTCGTTGAAGGCGATGTTCTGGGCCGACAGCTTGGGAGTCGAGGCGATCACCACGCAGTGGCGCAGGCGGTCCGGGTACAGCATGCTCCAGGCCAGCGCCTGCATGCCGCCCAGCGAGCCGCCCATCACGGCCGCAAATTGAACGATGCCGAGGGCGTCGGCCAGGCGCGCCTGGGCAGCGACCCAGTCTTCCACCGTGACCACCGGGAAGGCGGCGCCGTAGGGCTTGCCGGTGGCCGGATTGGCGTGCATCGGACCGGTCGAGCCAAAGCAAGAGCCGAGGTTGTTGACGCCAATGACGAAGAAGCGGTCGGTGTCGACCGGTTTTCCGGGGCCGACCATATTGTCCCACCAGCCGACACTTTTCGGCGCGTCGGCGTAGGTGCCGGCGATGTGGTGCGACGCGTTCAGGGCGTGGCAGACCAGCACCGCGTTGGTCTTGTTGGCGTTCAGCGTGCCGTAGGTTTCATACATCAGGGTGTACTCGGCCAGGCTGGCGCCGCTGGCCAGCGCCAGCGGTTCGCTGAACTGCATTGTTTGGGGACTGACGATTCCGATCGATTGCATGGGGGGCTTCTATTGTTGTTCTCGGAGGCAGCGGTGGACACCGGTCGTCGCACGGAAGTTTGTGCGGCGACATGTCCACCCTACGCAAATACAATTACATGGATTGGAGCTGTTCGACGGCTTCTGCGATGGCGTGCGGTTCCATCGTGCGCAGAATCTTGCGGGTCTGCGGCGCGATGGTGGTCAGGTCGCTGCCGAGGATTTCCTGCTTGACCGCCAGCAGCTGGGCCGGATGCATCGAGAATTCGCGCAGGCCCATGCCCAGCAGCAGACGCGTCAGCTTGATGTCGCCCGCCATTTCGCCGCACACGGCCACGTCGATCCCGGCCTTGGCGCCGGCCGTGATCGTCATCGATATCAGCTGCAGTACGGCCGGGTGCAGCGGGTTGTACAGGTGCGCAACTTCGTAGTCGACGCGGTCAATCGCCAGCGTGTACTGGATCAGGTCATTGGTGCCGATCGACAGGAAGTCCATGCGCTTGACGAACATCGGCAGCGCCAGCGCAGCGGCCGGGATTTCGATCATGGCGCCCACTTCGACGCTGGCGTCATACTTCTGCCCAGCTTCGCGCAGTTCGGCCTTGGCCTGTTCGATCATCAGCAGCGACTGGTCGATCTCGAACGCGTGCGCCAGCATCGGGATCAGGATGCGCACCTTGCCGAACGCCGAGGCGCGCAGGATGGCGCGCAGCTGGGTCAGGAACAGCTGCGGCTCGGCCAGGCAGTAGCGGATCGCACGCAGGCCCAGCGCCGGGTTGAGCGCCGTGTGTTCGCTCTGGTCGAGTGGCTTGTCGGCGCCGATGTCGAGTGTGCGGATGGTGACGGGGCGGCCCTTCATGGCCACCACGGCGCGCTTGTACTGCTCGAACTGTTCGTCTTCGGTCGGGATCTTGTGGGTGTGGCCCTTGCCGCCCATGAACAGGAATTCGGAACGGAACAGGCCAACGCCGTTGGCGCCCGATTCGAGCGCGCCCGGGCAGTCGTCAGGCAGTTCGATATTGGCCATCAGGGTGATGGTGGTGCCGTCGCGCGTGACGGCCGGCGTCTTCTTGAGCTTGAGCAGCTTCTTGCGGTCGCGCGACTGCGCCACCTGGCGGCCGCGGTACTGGTCCAGCACCAGCGCGCTCGGGTTGACGATCACCACGCCGGCGTCGCCGTCGATGATGACCCAGTCGTCCTGCTCGATCAGGGTCGAGGCCTGCGACATGCCGACCGCGGCCGGGATGTCGAGGCTGCGCGCGACGATGGCGGTGTGCGAGTTCTGGCCGCCGACGTCGGTGACGAAGCCAATGAAGGAGCGGTCGCGGAACTGCAGCATGTCGGCCGGCGAAATATCGTGCGCCACGACCACCATCTGCGGCTGGTAGTCGTCGTCGGACGGCGACGCCGGCGCCAGCTTGGCCGTGCCCATCAGGACCTTGAGCACGCGCTCCGCCACCTGCTGGATGTCGGCCTTGCGCTCGCGCAGGTAGGCGTCCTCGATCTCGTCGAACTGGGCCGACAATTCGTCGATCTGGGTCACCAGCGCCCATTCGGCGTTGTAGTGGCGGGTGCGGATGATGTCGAGCGGCGCTTCGGAGATCATCGGGTCCGACAGGATCAGCACGTGCACGTCGATGAAGGCGCCCAGCTCGGTCGGCGCGTCCTTTGGCAGGTCGGTCCACAGGTCCTGCAGTTCCTTGTGCACGCTAGCGATGGCGTTCTGCAGGCGTTCCACTTCCGCTTCCAGCGACTCCTCGGCCACCAGGTAGTGCTTGACGTCGAGCGCGGCGGGCGTGAGCAGGTGGGCGCGGCCGATCGCGATCCCGCGCGAGACGGGAATGCCGTGCAGGGTGAAGGATGCCATCGGGTGTCCGGCGTGGCTGCGGCTTTGGCTGCGTTCTGCCGGCATTACTCGCCTTCGCCGAATTTGTCGTTGATGAGGGCGACCAGGGCTTCGACGCAGTCCTTTTCGTCGGCGCCATCGGCTTCGAGGGTGACCTTGGCGCCTTTGCCGGCTGCCAGCATCATCACGCCCATGATGGATTTTGCATTGATGCGGCGTGCATTGCGGGTGAGCCAGACGTCGCTTTTGTACTTGGCAGCGAGCTGGGTGAATTTGGCGGACGCGCGCGCGTGCAGGCCCAGCTTGTTGATGATTTCAAGTTCTTGTTGAATCATGGTCGTCTTTTTCTCAGTTGGGTCCTACACGAATCCGGTTGTCGACCCGCACCGCGCCGCTCTGGGCGCCGGCCAGGGCCATTTCGACGACGACGTCGAGCGTGTCGCGGCGGTAGGTGATGGCGCGCAGCAGCATCGGCAGACTGATGCCGGCGATGACTTCGATGCGCCCGGCCTCGGCCAGCGAGTTGCAGCAGTTGGCAGGGGTGCCGCCCTTGATGTCGGTGATGACCAGCACGCCCGAGCCGTCGTCGAGGCGCTTGATGGCTTCGCGCGCGAGCGCGTTGACCTCGGCCAGGTCCTGGTCGGCGACGACGTCGATCGCTTCGAAGCGCTCGGTGGGACCGTGGAACACATGCGCAACGGCGGCGATGAACGCCTGTCCCAGCGGTGCGTGTGTCATCAACAGGATGCCAACCATAGTAGCCATTCTTTTTCTTGGATTATCGGGCGGGCGAGACCTGATGTTCAAGTGCGTCGATGAACATCGCGGCAACGTCAAAGCCGGCCTGGTCCGTAATCTCCTGGAAGCAGGTCGGGCTGGTGACGTTGACTTCGGTGAGGAAATCGCCAATTACATCTAATCCTACCAGCAACAGGCCCCGGGCCGCCAGTATCGGGCCCAGCGTTTCGCCGATTTCCCGGTCGCGCGCCGACAGCGGGCGCGCCACGCCGGTGCCGCCGGCGGCCAGGTTGCCGCGCACTTCGCCCGCCTGCGGGATGCGGGCCAGCGCAAACGGCACCACTTTGCCGCCGATGACGAGGATGCGCTTGTCGCCCTTGTCGATGTCGGGGATGAAGCGCTGGGCCATGATGGTGCGCGTGCCGTTCAAGGTCAGGGTCTCGATGACCGAGCCCAGGTTCATGCCATCTGGCCTGATGCGGAAAATGCCGGCGCCGCCCATGCCGTCGAGCGGCTTGAGGATGATGTCGCCGTGGGTGGCATGGAACTGGCGCAGGCGCGCCTCGTTCGACGTGACCAGGGTCGGCGCGGTGAACTGGCTGAACTGGGCGATCGACAGCTTCTCGTTGTGGCTGCGGATGGCGGCCGGCTTGTTGAAGACGCGCGCGCCCTGCATTTCCGCCAGTTCCAGCAGATAGGTGCCGTAGATGTACTCCATGTCGAACGGCGGATCCTTGCGCTGGATGACGGCGTCGAACTCGGACAGGCGCATGGCCTGGCGAGGGCTGGCGCGGAACCAGTCGGTGGCGTCGCCGGTCAGTGTGATGAGGGCGATGTCGGCGCTGACGATGCCGTCGGACAGGGCCATATCGCCCTGTTCGAACGCGTACACCTGGTGGCCGCGCCGGGCCGCCTCGCGCATCATGGCGAAGGTCGAATCCTTGTAGGTCTTGAAGCTGGCCAGCGGGTCGGCAAGGAAGGCGATTTTCATGGGCACGTCCAGTGAAGGTAATGCCTGATTTTAGCCGGAATCGGCATTTGCCGTCGGGGGCCGCCGCGGGGGCGCCGGCACCGCGTGGGCACGCAGTGCCCACCCTACAGTACTTGCCGCCGCGGGGGAGCCGGCACCGCGTGGGCACGCAGTGCCCACCCTGCAGTACTTGCCGACGTAGGGTGGGCACTGCGTGCCCACGCGGATCTCAATAGACCTCAGGATTAGGGTCGGTGCGTTCCAGTTCGAGCGAGGCGGCCAGCAGGCCGAGGCGCGCCCCCGTCGGGGGCCGCCGCGGTGGCGCCGGCACCGCGTGGGCACGCAGTGCCCACCCTACCGTACTTGCCGCTGCGTGCCCACGCGGATTTCAATAGACCTCGGGATTAGGGTCGGTGCGTTCCAGCTCGAGCGAGGCGGCCAGCAGGCCGAGGCGCGCCACCACGCCATAGACGTAGAAGCGGTTCGGCGCCGCCGTCCCCGGCTTGGCCGTCAGGTCCGGCACCGCGTGTTGCTGCGCAAACGCCAGCGGCACGAACTGCGAGCCAGGCGCGTTGAGGTTCTGGTCGATGCCGCGCTCGGCATGGATGCGGTAAAAGCCGCCGACGACGTAGCGGTCAATCATGTAGACGACCGGCTCGGCCACCGCATCCTTGATCGACTCGAAGGTCGGCACGCCTTCCTGGATGATGACGTCGGTCACCTCGACGCCGTCCTTGATGACCGACATCTTGTTGCGCTGCTTGCGGTTCAGGTCCTTGACCTCACTGGCGTCCTTGACCGTCATGATGCCCATGCCATAGGTGCCGGCGTCCGGCTTGACGATGACGAAAGGCTTTTCCTTGATGCCGTATTCCTTGTATTTCTTCTTGATCTTGGCCAGCAGCATGGTGACGTTGTCGGCCAGGCATTCCGAGCCTTCGTCCTGCTGGAAGTCGATCTCGCCGCACTTGGCGAAGAAGGGGTTGACCATCCACGGGTCGACGCCGATCAGCTTGCCGAATTTCTTGGCCACTTCGTCGTAGGCGGCGAAATGGTTGCTCTTGCGCCGCACCGCCCAGCCGGCGTGCAGCGGCGGCAGCAGCGACTGCTCGTGGATGTTCTCGAGAATGGACGGAATGCCGGCCGACAGGTCGTTATTGAGCAGGATGGTGCAGGGGTCGAAGTCCTTCAGGCCCACGCGGCGGCCATTGGCCGACCTGACCAGCGGCTCGACCACCAGCATGTTCCCATCAGGCAACGCCAGCGGCGTCGGCTGGGTGATTTCCGGCGACAAGGTGCCGAGCCGCACGTGCAGGCCGGTCTGGCGGAAGATTTGCATCAGGCGCTGGACGTTCTGCAAGTAAAACGGGTTGCGAGTGTGGCTCTCCGGAATCAGCAGCAGGTTACGTGCATCTGGGCAATATTTATCGATGGCCGCCATCGCCGCCTGTACCGACAGCGGCAGCATTTCTGTTGCTAAATTATTAAAGCCGCCCGGGAACAGATTGGTGTCGACCGGGGCCAGCTTGTAGCCGGCGTTGCGCAGGTCTACCGAGCAATAGAATGGGGGCGTGTGCTCTTGCCACTCGAGCCGGAACCAGCGTTCAATCGCGGGGGTTGCTTCGAGAATCTTCTTTTCGAGGTCGAGCAGCGGGCCAGTGAGGGCCGTGGCAAGGTGGGGAACCATGAATTAACGTCCTTAGAGAAGCAATATATTACCTTGTAAGGACGGTAAATCGGGGCAAAAACCCTATTTTAAAGAGCAATAAACAAATTAAGAGGGGTATGGCCGTGCGGCGGTCTTGACCGTCGCATTGCGCATACCCCCCAACTTTAAAGCAATATTTCTTACGAGTGGTAAGCCGACTCGCCGTGGCTGGTGATGTCGAGGCCTTCGCGCTCTTCTTCTTCCGGCACGCGCAGGCCGATGACGATGTCAACGAGCTTGTACGCGATGAAGGAGACGACCGCCGACCAGACGATGGTCACGCCGACCGCGGTGGCCTGGGTGCTCAGTTGGCCCATGATCGAATACGGATCGGCCGACATGCGGTTGGCCACGTAGTCGAAGATGCCCTGGCCGCCCAATTGTGGTGCAGCGAACACGCCGGTCAGCAAGGCACCGACGATGCCGCCGACGCCGTGCACGCCGAACACGTCGAGCGAGTCGTCCGCGCCGATCATGCGCTTCAGGCCATTGACGCCCCACAGGCAGACGATGCCGCCGATCAGGCCGATCGCCAGTGCGCCCATCGGGCCGACGAAACCGCAGGCCGGGGTGATGGCCACCAGGCCAGCCACTGCGCCGGAAGCGCCGCCCAGCATCGACGGCTTGCCTTTGGTGATCCACTCGCCGAACACCCACGACAGCGTCGCCGCAGCCGTTGCCAGCAGGGTGTTGATGAAGGCCAGTGCGGCGATGTCGCCCGCTTCCAGTGCCGAGCCGGCATTGAAGCCGAACCAGCCCACCCACAGCAGCGAGGCGCCGATCATCGTCATCGTCAGCGAGTGCGGTGCCATCGATTCGCGGCCATAACCGACGCGCTTGCCGATCATGATGGCGCCCACCAGGCCGGCGATGGCGGCATTGATATGGACTACGGTGCCGCCTGCGAAGTCGAGCGCGCCTTTCTGGAACAGGAAGCCGGCCTTGGCGCCTTCGGTGGCGGCCGTTGCGGCATCCTTGATCGCGTCAGGGCCGGTCCAGAACCAGACCATGTGGGCGATCGGCAGATAGCTGAAGGTGAACCAGATCACGACAAAGGCCAGCACGGCGGTGAACTTGGCGCGCTCCGCGAAGGCACCGACGATCAGGCCGCAGGTGATGGCAGCGAACGTGCCCTGGAAGGCGACGAACACGAACTCCGGAATCACCACGCCTTTGCTCCACGTTGCCGCATAGGTGAAGCTCATCTTGACCGGGTCCCAGATGCCGCCGAGGAAGGCACGGTCGAACTTGCCGAAGAATGCGTTGCCTTCGGTGAAGGCCAGCGAGTAGCCGTAGACGCACCACAGGACGATGATGACCGCGAAGATCATGAACACCTGGAGCAGGATCGACAGCATGTTCTTCGAACGGACCAGGCCGCCATAGAACAGGGCCAGGCCCGGGATCGTCATCATGATGACCAGCACGGTGGCGACCATCATCCAGGCAGTGTCGCCCTTTTGTGGCACCGGTGACGGTGCCGCTGCCGCAGCAGCAGGTGCGGCCGGTGCGGCGGCCGGAGCGGCCGCTGGCGCCTGCGCTTCGGCGGAAGCCGCCGGAGCGCTGGCAAGCGGTGCGCTTGCTGCCCGTTCTGCAACGGCGGCGCTGGCCGCCGGCGTTGCCGCCTTGGTGTCCTGCGCGGCAACCGGGAGCGCCGCTCCCAGTGCCAACAAGACTGCCACCCCACCCAACCACTGTTTAATTGTTTTTTGCATCTAAGTTCCCCTTAAAGTGCCTCGTTACCGGTTTCGCCGGTACGAATACGCACGACCTGTTCCAGGTTGTAGACAAAGATCTTGCCGTCACCAATCTTGCCGGTGCGGGCTGCGGTTTCGATCGCTTCGATGGCCTGGTCGACGACGGCGTCGTCGACGGCGGCTTCGATCTTGGTCTTTGGCAGGAAATCAACGACATATTCCGCGCCGCGATACAGTTCGGTATGGCCTTTCTGGCGGCCAAAACCCTTCACTTCCGTGACGGTGATGCCTTGCACATTGATCGCCGACAGGGCTTCACGCACTTCGTCGAGCTTGAAGGGCTTGATAATGGCTGTGATCATTTTCATTCGGAACCTCGCTTAGAAAGTTTTTGATACGTTCAGCACCAGTGCGGTCTTGCCCAGGTTCTTCGAGTCGGGCGCCGGGCTGGTGTAGGCCTTGGTATCGGCATTGATCACGGCCAGCGAGCCGGTGAACATGCCAAAGTCCTTGGTCACACCGATCTTGTAGTCGGTGTAGGCGAATGCGCTGTTATTCTTGACGCCCTGGTGGCCGATGTGCAGGTTCAGCACCAGACCCGGGTCGAGTTCGATATTGGCGCCGACGTCGACGTAGCCGCTGTTCTTGCTGTTGGCGGTGCCGAACAGATTCGTGGTCGAGTGCGAATACTTGATGTAGGCAGGACCGAAACCGAGCTGACCATACACTTCGAAGGTGTTGGCGCTCGGGTTCAGGCCATTCGACGGGTAGAAGTAGTACAGGCCGCCGACGTCGTAGCTGACATCCTTGACCAGCTCGCCGCGCTTGCCGCCATAGATGTCCCATTCGATGCTGCCGTCACCACCGAGGTCGCCGGTCCATTTGATGGTCGACAGCCAGGTGCCGAGATAGAGTCCGGTCGGATTGTTCGTATAATCGGCGCCACCTTGCAGCGCCGGCTTCAGGCGGGTCTGGGACAGGCCGCGGTAGCGGTAGTCGGAAACGAGCGAGGCATTGAAGCTCACGACATCATCTGGCGTCTTCTCTTCAGCTTGGGCCAGCGGCGCCAGTGCAGACATGGCAAGGGTCAACGCTGCGGCAAGGTTTACCTTCGTGGTCAGTTTCTTCATTGCGGTTTCCTTTTTTGGGTGGGATCAGGAGATGCTTTGGTTTACAATCGAGTCCGATGTGGTGATGCTTTACACCTACTGCTTAGCAGAAGTCGTGCCAGCCCAAAATGTGCACGCAAGGCCTTGACTTGGCGTCAAAACGACCCATTTTCGAGCAGAAAACGCTCAATTTAATTGGGCAAATTGATTTGACTCAAGTCACGCACCAGTTTAATACCGTTTCGCACCACTATGGTGCAATCAAGGGAAATGATGGACATGAATAGCTTTTTTAATGATTTGCAGGGCAAGATCAACCAAGCGATCGAAAGTTCGCCTGCCAAGGACATTGAAAAGAACGTCAAGGCCATGATGAGCCAGGGGTTTTCGAAGCTGGACCTGGTCACGCGCGAGGAATTCGACATCCAGAACCAGGTGCTGGCCAAGACCCGCGCCAAGCTCGAGGCGCTGGAAGCACGCCTGGCCGAGCTGGAAGCCAGGCTGATCCCCTGACTCGTTTTCCGGATTGGTCAACGCACAACGGGGAGCCTGAGCTCCCCGTTTGTCTTGGCGCTGGCCTCAATTACAACTTCTCGGCGATCAATTTGGCGACGGCTGCGATGGTTTCGCTGCTGCCCGCATCGTTTTGCTTGAAGCGGTGGGTGAAGACCGCCAGCACGATCGGCGCGCGCCCCGGCGGATACAGCACGCCAATATCGATGGCGGCACCGTAGGAACCGCAGCTGCCGGTTTTTTCCGCCACTTGCCACAGCGCAGGCACGCCGGCACGTATTTTCGTGTCGCCCGTCGTGTTGCGCAGCATCCAGTCCTTGAGCTGTTGCTGCTGTGCCGGTGGCAGCGCATTGCCGAGCACGAGGGCGCGCACGGTGCCGGCCATGGCGGCGGGCGTAGTCGTATCGCGCGGGTCGCCGGGAACGGCCGAATTGAGGGCCAGCTCGAGCCGGTCGCTGCGGAATTCCTTATCGCCGATGCTGCGCGCATATGCCGTCAGGCCCGCCGGGCCCTTGATTTCATTCAGCAGCAGATTGGCGGCAGGGTTGTCGCTGTAGCGCACGACGGCTTCGCACATGGCTTCGACCGACATCGTGCCGCCCACGTGCTTGGAGCTGATGGGCGCATGATGCAGCATGTCGGCCTGGGTCACGGGGATCTGCTTTTGCATCAGGGCCGGTGCCGCAGCACCTTTGCTGAGCAGGGCCGCCGCCAGCACCATCTTGAAGCTGCTGCACATCGGGAATCGTTGGTCGGCACGGTGGGCGATCTGCTTGCCGGACCCGGTGTCGATGGCCACGACGCCGATGCGGCCGCCAAGCGTCTTTTCCAGCTCGGCAAAGGCTGCGGTGACCGATTCATCGGCTTTGACTGGTGTCATCGATAGCAGTGGCAAGAGTACTGCTGCGAACAAGAATTTGCGGCGTAGGAGTGTGGATGGTTTCATGGCCGCTAGTCTAGCGCACCCCTGCGACACCGCAAAGCCCCTGCCGCCCTGAGCGCTAAGGTAGCTCACCATGAGCCTAGCCATCATCAAAAGCCGCGCGCTGCTCGGCATGCACTCCCCGGAAGTCACCGTCGAGGTGCACCTGGCCAATGGCCTGCCCAGCCTGACCATCGTTGGCCTGCCCGACCTGGAGGTGCGGGAAGCCAAGGACCGGGTGCGGGCCGCCTTGCAGAACGCCGGGTTTGAGATTCCGAGCCGGCGTATCACGATCAACCTGGCGCCGGCTGACTTGCCGAAAGAATCGGGCCGTTTCGATTTGCCGATAGCGCTCGGCATCCTGGCAGCATCGAAACAGTTGCCATCGGAACGACTCAACAGCTATGAGTTTGCCGGCGAGCTTTCCCTGTCGGGCCAGCTACGGCCGATCCGCGGCGCGCTCGCGATGACCGTTGCCACCTTGGGCGGCAAGCGTGCCTTCATTTTGCCGATGGCAAACGCCGACGAAGCGGCGCTGGTCGCCGGCGCCGCCGTGTTTCCTGCCAATACGCTGCTGGACGTATGTGCCCACTTCAGCAGCACGGACGGCGCGGCCCAGTTACAACGTCATCATCACGAGGCGGACGACGCACTGGCGCCGGCCTACCCGGATTTTCGCGATGTCAAAGGGCAAATCGCCGTCAAGCGCCACCTGGAAATTGCCGCCGCGGGCGGGCATAGCGTTCTATTGGTCGGGCCGCCGGGCGCTGGCAAGACCATGCTCGCTTCGCGCTTTATCGGCTTGCTGCCGCCGCTGACGGAGCAAGAGGCGCTGGAGTCCGCTGCCATTCATTCGCTGTCAGGTAAATTCAGCGCGACGCAGTGGCGCTCACGGCCGTTTCGCAGCCCCCATCACAGTTGCTCGGGCGTGGCGCTGGTCGGTGGCGGCGCCGTGCCGCGGCCAGGGGAAATCTCCCTGGCACATTGTGGCGTGCTGTTTCTCGATGAGCTTCCGGAATTCAACCGAAACGCCCTGGAGACATTGCGGCAACCGATGGAGTCAGGCGTCATTACGATTTCGCGGGCGTGGCGCCAGGCCGACTTTCCGGCGCGCTTTCAACTGATCGCAGCAATGAACCCCTGCCCTTGCGGCTATTCCGGGCACGCCTCCGGCAAGTGCCAGTGCACGCCCGAAAACATCCTGCGCTACCAGTCACGCATTTCCGGCCCCTTGCTCGACCGTATCGATATGCAGATTGAAGTCGCGGCCGTCGAACCGGGCTCGATGCGCCATGTTGCGGATGGCGAAAGCAGTGCCATGATCGCGCAGCGGGTGGCGCGCGCATTTCTGGTACAGCAACAGCGCCAGGGCAAGGCCAACCAGTATTTGACGACGCGCGAGATCGACCGGCTATGCAAGCTCGACACCGGGGCCGAGCAGTGGCTGTGCGACTCCATCGCACAGCTGCATTGGTCAGGGCGCGCCTACCACCGCGTGCTGCGGGTGGCCCGCACCATTGCGGACCTCAGGGGCAGCAACAGGCTGAACATCGACGACCTCAGGGAGGCCATCCAGTGCCGCCGCGCCCTGCGCGAGGTGGCTGCCTGAACCATCCGCTGTCCCCGGGCAAAAGATAGATTTGCGCCCGAGTTGGCCGTGCTGCTACCATTTGTCATGCGATTCCATTCCCCACTCCTCCTCGCCCTGCTGGCCGCCGTTGCGCTGGCCGCATGCAGCCCCAAATACAACTGGCGCGATTACCGCAGCGCGGACGCGCCGTTCGCCGTCATGTTCCCGGACAAACCGGACACGCACACGCGCGAAGTCGACCTCAACGGCCTCAAGGTCAATATGACGATGACGGCAGTGCAGATTGATGGGGCCATGTTTGCTGTCGGCACCGGCGAGGCGCCCGACGCCGCCCAGGCGCAGGCGGCGCTCGATGCGATGAAGGCCGCGCTGGTGAAGAATATCGGCGCCACCGTGAGCAAGGAAACCAGGACCGGCAGCATCGACATCGAAGCGACCGGTGTCCAGGGCGGCAAGCCGATGCTGCTGGTCGGCCACTTTGTCGCCCACGGCAACCGTTTCTACCAGGTCATCGTCATCGGACCGCAAACCAAAATGTTGGCTGAGCAGACCGACATGTTCCTGTCTTCGTTCAAGCCGAACTGATCGCACGGATGGACGCGCCCCTGCGCGGCCGCCGTGCCGCGATTGTCTTCCTGTGCTTCGGGGCCGGCTATTTCCTGTCCTTTGTGCTACGCTCGATCAACGCGGTGATCGCCCCGACCCTGATGTCGGACCTCGGCCTCTCCAATGCCGATCTCGGCCTGCTGTCCGCCGCCTACTTCATCACCTTTGCCCTGCTCCAGCTGCCGCTGGGGATCTGGCTCGACAGATACGGCGCCCGCCGTACCGAATCGGCGCTACTGATTGTTGCCGCGCTCGGTGCGGCCGTGTTTGCAGCGAGCACTTCGCTGACCGGCCTGTGGATCGGCCGCGCCCTGATTGGCATCGGCGTGTCGGCCTGCCTGATGGCCGCGTTCAAGGCTTACCGGCAATGGTTCGCCATTGCACAGCAGGCGCAGCTGGCCAGCTGGATGCTGGTGGCCGGCACCTCCGGCGCCGTCATGTCGACCTTGCCGGTCACGATGGCCTTGCCGCATATCGGCTGGCGCGGCCTGTTCGGCTTGCTTGCCGTGCTGCTGGCCCTGGTCGCCGCCCTGCTCTTCTTCGGCCTGCGCAAGGTCGAGCGCGAATTCAGCGAGCGTGCCGCGCGCATGCCGGCGCAGCCGGTCGACGATGGCGGCTACCGCCGCATCTTCAGCGATCCGTACTTCTGGCGGCTGGCCGTGGTCGGCCTGCTGTTCCAGGGCTCATTCACGGCGCTGCAATCGCTGTGGGCAGGCCCGTGGATGACGGTCGTGCTCGGCAAGACGCCCGAGCAGGCCGGCGAGGTCCTGTTTTATTTCAATCTGGCCGTGCTGCTGGCCTACCTGGTGCTGGGCTGGGCGGCGCCGCGCCTCAGTGCGCGCGGGCTGGGCACGCACCGGATGATCGGCGCCGGCCTGGTCTGCGCCTTGCTGATCGAGGCCGCCATCATCGTGGCCGACGGCAGCGGCGCGTGGCTGCTGTGGCTGCTGCTCGGGCCCTGCATTGCGGTCGCCGCGCTGGTGCAGGCCCATGTCGGGCTGGCCTTCCCGGCCTCGCTGGCCGGCCGCGCCAATACCGCGTACAACCTCCATTTGTTCGCCGGCGCATTCGGCGCACAATGGGGTATTGGCGTCATGATCGATGCGTTCAAGGTGCATGGCTTGAGCGCGCCCGCCGCCTTCAGGGCCGCGCTGGCAGTGATTGTCATTGTGCAGCTGGTCGCGCTGGCACAGTTCGTACTGCGGCGCGTGCAGCCGCAGGTGCAGCACGGCTGAGCTCTACCGGTGCCTTTCACCGCCAGTCGTGATATCGTTAATTATGCCCGTGTTGATAGGAAAGAATCATGTTAATTACTTTTAGCTCCAAGGGTTCGGCCCCCGTCATCATGTTCGGGATCCACGCCAAGCGCATCCTTGAGTTGCTGGGCAAGCCAGAGACCCGCGGCGTCATCACCGTCGCCGAAGCGCCCCGTGCCATCGCGCTGATCGAGAAGGAAATTGCGGATGCGAAGCAGCATCCGATCAGCGACGACGTGACGCAAGACGTGCACGCCCACCATGGCGAGCAGGGCGATGATCCTGAGCATGAGGAAACCCAGCAGGTCAACTTTGGCACGCGGGCCTTCCCCTTGCTCGAGATGCTGCGCACCGCCAGCCGCGAAGGGCACGACACCTTGTGGGGAGTCTGATGGAGGGGGCGCTGGCGACGGAGCGGCGGCAGCGCCTGTACGCCGCCGACGGCACTGCCCTTCATACAGTCGACTACCTGCTTCCGCACGCGCAGGCGAGGGGTGGCGTTGTCATCATGCATGGCCTGGGCGAGCATGGTGGCCGCTACCGCCATGTCGCGCGTTTCTTCAACGACTGCGGCTTGTCGGTGCGCTGCTATGACCACCGCGGCCATGGTCAGTCGCAGGGCGCGCGCGGCGATGTGCCCAATGGCGAGCCGATCCTGCAGGACGCCGAGATCCTCATCGACGATTTTTCGGCCCAGCTTTCCGAACCGCCGTTTCTGTTCGGCCACAGCATGGGCGGCCTGTTCGCCGCCCATTTCGCCTTGTCGCGCAAGACCCCTTTGCGTGGCCTGATCCTGTCGTCGCCGGCATTGGCAGTGCGCCTTTCGGGCCTGCAGCGCAAGCTGCTCGACATCATGTACCGCATCGCGCCCCATATTGGCGTGCCGAATGGTTTGTCGCCGCAATATCTGTCGCACGACCCGGCCGTCGTTGCCGCGTACAAAAATGATCCCCTGGTACATGCCAGGATCAGCGCGCGTTTGCTGCGCTCGATGCTGGCGGCGATCGACTATTGCCAGCTGCATGCAGCCAAACTGCCGTGCCCGGCCGTGATGCTGGTTGCCGGCGACGACCACCTGGTCGACGCCGACGGCAGCCGCCGCTTCTTCGCCCAATTGCCGGAAGGACGGGCCCAAATGCACGTCTACGAAGGCTTTTACCATGAAGTCTTCAACGAACAGGATGCGCGCCTGCCGTTTGCCCACTTGCGGGCCTGGCTTGAGAGTCGATAACACTCCGAACGCCGATTTTTGCGCAAAAGTAGGAAAACTACGGGTTTACGTTGACATTAAAAACTGTCAGGCGTAAATTTCCCTAGCTGCATCGCATTTCATCGCAGCACAGATGCCAGATTAGTAGTAAAAATACACCCCTCAGACAATAGACCTCGCAAAGAGGCGACCGCAACGGAGACTTTCCCCTGTTTTAAGAATCGCCCCAAGCTGCGAGGCATTGTGACGCCTGTTCGTCGCAGCGCAGGCGACGTTTCGGATCGCATCTTGTTTCTAGTCCAATAATAAAGGAGACAGATTCATGCATTTTCGACGCATCGCACTAGCTGCCCTGTTCGGCTGCACCCTGCTTGCCCTTCCGGCCCATGGTGCCATCAATCCGAATGCCCTCGGCGCCAGTTATGACCTTGGCCAGACCAACGTCACCTTCAAGATTTACTCGAGCCGCGCCACCCGGATGGAATTATTCCTCTATGGCGCAGCCAGCGGCCAGCAGGAAAAGGCGCGCCTCGCGCTGACCAAGGGCACAGGCAATATCTGGAGTGCCACGGTGTCCGTCGCCGCCCTCAACGGCTACGGCATCACTGGCACCGTCTATTACGGCTACCGCGCCTGGGGACCGAACTGGCCGTACAACGCCGCCTGGGTCAAGGGCTCGGCCACCGGCTTCATCACCGACGTCGATACGGCCGGCAACCGCTTCAACCCGAATAAATTGCTGGTCGATCCCTATGCGCGCGAGCTGAGCCACGATCCGACGACGCCATCCATGACCAACGGCACGATCTACGCGAGCGGCGCGCTCTACCGCAATATCGACACCGGCGCCGCCGCACCCAAGGCCATTGCCCTCAAACCCGACACCCAGTCGATCGGCACCAAGCCCACGCGCGCTTTCAAGGACGACGTTGTCTACGAAGTCCATGTGCGCGGCCTGACCAAGAATGACACCAGCATCGCCGCCGCCGAGCGCGGCACCTACAAGGGCGCCGGCCAGAAGGCCGCCTACCTGGCCAGCCTTGGCATCACGGCCGTCGAATTACTGCCGGTACAAGAAACCCAGAACGATACCAACGACGTCAGCCCGGGCGACAACGCTGGCGACAATTACTGGGGCTATATGACGCTCGGCTATTTTGCGCCCGACCGCCGCTATGCCGCCGACAAGACCGCCGGCGGGCCGACCAGGGAATTCAAGGCCATGGTCAAAGCCTTCCACGACGCCGGCATCAAGGTGATGATCGACGTCGTGTACAACCACACCGGCGAGGGCGGCGCCTGGACGCAGTCGGACAAGACGACCTACAATATCTACGGCATGCGCGGCCTGGACAATCCGACTTACTATTCGCTGACCAGCGATATGCAAGCCTCGTGGGACAACACCGGCGTGGGCGGCAACTACAACAGCCGCAATACGGTTGCCCAGAACCTGATCGTCGATTCCCTCGCCTACTGGCGCAGCACGCTCGGTGTCGACGGCTTCCGCTTCGACCTGGCCTCGGTGCTTGGCAACACCTGCGAGCACGGCTGCTTCAATTTCAACAAAATGGAGCCGGCGAACGCCCTCAACCGCATCACGGCCGAACTGCCGCCCCGCCCGGCCGGCGGCGGCAGCGGCATCGACCTGGTGGCCGAACCGTGGGCCATCGGCGGCAACTCCTACCAGGTGGGCGGCTTCCCCAGTGGCTGGTCCGAGTGGAACGGCATTTACCGCGACGTGGTGCGCCAGAGCCAGAACAAGCTGGGCAGCGCCACGGTCACCACCGGCACCATGGCCAGCCGCTTCGCCGGCTCGTCCGACCTGTATGGCGACGATGGCCGCAAGCCCTGGAACTCGGTCAATTTCGTGACGGCCCATGACGGCTTCACGCTCAAGGACCTTTACAGCTGCAACAACAAGAACAATAACCAGGTCTGGCCGTTCGGCCCCAGCGATGGCGGTGAGGACAATAACAATAGCTGGGACCAGGGCGGCATCGCCGCCGATCAACGCAAGGCCGCCCGCAACGGCGTGTCATTGATGATGCTCTCGGCCGGCACGCCCATGCTGGTCGGTGGCGACGAGGCGCTGCACAGCCTCAATTGCAACAACAACCCCTACAACCTCGACTCGAGCGCCAACTGGCTGGGCTGGACGTGGGACAGCAATCAATCGAACTTCCAGGCTTTCACCAAGGGCATGATCGCCTTCCGCAAAGCCCACCCGGCCCTGCGTCCGGCGAACTTCTATTCCGGCGTCGACAACAACGCCAACGGCATGGAGCAGCTGCGCTGGTTCAAACCGGACGGCGGCGTGGCCGACGCCGCCTACTTCGGCGATGCCAACAACCACGCGATCGCCTGGCGCATCGATGGCAGCGAACTGGGCGACTCCGCGTCGGCGATCTATGTCGCCTACAACGCTTGGAGCGGCAACGTCAATTTCGTGCTGCCATGGCCTGGCGCGGGCAAATCCTGGTACCGGGTCACGGATACCTGCAATTGGGCCGAAAGCGCCGGCCAGGTGCGCTCGCCCGGCAGCGAAGACGCCATCGGCGGCGAATACACGAACTACGGCGTGTGCGGACGCGGCGCACTGCTGCTGATCGCCAGGTAAGCGCCGCCTGGTCAGACCGATGCCCCCCGTCGCGGGGCCGATTGCCCTGCACTGCGGGGCAATCGCACCATCATTTTCTGGAGAATTTCACATGCACCCACGCAAGACAGCGCTGGCCGCCTGCATTGCAGCGATCGCCAGCTTTGCCAGTGCCGGCCCGATCCCCGCCGCGCACGTGTACCACAACCACATGCCCAATTTTTGGCCTTTCTATGCCGTTGACGTACTGGCCAGGTACAACGCCACCGCCAATGGCGCGCCGATCCGTTACACCTACGACGGCGAAGTGATCAACCTGAAGAACAGTCCGCCCGCCGGTTACAGCTATTACCTGCCGGCCGCGCAGGGCGGCTCCATCATGCCGCATGACGATCTCGTTTCGTATTACACGCCCGATGCGAAAACCGGCGCCTACCAGTACTGGCCGATGCAGGTCGCCAATGAACTGGCTGGATGGTCCGGCAACCTGGGCCAGGTGCATGTGACGATGTCCGGCGCCGTCGTCAACAATGTGCAGAGCCTGGCGACGCTGCAGAATGTTCCCGGCTATAGCAATCCGAACTGGGGCGCGGACTGGTCCAGCACGTTCAACACCCTCAAGACCACCAATCATTACCGCGCGCTCGACACGATTCACTTCACCGGCCACCATTCGATGGGTCCGCTGGTCGGTGCCGACTACTTCCTCAAGGACCTGCTGTACCAGAACGTGACGCTGGCCCAGCCCTACTTCCTCGGTTCGAACTTCGTGTCCTCGAAAGGCTACTTCCCCACCGAGTTGGGATTCTCCGAACGCCTGATCCCGACGCTGGCCAAGCTCGGCGTGCAATGGTCGGTGCTGGGCAACAACCATTTTTCGCGCACGCTCAAGGACTATCCTTACGCCAGCTACGACGCCAATGGCGACACCCTGACCTCGCCCCCCAACCGCGCCGATCTGCAAAACAGCTCCACTGTCGGCAGCTGGGTCGCCAACGGCATGGCACACGAACAGCAGGTCATCGTGAATAAGTTTCCCTTCGCCTCCACGCCGCACTGGGTACGCCATGTCGACCCGGCGACCGGTGCCGTGACCAAGGTGGCCGGCGTGCCGGTCAGCCAGAACGGCTCCTGGCTCGAGGGTTGGGAAGGCTCGACAACAGTCGACGAGGTCGTCCCCTACGCCGCGCTCGAACCGCGCCAGTTCTTCGTCATTGCCCACGACGGCGACAATTCGGGCGGGCGGGCCGGCGCGCTATCGACCTGGCAGGCGGGCTACAACACCACCTGCTCCGGCAATGGATACTGCCTCGGCATCGACGAATACCTGCGCCAGTTCCCGATTCCCGCCAGCGATGTGCAGCATGTGCAGGACGGCTCCTGGGTCGACACGCGCGACTCCTCGTCCGATCCGACCTGGTACCACTGGCACCTGCCCTTCACGATCTGGAACGGACAGTTCGCCGACTTCAACCGCATCATGGGCATGAGCCTGGCGCCCAAGAAAAACCTCAAGGGCGTGGCCGAAGGGGCCACCGTATCGTTCGAGTATGGCTGGCATTACCTCGAGCGCAATTTTGCCCTGCTGCAAGCGGCCATGAACTATGCCAGGACAGCCGAACAGGTCTGGCTCGACGCCCATCCCAACCACTGGTCGCCGACGACTGCGCTCGACAATCAGGTCACCTACCCGGGCAACCAGCTCAATCCCTGGATGATGTCCTACCCCGTCAAGGGCAATGCATCGGCCGACTATGCCGGCGGCGCCAACCCCGCTGAACTGGCCTGGTACTTCCTGCTGCCGGCAATGGATTCAGGCTTCGGCTACTACGATGAAAACAAGGACGACGCCGTCAAGCCGACATTGGCGTTCAATAATTCGCTGGCCTTCTCCAAGCCCTATGTCCAGGCCAACGCCGCCATGGACCGCACCGGCCCCTCGGTCTGGTGGCCGCAGCGCTACCCTTACAATCCCGGATCGGTGAACGCGTCGAAGGCCGAGGGTTGGACGGTGCAGCACTATAGCCGCGACTTCGCCATCTACACTTACGGCTACGACCTGTCGGGAATCGCCAGCGCCAAAGTGCGGGTGCGGGTTCATGCCAGCGGCAGTATCAATGCCAGCGACGACACCTACAAAGTGTATGAGCCCTCCTCCATGGTTGGCTTGCCGGGTCTGTCGATCAACCCTGCCGGCGTGGGTGCGTGGCAAGACTACCCGATGCAGGTGCGCGACCTGCAGGCAGATATGAACGGTGTCGCCTGGGCGCCCGCCACACGCGACACACTGTCGGTGTTGCCGGCGCAGGAAATCGGCGACCTGTATTACACCTACCTGTCCGCCTATCGCAACCAGCTGCTCGACTACTATGTCGAAATGACCGACGGCCGCGGCAATGTGACCAGGTCCGAGATCCAGCAAGTGTATGTTGGTGCCGGCACCTACTCGCCCAGCGCCACCGGATCTGGCTACGTGGAAGACAGCAACGGCGCGGTCAATGGCGTCTATCCATTCCTCGTCATCGATACCACCGCACCGAGCACGCCCGGCGCCATCAGTAGCTCGCAGGTGACGGACCGTTCCCTGAAACTGTCGTGGCCCGCCTCGACGGACAACGTCGGTGTCGCCGGTTACCAGGTGTTTCGCAATGGCTCCCTGGCCGGCACCACCACCACGGCCAGTTACAGCGACAACGGCTTGAGCCCGTCGACCAGCTACAGCTACACCGTGCTGGCCTACGACGCGGCCGGCAATCAGTCGGCCAGTTCCGGCGCCACCAGTGTCACCACCCAGCCAGCTGACACCGTCGCGCCTGGCGCCCCCGGTCAGCCAGCGGCATCGGCCATCACATCCAGTTCGCTCACGCTGACGTGGACTGCGGCCAGCGACAACTATGGCGTGGCACAGTACCTGGTCCTGCGCGACGGGGTACAGGTCGGCAGTACGGCGGCGCTGACGTTCAATGACAGCGCGTTGGCGCCGTCGACCGCGTTCAGCTACACGATCAAGGCGCAAGATGCGGCCGGCAACACATCGGCGGCATCGAGCGCGCGCTCCGTGACGACGCTGGCAGGCAATGTGGCGACCGTTTACTATCACCTGCCTTCCGGCTGGACGATGGCCAATATCCACTATGCTCCGACTGGCGGCACGTGGACGACCGTACCCGGTGTCGCGATGCAATCGGCTTGCAGTGGCTGGGTCCGTCACACGGCAAACCTGGGTTCGACAAGCGGCATGCAGGCGGTCTTCAATAATGGAGCCGGCAACTGGGACAACCACGGCGGCGGCAATTACGCGCTTGGCGCCGGCATCTCGAACGTTGACGGCGGTGCTGTGTCGACCGGCACCAACCCCTGCGATGTCGACACGACGGCACCGAGCGCGCCCGCTGGATTGACGGGGCAGGCCATCGACGCGAATACGGTCAGCCTGGCCTGGACGGCTTCGACCGACAATATCGGCGTCAGCGGCTACCATGTGCTGCGCAATGGGCAGCAGGTCAGCGCGGTCACCGGCACCAGTTATACCGACAGCACGGCCGCGCCGGCGACGAGCTATAGCTACACCGTCAAAGCTTACGATGCCGCTGGCAATACATCGCCAGAATCGGGCGCGCTGGCGGTGACGACCACGCCAGCGGGCGGCAACGCCGCCACGGTCTACTACAGGAACACTGCCAACTGGAATACGGTCAATATTCACTACGCGCCTAACGGCGACAATTGGACGGTGGTTCCTGGCCTTGCCATGGACGCGGCATGCACGGGCTGGAAATCGAAGGTGGTTGCCCTGGGCTCGGCCACTGGACTTCAGGCAGTGTTCAACAATGGGGCCGGCACATGGGATAACCATGGCGGCGCCAACTACGCGCTCGGGACTGGCATCTCAGCCATCAATGCAGGCGCCATCACGACCGCCAACCCCTGCGCTGCAGACACGCTAGCGCCGTCTACGCCTGCGGGCCTGGCCGCCGGCAGCGTGAGTGCCGCTACCGTTGCGCTGACATGGACGGCATCGACGGACAATGTCGGCGTCACTGGCTACCAGGTCTTGCGCGATGGTGCGCAGGTGGGCACGAGCACGAGCGCCGCCTACAACGACACCACCGTCACCGCCGCCACCAGCTATAGCTACGCTGTCCAGGCGTACGACGGCATGGGCAATGTGTCGCCTGCAAGCAATGCGCTGGCCGTGACGACGCCGGCTGCCGGCTGCCAAGTGGCATTTACGATCGCAAATGCCGGTACCACGTCCGGACAAAACCTCTACGTCGTCGGCAATACGGCGGCGCTAGGCAATTGGACGCCGGCCAGCGGCTATGCGTTGCTTATCCAGGGCAGCGGCGCCAATGTGCCGTGGAGCGGCACGCTCACCTTGCCTGCCAACACAGCGCTACAGTACAAGTACGTGAAATGGAACGGTGTGGCGGCGAGTTGGGAAAGCAACCAGGCCAGTGCGTCGGGCAACCGCGAAATGTCGACGCCGGCGACCTGCAGCAGCACTATTTCTCGCAACGACGGCAACTTCAAGTTCTGAGCCGCACCCTGCGGTTCACTTTCGGCCCGGCTCCCCGCCGGGCTTTTTTTCAGGCGTTCACCAACAGCGGCGATCGCCAGTGTTAGAACTTGACCTCACCCCATAGCCAGGCTTTTCTCGTATCCACGTTCGCGCTACCGAATGTGCTCGCCGGCGTACCACTGGCCTCGTACTTCGCGTACTTGAACCCGGCCGCGTAGTTCTTGCCAAACGCCTTGGACACGACGAAGTTCCACTCGCTGCCAAGCTTGTCCGAGCTCAGGACCTTCGTCGTCTTGTCCGCGCGATAGTCATGAAAGACTGCGCCAAGCTTTAGTCCGGCCAGTTCACCCGCCATCGAAACATAGATGTCGCTCAAGCCTTGCGACGGCGTGGTGAGAAACATATCGGCCCAACCGTTGAAGGCATGGAGCGTTGCCAACGGACTTGAGAATGACTTGCCCGCTGCGACGACAGCACCGGTGGCCTTCGTGGTGGCATCCAGATCGGAGCCCAATACTTCATACCCGAGCTTGAACACGGTGCCGCTGCCGATGTCGACGCCGCCCTCGAGGAAGACATAGTTGGCTTTATAGCGCAGCGGATTGTTGCCGCCGTCGCGCTGCGACGCGAACTCGGCAGTATAGAGCAACTTATTGCCGGCAAATGGAGTGCCTCCATTCAGCCGGATGCCGTAGGTGTTCGCGGTATTCGCGGTGACTGCGCTGGCCCGGTCATAGTCGAGCAAGTAGGCGTAAGCGACCACTTCGCCGATGCCCAGTCCCTTGTAATCTGCATTGAGGATGGTCGATTTCATCTTATGGTTGCCACCGGCCGGGCCTGTCGTCGGGGTGGCTGAACTATCGCTGAATACGCGATTGACGTTGGTGATATAGCCTGCCGTCAGCGTCGTTTGTGGCAGCGAAGTATTGACCAGAGTGAAGGCATCAAACGTCTGCTCGTTCTGGCGCCATCCGACATTGCCGATGAAACGATCGTTATCGAGCTTGATACGCTGGCGCCCCCACTTGATTGTGGTCTTCGACAGGCCGGAATAGCTCAGATAGGCTTGGTTGATCTCGGTCGATTCCGGATCGGCGATCACCGCATAGCCATTCGCGGTTTGTCCCGATGCCCGGCTGTCATATTTCTTGCCTCCCAAGGCGGTAATTGATTCGGCCTCGACCATCGCCCCGAAGCCTTCAAAGGTGTCTGTTGCATAGCCAAGCCGCAGTCGCACCGTGTGCGCTTTTGCCTCGTTCGCAATGGCAGCGCCGGTAGCGACATCTTCGTAGCGATATTGAAGATTGCCTGCGGCCTTGCCCCCGGTAATCGCGCTTGTCAGTGTGCCGGCGGCGGCGGCGTTCGGTGCGTAAACGAGCACAGTCAGTCCAGCGACCAATATGGCGGAGTATTTTCCTAAGAACATAGATTCCCTTCCGAAGGTGAGTAAAAACTGATAATTCTTCGGTCACTAAGCAATCCATGTGCCAAGACCAAATCGGATTGGAGAAAATCTGCTTCTGCAGAGTGAAAGGGAGGCCAAAGTGAAGGGTGTGAATGGCGGCCTGCGGAGGGAATAGTTGCGCGGCTTTGGCGCGAAAAAACTGCGCCGCACCAAGTGCGAACTCATTTTGCGCTAAAACGGGGGGAGGGCCGGGATGGGGCGTAAACGAAAAAATCCCTACCGCGCTGAGCGCGATTTAGGGCGTTCTGGCTGAAGGGATTTCAAATAGAAAAAGCCCCCACATTTCTGCGGGGGCTTTCCATTATAAAAGCCTGACGATAACCTACTTTCACACTGGTTGCAGCACTATCATCGGCGCAAAATCGTTTCACGGTCCTGTTCGGGATGGGAAGGGGTGGGACCG
>CBDDRJ010000070.1:0-14780 GCA_965233055.1 uncultured bacterium
GCAATTGCCGGCCTTGGGCGCGGCCGTATTTGTCATTGCCTTTTGTGTCAGCAGCGGCCGCATGAAGATGGCATGCGCCGCGGCATTGGCGGCAGCATGGATCGTCGGCAGTTACTACTACCAGCTCAACTATCCGCTCGAAGTCAAAGCGATGCGCCTGATCGGTGCCGGAGCGGTGCTCGGCCTGCTTGCCTGGGTTGGCGCCGGCAGGGGACTGGTCCCCATCGGAACGCAGGGAGCGATTGCATCGCGCGGCAGCATCGGCATCGCAGCAGCTGCTCTGCTGGTACTGGCAGTCGCGAATGGCGCCATCTGGCAAAAGGAAGACCTGATCGCCAATGGCAGCGCCGTCTTCGTTGAACTGGCCCCGGTCGATCCGCGCTCGCTGATGCAGGGCGATTTCATGCGGCTCAACTACCGGCTCCCCATGGATCAAAGGACGCGGGCGCAATCGATGCTCGGCGCGCAGCGTCCGCACGTGGTCGCCTCGCGCGATGCGCGCGGCATTGCCAGGCTTCTGCGCATGCATGACGGCAAGGCGCTGGCCGCCGGTGAATTCCTGATCGAACTGACGCCGCACCGCGGGGGCTGGATGCTGGTCAGCGATGCCTGGTATTTCCGCGAAGGGGAAGCGAAACGTTGGGAGAATGCCAAGTATGGGGAATTCAGGGTCAAGCCGGATGGCCGTGCCCTATTGGTCGGCCTGCGTGGTCCCAATCTCGAAAAATTGTAGCGTTGGCATGGAGATTGCTGACAATACCCTTAAAGTGGGACAGCAATACCCGTCGAGCCGAGCAATCCGCCACAAAGTGGAAAACTCAATCTGTTCCAATCTGGAACAGGTGCTACATTATGGGACAGTCTGATTCCATCGAGAGAGCCGCTGCACAGGGCCCAACAGGAGACCAAGGACATGCACCAAGAATCCGCCCAGGAACTTAATAGTTTGCAGTCCACATCGTCGCGATGGGATGAGAAGATGCCAGAAATGATAGAAACCTCGCGTCTGCGCTCGCTGGCGTTCGGCCTCTGCCCGGGCGCGATGCCGGATTTCAGCCCCCTGCCGCGCAATGACCTGTCGCTGCTGATCGAGCAGAACCGCCTGCTGCACGCGCACGCGGTGCCCGCCATGGAGACGCTGTACCAGCAAATCATCAATACCCACAATATGGTGATCCTGACGGACGCCAAGGGCGTCATCGTCCACTCGCTGGGCGACGACGACTTCCTCGCGAAGGCCGACCGGGTCGCACTCAAGCCGGGTGTGACATGGTCGGAGCAGAGCCGGGGCACCAATGCGATCGGCACCGCCATCGCCGAAAAATCGCCGGCGCTGGTCCATGCCGACCAGCACTACCTGGCGGCCAACCATTTCCTGACCTGTTCGGCCGCACCGATCATGGACTACCAGGGAAATGTGATCGGCGTGCTCGACGTATCCGGCGACCAGCGCAGTTTTCACAAGCACACGATGGCGCTGGTGCGCATGTCGGCCTTGATGATAGAAAACCAATTGTTTTCCGCAACCTTTGAAGATTCGATCACCCTCCACTTCCATGCCCGTCCCGAGTTCATCGGCACGCTGATGGAGGGCATTGCCTCGTTTTCGCCGGGCGGCCGCTTCCTGTCGGCCAATCGCAATGGCCTGTTCCAGCTCGGCCTGTCGTTCGCGGCGCTGCAGTCGCATACGTTCAGCTCACTGTTCGGCCTGCCGGTGTCGTCGCTGTTCGACCACTACCGCACGGCAACGCCCGGCCTGCTCAATTTGTGCCTGCACAGCGGCGTGCGGGTGTATGGCCGCGCGCAGCTGCGCCTGTCCAATGGCGCGCATGCCGTCGCCGGCAACAGCGACGCCCCGAGCGCACCGGCTCCCGCGCAGGCGACCAATCCGAACCATGCCGCGCGCCGCCTGTCGGGCCTGCGCTACCTCAATACCGGCGATCGCCAGCTCGAGCTGTTGATCGAGAAGGTGAACAAGGTACTCGGGCGCGATATCCCGATCCTGGTCATGGGCGAAACCGGCACTGGCAAGGAGCTGCTGGCGCAGGCGATCCACAACGACTCGCCGCGCGCCCAGGGCCCGTTCGTGGCAGTCAATTGCGCCTCCATCCCCGAATCGCTGATCGAGTCGGAGTTGTTCGGCTACGAAGACGGCGCCTTTACCGGCGCGCGCAAGAAAGGCTCGATCGGCAAAATCCTGCAGGCCAATGGTGGCACCCTGTTCCTCGACGAGATCGGCGACATGCCGTTCGGCCTCCAGGCGCGCCTGCTGCGCGTACTGCAGGAGCGCGTCGTCACGCCGCTTGGCAGCGGCAAGTCGATTACTGTCAATGTCGAACTGATCTGCGCCACCAACCACAATCTGCGCGAACGCATTGCCAAAGGCCTGTTCCGGGAAGACCTGTACTACCGTCTCAATGGCCTGGTACTCAAGCTGCCGCCGCTGCGGGAGCGTACCGACCTGGAGACGGTGGTGAAAAAAATCCTGTCGGCCGAATCGAATGGCGGCAAATATGACGTGTCCGACGAGGTACTGCAGCTGTTCCACAAGCATAAATGGCCTGGCAACTTCCGCCAGCTGACCAACCTGCTGCGCACCGCCATCATCATGGCTGGCGACGAGCAGGAGATCTGCCTGCACCACATGCCGGACGACTTCCTCGACGATATCGACGAAGGCGAGCCGGTGCGCGCCAGCGCCAGCACCGACCGCATGATCGCGACCGGCGCCAACCTCGAAGAAGTGGAGCAGTCCGTCATCCTCAAGGCACTGGAAGCCAATGGCGGCAATGTGTCGGCCACGGCGCGCGCGCTGGGTGTGTCGCGCAACACCATCTACCGCAAGGTGCCGAACCTGAAGTAGGCACGGCACCTTGGGGCTGCTGCAAGCGCGCCGCACCTGCATCGTCCCGTCAGAAGAAGATGATGCCACCGACCGACACACCGTTCATGCGCGCGCTGGCACCATTGAAGCCCTTGGAGCGGGTCTGCCCCAGTTCGGCTGCCAGCGTGACGACACTGTTGAGCGCATAGTAGGTGCCGACGGTCAGGTTGGCGTTGGACTTGAGGCCGCCGGTACCGGCCTTGTTCTCGTCGTTCTCGCTGACCCCGTAGCCGACCCCGAACTTGAGCTTGTCATTGGCCTTGACCGTGGCCTGCGCCAGATAGTTGAGCGACTTGACTTTGCCCTGATCGGCATCGGACAGGATGCCCAGGCCGGTGCCCGACTGCACATTGAGAAGCAGGCCGAGCGGGCCGCCACTGTACGAGGCGCCGGCCTCGATGCCGGACATGGTGAAGCCGGGCGCACCCGCCGTGACTGCAGAGAAGCGCTGCGACTTGGCGCCGAGCCAGCCCTTGAAGCCGTCGGCGGCGAAGCTGACCCTGGCCTGGAACTGCGGGCTCGAATCGGCGCTGTAGGCCGATCCGGCAAGCACCGGCGTATCGGCCACCGGATTCATGATGCCGACATCAAAGCCGACACCCGATGCCGAGGTCGGCGAGCTGTACTTCATCATCCCGTAGGTGCCGAGATAGGTGTAGCCGGCCCCGATATGGCCCAGCGCAACGCGTCCGCGCTGGGTGGCCTGCACCGGCGCGCCGGCTCCCACCAGCGTCATGTCGCCGAGGATCGCATTGGCGCCGAACATGCCATAGTCGCGCCCCAGCTTGATGGTGCCCATTTCCGGCGTCCCGAACGTGAAGTAGGCCTGGCGCACATCGACCGTGCTGTTCTGCGCGATGGCGCTGTCGGTTGCAGTGGCACTGTAGATGCCGACCAGTGCCTTGACGTCGTAGCCGCCCTGGCGCGACGCGGCCGAAGCGACCAGGCCATTGGGCAGCAAGCCGTTGCCGATGGTGGTGCGGTCTTCCCTGCCGGCGCAGCCAAGGCCCTGGCTGCCGAGCGCGAGGCCGCCGACGGCGGCGCCCGAACACGACACGGCGGTGTAATACGCATTGACGATACCGCCAACGCCGACCGTCCAGTCACCGGCCTTGATGTCGACGGCGCGGGCACTGTCGATGCTGGCAGCGGCGATGGTGGTCAGGATCAAAAGCTTTTTCATTGTCTCTCACTTTCTATTTTGTTTTAATGGATATCGCTTCGAGGTACTTCTGCCGCGCACCTAGGACTTCGGCAGCTTGAACACCCACACCGAACCGCCCTGCTCGAGGAAGTTGACCTTCTTGGCCACTTCGCCGCCCCACAACGGCACCGCACCACCCCAACCGGAGACCACGGCCACATACTGCACGCCGCCGTCCTGCCAGGTCACCGGCGGCGCCACCACGCCCGAGCCGGTCTGGAACTTCCACAGTTCCTTGCCCGTCCTGGCATCGACCGCCTTGAGGAAGCCTTCCGGCGTGCCGTAGAACACCAGGCCGCCTGCGGTACTCATCGCACCGCCCCACAGCGGCGCCGTGTTCTTGACTTCCCAGACAATCTTGCCGCTCTTCGGATCGACCGCGCGCAGCACGCCGATGTAGTCGTCGAACACCGGCCTGATGGTGAAGCCCGCGCCAAGGTAGGCGCCGCCCTTCTTGTAGCTGATCGGCTCATTCCAGATATCCATGCCCCATTCATTGGCGGGCACATAGAACAGCTTGGTGCTCGGGCTGTACGCCATCGGCATCTGGTTCTTCGCGCCCAGGAAGGCCGGCGCCGCGAACACGGAGCTGCCCTTCTTGCCGTCGGCACCCTTGGTAGGATCGCCCGGCCGGTTCGCTTCGACGAAGTTCGGGCGGCCCGTCTTCAGGTCGATGCCGGTGGCCCAGGTGATCTTTCGCACGAACGGGAAGGCGTTCTTCAACTTGCCGTTGTTGGCATCGACAACATAGAAGAAGCCGTTGCGGTCGGCCTTGCCGCCATAACGCTTGCCGTCCATGTCGAAGGTGACGAATTCGTTGGAACCGTCGAAGTCCCATGCGTCATTGGGGGTGCCCTGGTAGGCCCATTTGATCTGGCCAGTGGCCGGATCGATCGCTACCGTCGACGACGAATACAGGTTGTCGCCGGGGCGCAGGTGGCTGTTCCAAGGTGCCGGGTTACCGGTGCCGAAGTAGGCCAGGCCGGTGCTGTTGTCGTAGGTGCCGCCCATCCAGGTCGAGGCGCCGCCGGTTTTCCACAGGTCGCCCGGCCAGCTCTTGTTGGTGGTGCCGGTGATGCCGTTGTCGCTGGCATTGCCGTCCTTGTCGTACTTATGGCCCATATGGCCTTCCACCGTCGGGCGCGACCACACCAGTTGGCCCGTCAGCGGATCGCGCGCCTCGACCCGGCCCACGACGCCGAACTCGCCGCCCGATACGCCTGTCAGCAGCAGGCCGTTGGCGATCAGCGGCGCCGCCGTCATCGAATAGCCGGCCGCATAGTCGTCGACCTTTTCCTTCCAGACGACGGCGCCGGTATCCTGGTCGAGCGCGACCAGCTGGGCGTCGAGCGTACCGAAGATCACCAGGTTGCCATACAGCGCGGCGCCGCGGTTGACCACGTCGCAGCACGGCATGATGCCGTCAGGCAGGCGATGCTCGTACTTCCACAACTTGCTGCCCGTCTTGAGGTCGACGGCGAAGATGCGCGAGTAGGACGCGGTGACAAACATCTTGCCGGCATGGATCAGTGGTTGCGATTCCTGGCCGCGCTGCTTCTCGCCGCCGAACGACATCGACCATGCTGGCACCAGCTTGCCAACGTTCCTGGTATTGATGATGGTCAGCGGCGAGAAGCGCTGTCCCTCGCTGCCCATGCCGAACGACAGCACGCTGCTGGTGTTGCTGGCGGTAGTCGCCAGCATCGCATTGGTGACATCGGCAGCCTGTGCCAATGATGCAGCAGCGATGCCGAGCACCAGTGCCGGTAGTGTTTTTCCCATTGTCTTCTCCTCTTGGTTTAAATCGATATCGTTATTGGTGTGGTTCCGCTCAGAAGAAGCCGAGCGCGTTCGGGTTGTAGCTGACCAGCAGGTTCTTGGTCTGCTGGTAGTGGTCGAGCATCATCTTGTGGTTCTCGCGCCCGATGCCCGACTGCTTGTAACCACCGAAGGCGGCATGGGCCGGATACAGGTGGTAGCAGTTGGTCCACACGCGGCCGGCCTGGATGGCACGGCCGACGCGGAAGGCACGCGATCCGTTGCGCGTCCACAGGCCGGCACCGAGACCGTACAAGGTGTCATTGGCAATGCGCAGCGCATCGGCCTCGTCCTTGAAGGTGGTCACCGAGACCACTGGCCCGAAGATCTCCTCCTGGAAGATGCGCATCTTGTTGTCGCCCTTGAAGACGGTCGGCGTCACGTAGAAGCCGCCCTGCAGGTCACCCGCCTGCAGGTTGCGCGCGCCGCCGGCCAGCAGCTCGGCCCCTTCCTGCTTGCCGATGTCCATATAGGACAGGATTTTCTCCAGCTGTTCCTGCGAGGCCTGGGCTCCGATCATGGTGGACGCATCGAGCGGGTTGCCCTGTTTGATGGCCGCCACCCGCTCCAGTGCGCGTTCGATAAACTTCTCGTAGATCGACTCCTGGATCAGCACGCGCGACGGGCAGGTGCATACCTCGCCCTGGTTCAGCGCGAACATGGCAAAACCTTCCAGGCATTTGTCGAAGAAGGCGTCGTCCGCCTCCATCACGTCTTCGAAGAAGATATTGGGCGACTTGCCGCCCAGTTCGAGCGTGACCGGGATCAGGTTCTGCGCCGCGTACTGCATGATCAGGCGGCCGGTGCCGGTTTCGCCGGTAAAGGCGATCTTGGCGATGCGCTTGCTCGACGCCAGTGGCTTGCCCGCCTCCAGGCCGAAGCCGTTGACGATATTGAGCACGCCCGGCGGCAGCAAGTCGCCGATCAGGTCGATCAGTACCATGATCGAGGCCGGCGTCTGCTCTGCCGGCTTGAGCACCACGCAGTTGCCGGCCGCGAGCGCCGGTGCCAGCTTCCATACTGCCATCAGGATCGGGAAGTTC
Organism: uncultured bacterium; assembly: GCA_965233055.1. Taxonomy (GTDB): domain Bacteria; phylum Pseudomonadota; class Gammaproteobacteria; order Burkholderiales; family Burkholderiaceae_D; genus Telluria_A. The sequence goes on from CBDDRJ010000070.1 coordinate 6,950, forward strand.
CACGGAATGATCTGGCCGACCACGCCCAGCGGCTCGTGCAGGTGGTAGGCGTAGGTGTCGTTGTCGATCTGGGAGACCGAACCTTCCTGGGCGCGGATGCAGCCGGCGAAATAGCGGAAGTGGTCGATCGCCAGCGGAATGTCGGCCGCCATGGTCTCGCGAATCGGCTTGCCGTTGTCGATGGTCTCGGCGGTGGCGATCAGCGCCAGGTTCGCTTCCATCCGGTCGGCGATCTTATTGAGGATATTGGCGCGCTCGGCCTGCGAGGTCTTGCCCCACGCGTCCTTGGCGGCATGGGCGGCGTCGAGCGCGAGCTGGACGTCCTCGGCGCTCGAGCGGGCGATCTCGCAGAACGGCTGGCCGGTGATCGGCGTGATGTTGGCGAAGTAGGTGCCATTGACGGGGGCGACGAATTTGCCGCCGATGTAATTGTCGTAGCGCTGCTTGAACGGATTGGCCACGCCCAGTTTGCTGATGTCTGCGAGATTCATGTCATCCTCTTTCTTGAAGGTTTAGAAGGCCGTTGCGGTGAACGGTGATGTGTTGAGCACAGCTTCGTTATCGCAAGCGCCGTGCCAGCATGCGCACGGCGCATCGGACACGCCAGCGTTACAGAGTGGAGGAAGGCAAAATTGGCGCTGGCGGCGGCGCGGCGGCGCGCCGCTCAGCCAGTGGTACAGGTGTCCCAAAGTGGAACACCTGTTCAGCGAATGAGCGCTCCCCAGGGCAGTTCGCCGACCGCGATGTCGCGCAGCCAGGTGGCGCTGGCGGTGTCGATCACGCTCACACTGTTGGAGCGCCCGTTGGCGACATACAGCTTGGCGCCGTCCGGCGTGATGGCCATATTCCAGGGGCGCTTGCCGACGGCGATGGTGGCAGTCACGGCATGGCTGCCGGTATCGATCTGCATCACCGTACCGTCGGTGCCATTGGAGACATATACCTGCCTGCCATCGGGGCTGACGACGATGCCATTGGCGTTCTTGCCAGCGGGGATAGTGGCAAGCGTTGCGCGGCTGGCCAGGTCGACCACGTACACGGCGTTAGCCAGCTCGCAGGCGATGTAGGCGCGGCGGGAGTTGGGCGCAAAGCCGATGCCGCGCGGACGCTGGCCGACCGCAATGGTCCCGACCTGGCGGCGCAGGGAAACGTCGATCACGTCGACCTGCCTGGCCTCTTCGGCGCTGACCAGCAGCCAGCGCCCGTCGGGGCTGAACACGGCGTGCTCCGGATTTTTGCCCTGCACGCTGATGTCGGCCAGCTGGCGACGGGTATGGGCGTCGAACAGGGTCACGCTATTGCTCTCCTCCACCGCCACCGCCAGGTAGCGGCCATCGGCCGACGCGTGCACGCCTTCGGGCGATTGGCCAAGCGGGAGCGCAGGCGCGCTCTGGCCGGTGGCGGCATCAAGCACCAGCAGCGCGCTGGCAGCTGCATCGGTCAGGTACAAGGTATGCCCGCCAGGATCGCCGGCAATGCCACGCGGGCGCCGGCCCGCCGCCATGTGGCGCACCACGGTATCGGTGGCAGTGTCGATCACGCTGACGGTGCCGGATTTTTCGTTGGGGATGTAGGCAAACGGCGCGGCACCGGCGGTGCTGCAGGCGAACAGGCAAAGCGCAAGCAAGGATGTAGTTTTCATGGTGGTGTCCCGGTCAGGCCACACGCGGGGCGCATGCGGCCCGGTAAGCAATGCAAGCGCCATGCCATTGATGCGCAATGCCCTGCTGGCAGGTATATTGCTTAGGCTTGGGATTGCAGACCTGCCGACCATCTGTTCAAGCAGGCGTCACCACCCAACCGGAGATATGAATGAAACCGCACACTGTTCGCCTCAACGCGATCGCCAGCCTGTTTGCCACCCTTACCCCGCTGGCCTACGCCACCGAACCTGCCATGGATGTGGTGGTAGTCAGCGGCAGCCGCATCGAACACAGCAGCTTTGATCTGCCAGCTGCCATCGATGTTGTCGACTCGGCCCGCATCCGCGACGGCCAGATGCGCGTCAATGCATCGGAAGCCCTGGCCGCCGTGCCGGGCCTGGTGGTCCAGAACCGCCAGAACTATGCGCAAGACCTGCAAATTTCGTCACGCGGTTTCGGCGCCCGTTCCGCCTTCGGCGTGCGCGGCGTGCGCCTGATTGCCGACGGCATCCCGGCCACCATGCCGGACGGCCAGGGACAGGCCGCCACCTTCAACCTCGACATGGCCGAGCGCATGGAAGTGCTGCGCGGGCCGTTCTCGGCCATCTATGGTAACCACGCCGGCGGAACCATTGCCCTGACCACGCGCGACGGCCAGGGCCGGCCCAGTGTGGAAGCGGGCATCGCCGGCGGCAGCTACGGCACGCACAAGGTCGACCTCAACGCCCAGGGCAAGGCAGCCGGGATCGGCTACGTCCTCGACAGTTCGCGCTTTGTCACCGACGGCTACCGCGATCACAGCGCCGCCACGCGCGACCAGGCCTTTGCCAAGCTGACGCTGGCGCCGTCGGCCGCCAGCAAGCTGGTGCTGACGGCCAGCGCACTGCGCCAGGACGACACCCAGGATCCGCTCGGCGTGATCTGGGCCACCCTGGTGCGCGACCGGCGCGCCGGCGAGATCGATACGAACGACACGCAGACGCCGCGCCGCACATTGGCCGAGCGCTACAACACCCGCAAGAGCATCGACCACCAGCAGGCCGGCCTGTCCTTCGAGCAGCGCTTTGGCGACGACCGCCTGCGCCTGATGGCCTACGGCGGCAACCGGCAGGTGATCCAGTTCCAGGCATTCTCAAAATTCTTGCAGACGCCGGCCAGCCAGGCTGGCGGCGTGGTCGATTTCGACCGGGATTTTCACGGTGTCGATATCAATTGGGCGGCTGTGCGCGACATTGGCGGGGGTAAGCTGAGCGCTGTCGTCGGCCTCGACTACGGCCACTCCAGCGACGACCGGCGCGGCTATGAAAACTTCATCGGCAACGACTTCGGCCTGCAGGGCCGGTTGCGGCGCGAAGAAGCCGATACCGTATCGAACCTCGACCCCTATGCCCAGCTCGAATGGCAGGCCGGGCGCTGGATCGTCAACGCCGGCCTGCGCCACAGCCACATGAAGGTTACGGTCGATGACCGCTACCTCTCCAACGGAAACGACAGCGGCGCCGTCGACTTCCGCCACACCACGCCGGTGCTGGGCATCCTGTACAAGGCGACGCCGGCATTGAATCTGTACGCCAGCGCGGCGCGCGGATTCGAAACGCCGACCCTGAACGAACTGTTCTATTCAAGGACCGGCGCCGGCCTGAACTTCCGGCTGCAAGCGGCAACCAGCACCCATCTCGAAGCGGGCGTCAAGGCCACGCTGGGGAACCACACGCGCATCGATGCTGCGCTGTTCCAGGTGAAGACGAATGACGAATTGGTGGTTGATGTGGCCAGCGGCGGACGCACGAGCTACAAGAACGCCAGCAAGACGCTGCGCCAGGGCGCGGAACTGGCGGTCGACAGCCGGCTGGGGGGCGGCGTGAGCACGCGGCTGGCGCTGACCTTGCTGCGTGCCGTGTACGACCAGCCGTTTGGCACCGTCAAGCAAGGCAGCCGCCTGCCGGGCGTGCCGAATGCGAACCTGTTTGGCGAACTGGCGTGGAACAGCCAGGGTGGCGCTGTCGGCGCCGCACTCGAGGCGATCGCCAGCGGCAGGGTATATGCGGAAGACGCCAATGTCGAAATCCCGGCACCTGGCTTCGCGGTACTCAATGTGCGCCTGCAGGCAAAGCAGGTATTGGGCGGATGGCAGTTCAAGCAGTTCATCCGCATCAACAACCTGACGGACCGACAATACGTCGGTTCGCTGGTCGTGGGCGATGCCAACAAACGCTTCTATGAAGCTGCGCCGGGCCGCAACTACCTGGCCGGCGCCAGCGCACAGTACACGTTCTAGTGGACCGTAACAGTGAGGTACGGAGTGAAGGACGTGTCTGCAAGTTGCAGGGCAAGGCACAAAGCGCAGCGATAGTGTGTAGTATCGCGAGCACTGGTAACGCAGACCTACGACATGCCGGCGTGGTAGGCACTCTGCATTTCAATGTTACGGTTCACTAGTACCGGTAGCGCGCGCCAAAGGTCAGCGACCTTGGCGCGCCGGGCGCGACAAAGCGCACGTTGGCGTCAGGGTCAGCTGCCAGACGGTCAGGCGAGACGGCGCCAAAGGTTTCATAGCGACGGTTCAGCACATTGTTCACCCGGACAAATGCCTCCCACTTCGCCCCCGGCTTCCAGCTTGCGCGCAGGTTCAGCAAGGCATAGCCGCGCACCCGCATGTCGGCCGCCTCGGCATCGGCACCGTCGGTGCGCAGGCCATCCTCGTTACCCTGGGTGACAAGGCTCGACAGCGCCTGTGCATCGGCGCCGAGCGTGAGCGCATTCGACAGCTTCCAGTCAGCCGACAGTTTAAGAGTGTGCGTCGGGAGCCCGGCTATGCGGCTGCCGGCCTGCACCTGCACTGTGCGCGCGCCGGTAAACAGGGTGCCCGGCGCGTCATACAGCGCCTGCAGGAAGCTGTAGCTGGTACGCAGCGTGAGCGAGCCCATCGTGCGGGTGTAACTGGCATCGATCCCCTGGTGCCGGGTACGGTCGAAATTGGTGAAGTAGCCAAGCCGCGTGCGGCCCGAGCTGAGGAACAGGATATCGTCGCGGTTGACGGTGCGGTAGACAGTCAGCACGCCATGCGCGGTGCGCACGCCAGCTTCGGCCGTGACGGCGACGACTTGCTTCAGGTAGGGATCGGACTGCAGGCCCACCGGCAGTTGGCACGGTTGGGCCGGATTGGCGCAGCCAAGTTCGATCACGGTCGGCACCCGGTTGTTCTGCGACAGGTTGGCGAACCAGCCCAAGCCCGCCGCGCCTTCGTGCACAACGCCAAGCGATGGATTGAGGCGGGTGTAGGCGAACTGCTCGGCCGGTTGCACCTTGAGCTGGTTGGTCAGCGTATTGTCAACCTGTGCGTGGTGGTAGCGCGCTGCAGCGGTGACATGGATGCCTGGCCACACGGTCCAGGTGTCGGTGGCATACAGGCCAGCCGCGCGCGACGATCCGGTCACCGACGACAGCGGCTCGGTCGCCTGGCCGGCATCGGGAACGATAGCGCGATCCGCCGCGAGGAAAGCGTCCTGTTCGAACTGCGCAAAACTCACTGTGCTGCGGTCCAGCGTCGCGCCAAGTTCGATCCGGTGCGTGCCGCGCCGCAGGCTCAGATTGGTGCTGGCACCCTGGCTGCGCTGGCGCGTGGCGGTAGTATTGAACTCGCCCTCGCCGGGGGCGTCGCCGACGTCGCCGTTGACCGTGTCGCGCCGGCTGTGGCGGATGTAGCCGAGGCCTGCCAATTCCGTGTCGCTGTCGATGCGGTTGCGCCCTTGCAGGGTAGCCTGAGCCAGGCGGTTGCGGGTGATGTCGGGGAAGGTGAAGACGGCGCGGCGGTCCTGCAGGTACAAGCTGTCCGGCAAAAGGCCGTTGCCACGCAGCGTGCTGCGCCCGGCCAGCAGCGACAGCTGCCAGTCGCTGTCCGGGCCGGCGCGGCCCAGCTTGGCAAACAGATTGCCCATCCTGCCGTCCGAATGGTCGCGCCAGCCCGCATCGTCGAAGGCCGTTGCGGCCAACAGCGTATGCCAGCCACCTTGCGAGCGCGCGCCGTGCGACAGGTCGAGCCTGCGGCGGCCGGCACTGCCCGCCGACAATTCCCCCTCCAGCCCCTGCTGCTCGAGGCCGGAACGGGTCGTCAATGCCAGTGTGCCGCCCAGCGTGTTCAGGCCGTACACCGGGTTCGAACCAGGCACCAGCAGGACGCTGCCGATGGCTGCCTCCGGCACCATGTCCCAATTGATGACGTCGCCGAACGGCTCGTTGACGCGCACGCCGTCGAGGTAGACCGACAGGCCTTGCGCCGTGCCGAGCACGGGCGAGGCGCGAAAGCCGCGGTAGCGGATATCGTTCTGGTACAGGCTGCCGGACACTTCGTTGACGTTGACGCCCGTCAGATTGCGCGCCATGTAGTCGGCCAGGCTGTCACTGCGCGAGCGGCTCAAGGCGCTTTCACTGACAGTCTGCACCGGATACGGCAGCAGCAGGCGGTCGATACCCAGGCCAGGCGCCGGCGCAGCACCGACGATCTCCACCACGGCCAGCGTCAACGCCGATAATGCGAGGCTCATGGCGTCACTTGCGTGACGCCATGTCTGGCAAAAATAGCTTTAAGCTCGCCGCTGGCTGCCATGTCGTTGATGGCTTGCTGCAGGTGCCTGGCCACGTCAGTATTGTCCTTGCGGACTGCCATGCCGACGATCCAGCCTGAGCGCGGCAGGCGCTGGAAGGCCACCTCATGCAGCGGAAAGCCCGGCGTGTTGCGCATGACCGCTTCGATCTCGGAGCGATTGGCGAGCACGGCATCGAGTTGGCCTACCTTGAGCTGCTCCAGTGCCTCCTGCGCGGTCGGGAAAATCTTGACGCCATCGCGGAATTTTCCATTGTCCTCGCCGAGCATCACCATGCCCGAAATCGACACCTTCTCGACCCCGATACGCTTGCCGGCCAGGGCCTCGATGCCGTCGAAGCTGGGGACAGTCGCAGCACTGCGAACCAGGCGCACCGTTTCCACATGATAGGGAGCGAAGATTTCAACGAGCTTGTTGTCGGCCATCAGGTGGCGGTCGACTGGCACGTGCAGCATGACGTCGGCCGGCCCATAACCGAGGTAGTGGCCTTTCCACACCATATTGCGCAGGTCGTCGTTGAGGTTTTCGCCGGCAGGAAAAGGCAGCAAGGTCAGGCACAGCTTCAATTTGGTCGCCAGCGCCTGCGCCAGGTCGACATCGATGCCGGCGCCGTTGCTGGAGAAGGGAGCGAACTCGTTGTACACAGCAACCTTGAGGCTACCCGCCTGCACGACTTTGTTCCAGTCGGCCCGCGCAGGCAAGGCCGATAGCATGGTAAGACAAGCGCAGGCAAGCAGCGCGCGGCGGCGAAGCTGGGTCATGGCCACTCCTTACTTGGTTTCGCGACGGGTTTCCAGATAGGCCTTGATGGCCCACATGGCTTCCTGGTTGAAGGTGCTCTCGAACGGTGGCATATAGACGGCGCCATTGCGTACCTTGCCATGGCGCACCGAGCTCAGGAAGTAGAGATCCATTTCCTTGAAACAGGCTTGTTTCTTGGTTTCGACCTTGAGGCCGTTGCAGTCGCGGTCAAGCTGCCGCAAGTCCGGAGCGATGCCGCCCGAGATGGCTTCGATACCGTGGCAGCGGGCGCAGTTCTGGGTATAGGCGGACATGCCGATCTTGATGGCGGCCTGGTTGGCGCGGTAGGGATTCTCGCCACGCCACTTGGCGCCCAGCACGGGCAGTCCCGCGGTGTCGACGCTTTGGGGCGTGACGTCACCGTGGGCGCTGGCTAAGGTATAAGTCAAGATTGCTGCGACAAGGATTGCAGCTTTTTGGATTGGGTATTTCATGGCGTCTCCTGCTGTTTGATGGATTGGTATATCCAGCAAGAGCAATTGCTATGCCACCCGCCTTGCGTGGGATGAAACGCATACGCTGTTCCAAAACGGAACAGGTGTCACACCAGAACTGGCAGGAATGCGCGCTTTGCGCCGTAAACGCAAAAAATCCCTTCCGCGCTGAGCGCGATCTGGGGCGCGTTCTGGCTGAAGGGATTTTAAATAGAAAAAGCCCCCACATTTCTGCGGGGGCTTTCCATTATAAAAGCCTGACGATAACCTACTTTCACACTGGTTGCAGCACTATCATCGGCGCAAAATCGTTTCACGGTCCTGTTCGGGATGGGAAGGGGTGGGACCG
>CBDDRJ010000071.1:0-63107 GCA_965233055.1 uncultured bacterium
GCGACCGCCGGGCCGGCCGCGCCGCGGGCCATCGCCGCGGCAGCGGCACCGTCTGCGGCCGCCGGCGTGCTGGCCGCTGGCGCCTGCGGTGCCGGCCGCAGGTAGCGCGCAATGGTCGCCAGCATCTCCTCCAGCTCGACCGGCTTGGCGATGAAGTCATTCATGCCCGATTCGATGCACTGGGCCCGCTCCGACGCCATCACACCGGCACTCATGGCCACGATCGGCAGCGTCAGGCCAAGCTCCTTGCGGATGGCGCGGGTGGCGGCAAAGCCATCCATCACCGGCATCTGCACGTCCATCAGCACCAGGCCATAGCGGCCAGGCTCGGCCTTCAGGCGCTCGACCGCCCTGGCGCCGTTGTCGACCACGTCGACGGTGGCGCCCGAGCCTTCGAGCATGGTGCGGGCGACAATCTGGTTAAGCGGATTGTCTTCGACCAGCAGCAGGCGGACGCCTGTGATCTGCTGGTGCGCCTGGCCGGCATGCGCCTGCGATGGCGCGGCCGTTCCGCCAACGCTGCCCAGGCCGAGCCGCTCGTACAGGACGGTGAACAAGGCATTGCCGTTGACGGGCTTGAGCAGCAGCGCGTCGGGCTGCCAGCTGTCGGCCAGCTGGCTCAGCCTGCCGCGGCCGAAGGCGCTGGCCATCAACACCACCGGCAGCCGGGCAGCGGGCGAGCACCCCTGCAAGGCCTCCATGATGGCGGCGCTATCGAGGCCCGGCATGTTCCAGTCGGTCAGCAGCGCATCGTAGGGGCGGCCCTCGGCCTGCGCCGTTGCCACCATGTCGACCGCGCTCTGGCCATCGGGCGCGCTGTCGGCCTCGCAATGCCAGGACGCGATGGTGTGGCACAGGTAGTCGCGCGAGGTGGCATTGTCGTCGGCCACCAGCAGGCGCAGCGAGCGGCGCACCGGCGGCGAACTGCCCTCGCCGCGCAGCATCGGCACCGTCACGCAAAACTCGCTGCCTTCGCCCGGCACGCTGTGCACTTCGATGGTGCCGTTCATCAGCGCCACCAGGTGGCGGCAGATGGCCAGCCCCAGCCCGGTGCCACCGAAGCGGCGCGTGATCGACGCGTCGGCCTGCGAAAAGGCCGAGAACAGGCGCTCGCGCTGGGTGCGGTTCATGCCGATGCCGCTGTCGCGCACCCGGAATCGCAGCAGGGCCATGCCGGCGCTGGCCGGCATGGCCTCCACCAGCAGCGACACCTCGCCCTTCTCGGTGAACTTGATGGCGTTGCCGATCAGGTTGACCAGCACCTGCTGCAGGCGCATGGCGTCGCCGACCAGCGCGTGCGGCACATTGGGCAGCACGCCAATGGCCAGCTCGAGGTCCTTCTCGGCCGCGTTGACGGTCATGATATTGGCCAGCGTGTCGAGCATCTCGCCCAACTGGAACGGGTTCGAGTCGAGTTCCATGTGGCCCGACTCGACCTTGGAAAAATCGAGGATGTCGTTGAGGATCGACAGCAGCGACTGGCCCGACACCCGTATCATGTCGAGGTAGCGCTTCTGGTCGTCGGTCAGGCTGGTCTGGGCCAGCAGGTGGCTCATGCCAAGCACCGCGTTCATCGGGGTGCGGATTTCGTGGCTCATATTGGCCACGAATTCGCTCTTGGCGCGGCTGGCCGCTTCGGCCTGCTCCTTGGCCAGCAGCAGCGACGATTGCAGCTGGCGCTGGCGCGTGATGTCGTTGGACACGCCGAGGAAGCCGGCGACCGCGCCGTCCTGGCCGAAGATGGCGCTGACCACCAGGTTGACCGGCACCTGCTGGCCGTCCTTGCGCACCAGCGTCCACTCGCGCGATTCGGCAATGCCGCGGCGCGCCGTCTCGACGAACACCTCGAAGCCACTGACGTCATGGCCGGTCAGCGCTTTCAGTTCGGCGCTGCGCTGGGCGATTTCCTGTTCGAGGTGGATCACCGACACCGTGCGGCGACCCACCATCTCCTCGGCCTTGTAGCCGAGCATGCGTTCGGCGCCGAGGCTGAACACTTCGATCATGCCGTGCGGGTCGGTGGCGATGATGGAAAATTCGCTGGCCGCATTGACCATCGACTCGAACTTGCGTTCCGACTGGGCCAGCGCGGCCGTCATGTCGTTGGCCAGCACCAGCGCATACTCGCGGCGCGCCGACAGGGCCCGCACCACGCCGAAGAACAGCAGGCTGATGACGGCGCCGGTGATGAGCACGATCTGCGCCTTCTGGCGGTCGATGCCGTCCTCGAACGCCGGGTGCGACGTCGCCACCATGGTCCAGCTGTGGTCCTGCACCTGGATCAGCATGCGCGAGGTCAGCGGATTGGGGTAGTCGTGCTCGTTGCGCTTGAGGTTCGAGTACATGCTGTTGGACGGACTGGCCACTTCGCCATCGAAAATCTCGACGCCCAGGTCGCCCACCGCGCCGGTCACCACACTGTCGATCAGCTCGGTGACGCGGAACACCCCGAACACATAGCCGCGCAGGGCCTGCACGCGTTCCTTGGGCGTGCCCGGGTGGGCGTCATTGCGGTAGACCGGCGCATACATGAACACCGCGGCGGTCGGCGCCAGCGGCGCTTCCTGCGTCAGCATCACTTTGCCCGACAGCGAAGGCTCGCCCGTTTCGCGCGCGCGCAGCATTGCCGCCTGGCGCAACGGCTCGCTGGCCATGTCGAATCCCATCTGGCGCCGGTTGCGCGGCGCAAACGGCTCGACATAGGTCACCGGCGTATACCACTCGCGCTGGCCGGCCGGGTGGATCGAAAAATCCTGCAGGCCAGTGGCGCGCATGGCCTGTTCGAACGCCGGCAGCTCGCTTGCACTGACCTGCTGGGCGTAGCCGATCACCCGCATGCCGGGAAAATTGCGGCGCACATCGAGGGCCTGGACAAAATCATGCCATTCCTCCTTCTCGACGCTGACCGAGGCCTTGAACAGCGCCTGGGCGCTGCGCAGACCCTGACCATTCGTTTCCATCCGCTCGTGGATGCGCTGCTCGACCGACCTGACGAGCGCGTCGAACCTTTCGCGTGCTTCGCGCTCGGTATTGGTGGCGACCAGGTTCCACACGAAAGTGGTCAGTCCGATGCCAACGAACAGGGTGGCCCAGTGCAGGAACGCCTGGTGGCCCTGGCGCCGGCCCTCGCCCTGGCGGCGCCGCTCGTCCATGTCGGCGCACAGCACCAGCCCGATCAGGCTGCACAGGGCGATGAAGGTCTCGAGCGACACCAGCGCGTCGTTCAGGGTGCCGGCCGCGAACGGCCCGTAACCGCGCGTCGCGCCCACCACGGCAGCGCCGGCCACCAGCACGCAGCTCATTGTCGCGCCGCGCAAGCCGTGGCGGTAGGCTGAGCAGCCGATCGCCAGGATGAACAGGTAAGCCAGCATGCGCGCCATGCTGTCGCTGTCGAGGCGCTGGCCGAAAATGGCCGCCGCCAGCAAGGAGATCACCAGCAGGCAGGCGCCCGCCTCCAGCACCAGGGCCCGGTTCCACGCCACCCTGCGCTTACCGAACCAGGCCATCAGCACCGGCGCCACCACCAGGATGCCGGCCACGTCGCCGATCCACCAGGTACTCATGACGGCCCACTGGGCCGCCGACGGGATGACCGCACCGGCCAGCAGGGAGGCGCTGCCGATGACGGCCGCCATCGCCGACACCAGCAGCGCAACGACGGCGAAGCGGTAGACATTCTGCAGCTGCAGCAACTGGCGCGGGCCGGTGCCGCCATAGCGGCGCATCAGCCATACGCCGACGACGGCCTCGAGCGTATTGCCGACTGCTATGGTCAGCGACATCAGGATGCCGGCGGCGCTGCCGACCGCAGGATTGGCGGTGAACAGCGCCAGGTTGGCGCCGAAGGCGCCGAGCGCGACAGCAGGCCAGGCCTGCCTGCCCAGCAGGGCCAGCGCGGCGAACGCGATGCCCGACGGCGGCCACACCGGCGAGGCGCTGGAGCCGGGGAAGGCCAGCAGCAGGCTGAGCCGGGCGGCGACAAAATAGACGGCGGCCAGCAAGGCCAGCAAGGCCAGCTGCGCAAGGCGCGATCGCTGTGGCGCCTGCATCGCCGCCACCTAGCCTTTGTAGCCGGCCAGCACGGCGCGCGCGCGCCCGCCGGACTTGGCCTGGTACAGGGCGCCGTCGGCCGCCGCCACCAGGCTGGAGGCGGTGCCGCCGCCGCCCGGGCTGCTGGTGGCCACGCCGACGCTGACGGTGACGGTGGCGGTGGTCGGCGAAAGGGCATGCGGGATGGCCAGGTCAGCCACGCGCTGGCAGATCAGCTTGCCGAAGCGCTCGGCATCCTGCCCCGACGTATACGGCAGCAGGATCACGAATTCCTCGCCGCCATAGCGCGCCGCCAGCTCGCCCGGGCGGTGTACGGTCTCGGCCAGCGTGGCCGCCACACTGGCCAGGCAGGCGTCGCCCTGCTGGTGGCCGTAGTGGTCGTTATAGGGCTTGAAATGGTCGATGTCGATGAAGGCCAGCGACAGCGGCAGCAGCTGGCGCTTGTGGCGCAGGAATTCGCGCCCCAGCTGCTCGTCGAAGTAGCGTCGGTTGAACAGGCCGGTCAGACCGTCGCACCGGGCCAGCTGCTGCAGCTTGGCCGACGCATTGGCCAGCCGCAGGTGGGTGCGCACGCGGGCCCGCACCAGCGGCGCGTTGAGCGGTTTGCTGATGAAGTCGACGGCGCCCGCCTCGAGCGCTTCCACTTCGCTGTCGATGGTGGTGTGGGCGGTCACGAAGATGATCGAGGTGCCCGACAGTTCAGGGTCGCCGTGCAGCACCTTGCACGTTTCATAGCCGTCCATGCCGTCCATATCGACGTCGAGCAGAATCAGCTGTGGCCGCCGCTGGCGCGCCATGGCGACGCCGTCGGCCCCATTGGTGGCGAACACGACCTGCCCGAGGCCCTTGAGCATGCTATTGAGCAGCCGGATCGCGTCGGTGCTGTCGTCGATGATCAGGATCAGGTTGTCTTCAATCGCCGAACCGGGCGCGCTCCACGATTCAGTGTGCTCCATGCCAGTCCTTCCGAGTTGCGCTCCAATGATCGGGCTTTCACAGAGGAACTATATCGCAATTCCGGCAGCGCTTGGGCATTCTGCGCCGCGCAGTCGCGACGGCGGCACGGGCCGCGGCCGCAGATCGGGAAAGCGCGGCCGATTCGCCGGTCTAAGCCTTTGTCACGCCGGCGTCATCGGTCCGTCATGCCGGCGTCATGCGCGCCGCCTATCCTTCGGCCAACGCAACGCCACCGGGAGCCATGCCATGCATCAGCCACCGTTCCAACGCGACGACCAGCCGCAGGGCAGCGCTGCCAGGCGGCACTTCCTGCAGCGCCTGGGCCAGTCGGCCCTGCTGGCCACGGCCAGCGGCTGCCGCACCACCGGCGAGAGCGGCCAACAATCGGTCGCATTCCTGCACGGCGTGGCCAGCGGCGACCCGCTGGCCGACCGCGTCATCCTGTGGACCCGCGCCAGCCCGCTGGCGCCCGGCGCGGCCGCCGTCACCGTGCACTGGGAAGTGGCGCGCGACAGCGCCATGCGCCAGCTGGTCGCCAGCGGCCAGGACGACACCGGGCCGGCGCGCGACTACACCGTCAAGGTCGATGCCAGCGGCCTGCAGGCGGGGCGCAGCTACTACTACCGATTCCGCTGCGGCGGCGTGTACTCGCCGGTCGGGCGCACCAGGACGCTGCCGCGCGCGGACGCGCGCCAGGTCAGGCTGGCCGTGTTCTCCTGCGCGAACTATCCGGCCGGCTACTTCAACGTCTATGCCGATTGCGCCGCACGCGACGACATCGACTGTGCGCTGCACTTGGGCGACTACCTGTACGAATACGACCGCACCGGCTACGCCTGCGGCGACGCCAAGGCACTGGGCCGGCTGTCGGAACCGGCCAATGAGCTGGTGGTGCTGGCCGACTACCGGCGCCGCTATGCCCAGTACCGCCTGGACGCCGACCTGCAGGCGCTGCACGCGCGCGTGCCTTTCATCACCGTGTGGGACGACCACGAATTTGCCGACGACACCTGGCGCGGCGGCGCCGGCGAGCATGACCACAATCGCTACGGGCCATTCAGCGCGCGCAAGCTGGCGGCGATGCAGGCCTACCACGAATGGATGCCGATCCGCGCGCCGGAGCCGGCACGGCTGGAGCGGGTCTACCGCACGTTCGACTTTGGCCGCCTGGTGTCGCTGCACATGCTCGACACCCGCGTCGTCGGGCGCGACCGCCAGCTCGACATGGCCGACTATGCCGGCCAGGACGGCAAGGTCGACGGCGGGCGCCTGCGGCGCGCCTGCGCGGACGGTTCGCGCCAGCTGGTTGGCACCGAGCAGATGGCATGGCTCGAGCGCAGCGTCGGCGCGTCCGGCGCCGCGTGGCAGATCATCGGCCAGCAGGTGCTGATGGCGCGCATGGAGTACCCGCAGCCGGTTGCCTGCGGCGACATGAGCTGCACCGAGTACAGCGACCTGCAGGCGCTGGCGCGCGACATGCCGCACGCGCTCACCGCCAGCCAGCGCGCGGCGCTGGCGTGCCCGACGCTGCCCTGCTACCTCGACTCGTGGGACGGCTACGATGCCGAGCGCGAGCGCGTGTTCGCCATCATACAGCGCCACCGCAAGAACCTGGTGGTGCTGGCGGGCGACACCCACAACGCCTGGGCCAGCGACCTGCGCAATGGGCGCGGCGAGCAGGTCGGCGTGGAGTTCGCGACCGCGTCGGTGTCGTCGCCGGGGGTCGAAGGCGCCTACCCGGAGCGCGACCCGAAGGCGGTGGCGCAGATGATGGAGCAGCTCATCGCGCCGCTGTACTACGCCCAGACCAGCAAGCGCGGCTACATGGTGCTGACTGCGTCGGCCGCCGAAGTACGCTGCGACTGGCGCTTCGTCGACACCGTGCACCGGCGCCGGTACCAGGCCAGCACCGAGCGCAGCCTGCGCACGCTGGCCGGCGCCGGCAACCGGCGCATCGTCGAACTGTGAGCGGCTGCCGGTACTAGCGGCGGGCCGTGGCCATCAGCGCGCCGAACAGCAGGAAGGTCATGGCGCCGAGCTTGTTGATGACACTGCCGCTGCGCGGGGCCGTGAACCAGCTGCGCGCCTTGTGGGCGAACAGCGCGTACAGCGAATGGATCGCCACCACCAGCGCGCTGTAGCTGAGCACCAGCAGCGAGAACTGCAGGGCGAAGCCGTCTGCCGGGTCGATAAACTGCGGGAATACCGACAGGAAGAAGAAGATCGCCTTCGGATTGGTGAACTGCAGCGTCAAGCCCTCGACGAAGCGGCGCGCGAAGCTGGCCTCATGGCTGGCTTTTTCCGCGAACCGGAACGGCGGCGCGCGCCACAGCCGCACGCCCAGGTACAGCAGGTAGGCGGCGCCGGCAAACTTGACGATGGTAAAGGCGGTGCTTGATGCCGCCAGCAGCACGCCAACGCTGGTGGCCGAGACGGCAGCGACCACCAGCGCGCCGGTGGCAATGCCGAGGATGCCGCCGAAGGTCCCCTTGAAGCCGTAGCGCAGCGCATTGGTCAGCGTCATCAGCACGCCGGGGCCTGGGCTGAGCACGGTCATGGCCGCCATAAAAATGAACAGCGGATAAAGTTTCAAGGCGCACCTCATCATTCTGGTTGAAAAGTACACAAGTTTGGCACATTGTCCGTCGCGTTGCCTGAAAGCGGTAAAATGCTTGCCTTAGCGCTGGCCCCGGAATGCCGGCGCGGTTTACGCCTTGCCAACAAAGAAGAAATGACGATCGCTCCCAAAGAAATCGACCCCGCCGCATTGAAGAACAGCGCCAGCGAAAAGATCACGCCGATGATGCAGCAGTACCTGCGCATCAAGGGCGAATACCCGACGATGCTCGTGTTTTACCGCATGGGCGATTTCTACGAGCTATTCCACGACGACGCCGAGAAGGCTTCGCGCGTGCTGGGCATCACGCTGACCGCGCGCGGCAGCTCGAACGGCCAGCCGATCAAGATGTGCGGCGTGCCGTTCCACTCGCTCGACGGCTACCTGGCCAAGCTGGTCAAGATCGGCGAATCGTGCGCGATCTGCGAGCAGATCGGCGACCCGGCCACCAGCAAGGGCCCGGTCGAGCGCAAAGTGGTGCGGGTGGTCACGCCCGGCACCCTGACCGACGCCGACCTGCTGCCGGAAAAGGCCGAACGCTCGCTGCTGGCCGTGTGCACCATCAGCCAGCGCAAGGTCGTCACCACCGGCCTGGCCTGGCTGTCGCTGGCCAGCGGCGCGCTCAAGCTGATGGAGTTTTCAAGCGACAGCCACAGCGCCGCCGTGCGCCTGCAGCAGGAACTCGAACGCATCGGGCCGGCCGAGATCCTGCGCGCCGAGCAGCCTGACGGCGGCGAACTGTTCGACCAGGCCCACCCGGCCCATGTGGCGCGGGTGCCGGAGTGGCACTTCGACGTGCTGGCCGGCCACAAGGCCCTGCTCGAGCAGCTCGGCGTGGCCACGCTGTCGGCCTTCGGCGCCGACGGCATGGGCGCGGCGTTCGGTGCCGCCGGCGCCCTGCTGCGCTATGCGCAATCGACCCAGGGCCGCGGCCTGCAGCATGTGCGCAGCCTGTCGACCGAAACGGAAACCGAATTCATCGGCCTCGACGCCGCCACCCGCCGCAACCTGGAACTGACCGAAACCATCCGCGGCCAGGAGTCGCCGACGCTGTTCTCGCTGCTCGACCACTGCCGCACGGCGATGGGCTCGCGCCTGCTGCGCCACTGGCTGCACCACGCGCGACGCGACCAGAACGTGGCGCGCGCCCGCCACGGCGCGATCGGCGCCCTGCTGCGCAGCGACACCAGCGGCGTGCTGTCGGCCACGCTGGGCCAGGTGCCCGACATCGAACGCATCACCACCCGCGTCGCCCTGCTGACGGCGCGCCCGCGCGACCTGGCCAGCCTGCGCGACGGCCTGCAGCAGCTGCCCAGCCTGCGCCACAGCGTGCAGCAAAGCTTCGACACCGACGGCCTGCTGTCCGAAATCCTCGGCGACATGGCCACGCCGGCCGCCTGCCTCGACCTGCTGGTGCGCGCGGTGGCGCCGGAGCCCGCGGCGATGGTGCGCGACGGCGGTGTGTTCGCGCGCGGCTTCGACGCCGAACTGGACGAACTGCGCGCGCTGTCCGAAAACGCCGGCCAGTTCCTGGTCGATCTCGAGACGCGCGAGCGGGCCCGTACCGGCATCGCCAACCTGCGCGTCGAGTACAACAAGGTGCACGGCTTCTACATCGAAGTGACCCACGGCCAGACCGACAAGGTGCCGGACGACTACCGTCGCCGCCAGACCCTGAAGAACGCCGAGCGCTACATCACACCAGAACTGAAGGTATTCGAGGACAAAGCCTTGTCGGCGCAGGACAAGGCGCTGGTGCGCGAGAAGCTGCTGTACGACCAGCTGCTGGCCGACCTGGCCCCGCATATCGGCGAACTGCAGACCATATCGCAGGCGATCGCCCAGCTCGACACCCTGACCGCGCTGGCCAAGCACGCCCTGATGCACAACTGGTGCGCGCCACAGCTGGTGCAGGATCCGCGGCTCGACATCCGCGAAGGCCGCCACCCGGTGGTCGAGGATCAGATAGAACGCTTCATCGCCAACGACTGCCAGCTCAAGGACGGGCGGCGCCTGCTGGTGATCACCGGCCCGAACATGGGCGGTAAATCGACCTTCATGCGCCAGGTCGCCCTGATCACCCTGCTGGCCTATGTCGGCAGCTATGTACCGGCGTCGTCCGCCTCGATCGGGCCGATCGACCGCATCTTCACGCGCATCGGCGCGACCGACGACCTGGCAGGCGGCCGCTCGACCTTCATGGTCGAGATGACCGAATCGGCCGCGATCCTCAATGGCGCGACCGAGCACTCGCTGGTGCTGATGGACGAAGTCGGCCGCGGCACGTCGACCTTCGACGGCCTGGCACTGGCGTGGGCGATTGCGCGCCACCTGATCGACACCAGCCGCAGCTTCACCCTGTTCGCCACCCATTACTTCGAGCTGACCCAGCTGCCCGAGAGCCATCCGACGGCCGCCAATGTGCACCTGTCGGCGGTCGAGCACAAGGACACCATCGTGTTCCTGCACGCTGTGCAGGCCGGCCCGGCCTCGCAAAGCTACGGCCTGCAGGTGGCGCAGCTGGCCGGCGTGCCGCCGGCCGTCATCAAGGCCGCCCGCAAGCACCTGGCGCGGCTCGAATCGCAGGCGCTCGACGCCACGCCGCAGCTCGACCTGTTCGCGGTGCCGCAGGCCGATGACGACGCAGAGTCGGCGGAGCAATGCGCCGCCGGCAGCGCGGCGGCAGGCCGCGCGCCGGCCGTTGAACCGGCCGGCGCCCCGCTGCTGGACGCCCTCGGTGCGCTCGACCCGGATGCGATGACGCCGCGCGAAGCACTCGAAGCGCTGTACCAGCTGAAACGGCTGGCCGCATGAACACGCTGCGCCTGCTGCTCGCCGCCGTCCTCGTATGGCATGGAGCGGCCTTGGCCGCCGCGCCGTTGGCGCACCAGTTCGGAGCGATCGGCCACAGCTTTGCCATCAATGCCGACGAAACGCCGCTGCGCCAGGCGCTGCTCGCCACCGGCGACCCGTCTTTTGCCTTCGTCGTCGCGACCGGCATCAAGCATGCCGACGACGCCTGCAGCGACGCGCTCTACCTGGCGCGCCGCGAGCTGTTCCTTGATGCGCCGCGCCCGCTGGTGCTGGTACCGGCAGCGAGCGACTGGAGCGTCTGCACCACGCCGGCCGGCCGCTCGGCAGCGCAGGAGCGCCTGAGCCGCCTGCGCGAACTGTTCTTCGACGAGCCGGTGACACTCGGCATGCGCAAGCTGTCGCTGACGCGGCTGTCGTCGACCGCCAAGTTCCGCAGTTTTTCCGAGTATGCGCAGTGGGAAGTAGGTAATGTGCTGTACGCGACGATGAACGTCACGTCGGACAATAATCACTACCGGCCGGAGGCGGGCCGCAACAGCGAGTTCGAGGATCGCCTGGTGGCCAACCGCGCCTGGCTGCACCGGCTCGCGACCTATGCCCAGCGCAAGAAGCTGGCAGCGATCGTGCTGTTCTCGGAGGGCGATATCGGCGTGCCGGCGGATAAGGCCAAGAGCGCCAGGTCGTCCAGGGTGCCCTTGTTCAATAGCCGCCAGGACGGTTTTGCCGACGTACGGCGCCAGGTGACGGCGATCGCGCTCAAGTTTCCGGGCAAAGTCCTGCTGGTCGACAGCGCGCCGCTGGAGGAAGGCAGCGCGCCTGCCATTGCATGGTATGGCAATCTGGGCCACCTGAGCCTTGGCAGCCACACGGTGGAAATCAAGGTGACGCCCAAGTCGAGCACCCTGTTCGCGCTCAAGCCGGTCGAATAGGACTGACGCCGCCAAGAACGAAAAGGCCCGCTTGACCAGCGGGCTTTTATCGTTGATGCGATATCAGCACAAATGGGATCAAACCCGAATGGGGTCAAACCCGGCAATCGGACACGAACCCGAATGGGGTCAAACCCGGCAATCGGACATGGATGTCCAGTTGCCGGGTTTGACCCCAAGCCGTGGATGTCCAGTTGCCGGGTTTGACCCCAAGCCGGGGTTTGACCCCAAGCCGGGGTTTGACCCCAAGCCGTGGATGTCCAGTTGCCGGGTTTGACCCCAAGCTGGGTTTGACCCCAAGCTGCGCGCGGTGGAAGTCAAGGTGACGCTCAAGTCGAGCACCCTGCTCCCGCTCGAGCCGGTCGAATAGGACGGGCGCCGCCGAAAACGAAAAAGCCCGCTTGTCCAGCGGGCTTTTGTCGTTGATGCGGTATCAGTGCACCGGATGGCTACGGAAGTGGTCGCCCTCTTCGCCTTCGTCCTCGTCGTCCCCATGGTGGTGACCATGGGCGCCATGCACGTGGCCGTGGGCGATCTCTTCGTCGGTTGCGGCACGCACGTCAGCCACCGACAGTTCGAAGCGCAGCGCCATGCCGGCCAGCGGATGGTTACCGTCGAGTACGACCTTGTCGTCGGCGATATCGGTCACGGTGAAGATCATCGCTTCGTCTTCTTCGTCGTCGGTGCCGTCAGGCATGCCTTCGAACTGCATGCCCACTTCGAGCGGTTCAGGCAGGCGGTTGCGCGGCTCGACCTTGACCAGCGCCGGGTCGTAGTCGCCAAACGCGTCTTCCGGTTCGATCTGGATGGTCGAGGCGTAGCCGACTTCCTTGCCGTCGAGTTCTTGTTCGATCTTCGGCAGCGTGTTCTCGTAGTCGCCGTGCAGGTAAATCATCGGCTGGCGGCCATCTTCGATCAGGTTGTTCTGGGCGTCCGAGAGCTTGTAGTTGACGGTCACTACGGTGTTCTTGGCAATCTTCATAATACGTCCTTTGTAATGTGTGCCTCAAGATTATAACCGCAACCACATCGGGCACAGGAGACCGCCCCTGCAGGGACGGTCCGTTCCGCTGGCGGGGGACGCATCCCCCGAAATCCCTGCTTCACCCCCGCAATACACTGCCGCCCGGGGGTTCGTTATAATGGCGCATGAAAAAACTCCAACTCTTGGGCAACATCACGCCCGCCCAGTTCCTGGCCGAATACTGGCACAAGAAGCCACTGCTGATCCGCCAGGCCGTGCCCGGCATGCACCCCCTGCTCAGCGTCGAGCAGCTGGCCGAACTTGCCGCTAAGGACTACGTCGAATCGCGCCTGATCACGAATGTGGACGGCCAGTGGGATATGCAGCAGGGCCCGCTGTCCGCCCTGCCCCCGCGCAGCCAGCGCGAATGGACCGTGCTGGTGCAGGGCGCCAACCTGTACGACGCCGGGGCCGACGCCCTGCTGCGCCAGTTCCGCTTCGTGCCCGATGCGCGGCTCGATGACCTGATGATCAGCTTTGCCACCGATGGCGGCGGAGTCGGTCCCCATTTCGATTCCTACGACGTGTTCCTGCTGCAGGCGCACGGCAAGCGGCGCTGGCGCATCGGCGCGCAGAAGGATTTGTCGCTGGTCGAAGGCATGCCGCTCAAGATCCTGTCCAAGTTCAAGCCAACCGAGGAATTCGTGCTTGAGGCGGGCGACATGCTCTACCTGCCGCCCCACTACGCGCACGATGGCGTGGCCGAGGGCGAGTGCATGACCTATTCGGTCGGCTTCCGCGCGCCGGCCTACCAGGAGCTGGGCGAAGCCTTCCTGCAGTTCATGTGCGATTCGATCGACCTGCCGGGCCGCTATGCCGACCCCGGCCTGGAAGCGACGCGGCACCCGGCCGAAATCCCGCGCCACCTGCTCGACACGGTGGCCGAGGAAATGAACAAGGTGCGCTTCACCGCCGACGACGTGACAATCTTCCTCGGCGAATATCTGTCCGAACCGAAGCACAATGTATTCTTCACGCCGCCGCCGGCGCCGCTGGCGATGGGCAAGTTCGCGCAGGCGGCGGCCAGGCGCGGCGTGGCCCTCTCGCGCAAGACGCAGATGCTATATCGTGGCAAGAATGTCTTCATCAATGGCGAGTCGTTCAGCGTCGGCCGCGCCGACAAGGCGCTGCTGGAGCAACTGGCCAATGAACGCGCGCTGGACGCCGCGGCCGTCAAGGCCGCGTCGGACGACGTGATGGATGCCCTGCATACCTGGTACCAGGATGGCTGGGTCGAACTGCTAAGCTAGGAGGAAACAATGGTCGAACAGGATGTCCAAGGCCCGGCGCTGCTGCCATTCTCGAGCCACCGCGAATTCGAAGCGTATTGGCGCGAATGCATCGCGCGCTCCCACTTGACGCTGCAACTGTTCGACCCGGACTTTTCGGTATTTCCTCTCGGCGCCAGCGATATCGATGCTGCGCTGCGCCATTTTGTCGCCGGCGGCGGCCATCTGCAGCTGGCGATGCACCGGACCAGCTATATCGAGCAGCACTATCCACGTTTTTTGCGGCTGTTGAAGGATTTTGGACACCGGATCGAGTGCAAAGTGAGCGGCAAAGGGGTCCAGCACCTGACCGATTCGTTCTGCATCGGCGACGGTGTGCATATCGTGCGGCGTTTCCACAGCGATCATATGCGCGGCGAAGCCGCATTCAGCCATCCGGAAGCGACCGAAGTCAGCCTGGACCGGTTCGAGCAGGTCTGGACCGACGCCACCCCGGGGCTGCACCCGACAACGACCGGTTTATAGGCCTAATTGTTGCATTTTAGCAACGAAAACTGCCTCGATATGCCCTGCTATCCTGCGTTTCCACCAACAAAAGTCTGAAATCTAAAAACTTTTCGCAAATTGACGCGCTTGTACTATTGCGGGCGCACATATTTCGATATAATGCTGGGTTAGGAAGTTTCCGTTGTCTGTCTGGCACCGTGTTTCGGGTCGAAAGCCTACGAAGACCCCTAAAAGAGCGATAATTACCGGTAATTATTCATCGCAATACATTTGTCTTACTTTTTGAATTAATTAAGGAAAATCCATGAAAAAATCCCTGCTGATCGTCTCCCTGCTGGCTGTTGCTCTGGCTGCTTGCGCTAAAAAAGAAGAAGCTCCAGTTGCTCCTGCAGCTCCAGTAGCTGCTCCAGCTGCTGACGCTGCTGCTGCTCCTGCTGCTGCTCCAGTGGCTGCTCCAGCTGCTGACGCTGCTGCTCCTGCTGCTTCGGCACCTGCTGCTTCGGCACCAGCTGCTGCTGCTCCAGCTGCTTCGAAGTAATCAGCTCGATAGAAAAGCCCCCTTCAGCCTGAACGCGCCCTAGGTCGCGCTCAGTGCAGTCGGGGGTTTTTTTACGTCTGGTGCTTTTGAATCGGCGATAAAAAACCGCGCTCAGCTTTCGGCCAGCGCGGTTTTTTCTTGGCGGGTCAGGCCCCGCCTGGGCAGGCGAGCCTACCCACGCTACTCGTACTACTTCAACTGCTCGTGCAGCAGGTTCAGGATCTTGTCGCCGGTGGCCGACACTTCCGGCTTGCCGTCGTTGGACTGCACCGTCACATCGCTGACCGACGCGCCGGCATTCGACTTGACGAGGATGCGGTAGCGCTGCGCTTCCTTGGCCTTGTCGTCCGAGCCCCAGCTGAACAGCTTGGCGAAGAAGCCTTCCTTGGCCACTGCGTCCGGATCGACGAAGCGCACGAAATACAGGCCCTTGGTGCGGTCGCGGTCCTCGACCGTGAAGCCGACGCGGTCCAGCGCCAGACCGACACGGCGCCAGGCGCGGTCGAAGCCTTCGTCGACTTCGACTGCCTTGGTCGGCGAAGAAATCAGCTTGGCGTGTTCCGGCGCGGCCACGGCCGTCGCCACGGCGGCCTTGGCCGCATTGGTGTCGCTGCCCAGGCGCGCCATCAGCTTGCTCAGGAACTGGGCTTCCAGGTTCGGATCATTGGCGCGCGCGGTCCAGGTCGTGGTTTCCTTTTGCGGGCCGGTCAGCACTTCTTCGGCGCCGCGGTGGCTGATATAGACTTCGGTCGAACCGTCGGCAGTGCGCTCGAGGCGGGTGCGGAACTTGTCGCGCTCGCCCGTCGAGTACAGGGAATCAAATACCTTGCCGATGGTGTTGCGGATGATGTCCTGCGGGATCTTCGAACGGTTCTCCGCCCAGTCAGTTTCCATGATGCCGGTCGCCGGTGTTTCGCTGCTGACCTGGAAACCGTTGGCGGCCCAGAATTCCTTCAGAATCGGCCACAGCTGCTCCGGCGTCTGCTTGACCACCAGCCAGCGCTGGCTGCCGGCGCGTTCGATCCGCATGGCCGGCGTATTGGCCGGGCCGATGGCGGTCGTCGACACGGCTTGCTGCTGCACGCCACCGCGCTGGATCTGGTAACCGGACGCCGTCGCCACGCCGCGGCCATCGCCTGGCACGCCATAGCGGCTGTCTTGCGACAGCTGGGTCAGGTCAGGCGGCACGTCGAGCGCCACCGGCTTCTTGGCGGCGGTCGACTTGTAGTCAACCTTGTCCGAATCGATGACCGAGCTGATCATGCCGCAGCCGGACAGGCTGGCGACCAGGGCGGTCAGTACCAGGGCGCGCGGTGCGGACGGAGTGAATTGCTTGCGAATAGTCATGTCTTAAAGAATGTAGTAGCTCGGGGTAGCAGCTGATGAAAAAAAGGAGGGTCGCGCCTTAGTGCAGCAGGCCGGCGTCGACCAGGGCCTGACGCACGGCCGGCTGGCAATCGGCCGACAGCGGCACCAGCGGCAGGCGCAGGCCGGCTGGCATCAGGCCCATTTCAGCCAGCGCCCACTTGACCGGCACCGGGTTCGGCTCGATGAACAGCTTCTGGTGCAGGGCCAGCACTTTGTTGTTGAGTTCGACTGCCCTGGCGATATCGCCGGCCATCGCTGCCTTGCACATCTCGTGCATGATGCGCGGCGCCACATTGGCCGTCACCGAAATATTGCCGGCGCCGCCGCACAGCATCAGCGCGATCGCGGTGGCGTCATCGCCCGAGTAGACGGCAAAGGTCTTCGGCACCATCGACAGCAGCTCGATGCCGCGGCCGATATTGCCGGTCGCATCCTTGATGCCGACGATGTTCTTGATCTGGGCCAGGCGCGCGATGGTCTGGTTGGACAGGTCGGCCACCGTGCGGCCAGGCACGTTGTACAGGATGATCGGCAGCGCGGGCACCGCTTCGGCGATCGCCTTGAAGTGCTGGTACATGCCTTCCTGGGTCGGACGGTTGTAATAGGGCACCACTTGCAGCGAGGCGCTGGCGCCGGCCTGTAGGGCGAACTCGGTCAGCTTGATCGCTTCCGCGGTCGAATTGCCGCCGCTGCCGGCGATCACGGGGATGCGGCCGGCAACATGGTCAACGGCCAGCTTGATCAGGCCACAATGTTCTTCGACGCTGACGGTCGGCGATTCGCCGGTGGTGCCAACGATGACGATGCTGTCCGTGCCTTCGGCGATGTGCCAGTCGATCAGCTTGGTCAAACCCGGCAAATCCAGACTGCCGTCTGCGTGCATCGGGGTAACGATCGCTACAATGCTGCCCTTAATCATATTCAAGATTTTATGCTGGTAAATAAAGTGATGATTGTAGCGGATCGCCCGCCCCCGTGGTTCATTGTTACTCTCTTGTTACCAGATTCTGGCCCTGAACCGGGCTCAAAACCCTTGCTTCTTTGCTAAACTCGGGCCCGCAGGCGCACAGGCGCTGCACCACGGCCGCCGCCGGCCGCCCCGTCACGCCTTCCTCGAAGGCCAGCACCTGCAGGCCGTGGCGGGTTGCCAGCGCCAGCAGTTCGCCGGGCCGCAGCAGGAAGTCGGGGTTCGACGGCTTGCCGAACTGCGCGTTACCGTCGCTAAAAGTCTCGTAAATGAGCACACCGTCCGGCTTCATACTCGCAACGAGCGCGTCCATCAGGGGCCGGTGCAGGTAGTTGGTGACGACGATGCCGGCAAAGCGGGCGCTGCCGAAAGGCCAGGCAAAGCCGGGGGCCTCGAGGTCGCAAGCCTGGGCCGTGATGGCGGAAAGGGCGCCGTCGGCGCCTTGCCCCGTCGTGAATGAAAGGGCGGCATCGGCACCCTGACCCATCGTGGCTGAAAGACCGCCATCGGCACCCGGCCCCGCCATGGCGGAGAAACCGCCATCGGCGCCCGGCCCCGCCGTGGCTGAGAAACCGCCATCGGCGCCCTGCCCCGCCGTGGCTGAAGGGCCGGCATTGGCGCCCCGCCCTGCCATTGCGGCCTGCAGCGGCTGCAGGTCGCGGTCGACCGCCAGCACCGGGTGGCCGAGCGCGGCCAGGTGGCGCGCATGGCGCCCGCCGCCGCAGGCCAGGTCCAGCACCTCGCCGGCAAGCACCAGCGGCGCGAAGCGCGCCACCCACGGCGATGGCGGCAGCAAGGCCGCACGCGGGGCCGGCGTCGGGTCTGTCGTCATTCAGGTGTAGGCCAGGCCCATCGCCTCGCGCACATCGCGCATGGTTTCCTGGGCCAGCTTGCGGGCTGCGTCGCAGCCGTCGGCGACGATGGCGCGCACCAGCGACGGATCGTCGAGGTACTGCTGGGCCCGCTCATGCATCGGCTCCTGCTCCTTCAGGATGGCGTCGATGACCGGCTGCTTGCATTCGATGCAGCCGATGCCGGCCGTGGTGCAGCCCTTGACGACCCACTCCTTGGTGGCTGGCTCGGAATAGACTTCGTGCAATTGCCAGACCGGGCATTTCTTCGGGTCGCCGACGTCGGTGCGGCGCACGCGCGCCGGGTCGGTCGGCATCGTACGCACCTTCTTGATGACCGAGTCCTTGTCTTCGCGCAGCGAGATCGCATTGCCGTAGCTCTTGGACATCTTGCGGCCATCGAGGCCGGGCAGGCGCGAGGCCACTGTCAGCTTGGCTTGCGGCTCGACCAGGATCAGCTTGCGGCTGCCTTCGAGGTAACCAAATAAACGCTCGCGGTCGATCATCGACAGGCTCTGGGCATCGTCGAGCATGGCCTTGGCCTGGGCCAGCGCTTCGGTCTTGCCGTCCTGCTGGAACTCGGTGCGCAGTTCGAGGTAGAGCTTGGCGCGCTTGCTGCCGAGCTTCTTGACCGCTTCCATCGCTTTTTCTTCGAAGCCTTTTTCCTTGCCGTAC
Source organism: uncultured bacterium (assembly GCA_965233055.1). GTDB lineage: Bacteria > Pseudomonadota > Gammaproteobacteria > Burkholderiales > Burkholderiaceae_D > Telluria_A. The sequence continues at coordinate 18,527 of CBDDRJ010000071.1, forward strand.
ATATGGTTAAAGCGGCGCGCGATTTCGCGCATCATCTCGATATGGGGCACCTGGTCGTCGCCCACCGGCACACAGCTGGCGCGGTAGATCAGCACGTCGGCCGCCTGCAGCAGCGGGTAGCCGAGGAAGCCATAAGTCGCCAGGTCCTTGTTCGACAGATTGTCGATCTGGTCCTTATAGGTCGGCACCCGCTCGAGCCAGCCCAGCGGCGTGGCCATCGACAGCAGCAGGTGCAGCTCGGCATGCTCGGGCACCTGCGACTGGATGAACAGGGTCGCCTGCGACGGGTCGATGCCGGCCGCCAGCCAGTCGATCAGCATGTCCCAGGTGCTGCGCTCGATGATGCTCGGATCGTCGTAGTGCGTGGTCAAGGCGTGCCAGTCGGCGACGAAGAACAGGCAAGGCTGTTCCGATTGCATCTTGATCCAGTTTTTGAGGGCACCGTGGTAGTGGCCAAGGTGCATGGTGCCAGTCGGACGCATGCCGGAAACAACGCGATCGGGATACATAGTAATCAGTTCAGAAAGAAGGTCAGAGGGAATGCGATCAATTTGAGCACAAAATCGGCGCCCAGCATCAGCGGCACGACCCAGAAGTTCAAGATCTTAAAGTATATCAAGGCCAACACGATGAAGATGCCATACGGCTCGATCGAGGCGAACTTATAGGCGAGGCGGTTGGGCAGCATGCTGGTGACGATGCGGCCGCCGTCGAGCGGCGGGATCGGCACCAGGTTGAAGGCGAACATCAGCAGATTGGTCAGGATGCCCGCCTTCGCCACCTGGTGCAGGAACTCTTCCTGCACGCCGAACAGCAGCAACAAGATCGCCAGCAGCATCCAGCCAAAGGCCATGGCGAAGTTGGCGCCCGGCCCGGCCAGCGCGACCCAGGCCATCTGCTTCTTCGGATTGCGCAGCTGGCTGAAGTCGATCGGCACCGGCTTGGCGTAGCCGAACACGAACTTGCCATCGGTCGCCATATACAGCAACACCGGGATCAGGATGGTGCCGATCGGGTCGATATGCTTGACCGGGTTCAGGCTCATGCGGCCGGCGGCATAGGCGGTCATGTCGCCAAAGTACTTGGCGGCATAGGCGTGGGCGGCTTCGTGCAGGGTGATGGCAAACAGCACCGGCAGTGCGTAGACGGCCAGCGTTTGGATAATTTCGTTCATGGGCTCGATTTTAACAGAGCGGCAAGGCTGGCCGCGGCAGCAGGCAAAGTGGGCTGGGCTGGCATCTACAGGCCGAACGGCGCCGGATCGCCCCGCCCGTGGCGCATCAACACTGGCTGGTCGCCGGTCAGGTCGATCACCGTGGTCGGCTCCAGGCTGCAGGCGCCGCCGTCGATGGTCAGCTCGATGCTCTTTTGCAGGCGTTCACGGATCAGCTCGGCATCATTGAGCATCTCCTGGTCGCCCGGCAGCATCAGGGTCGTGCCCAGCAGCGGCTGGCCCAGCTCCTCGAGCAGCGCGTGGGCAATGCGGTTTTCCGGCACGCGCAGGCCGATCGTCTTGCGCGACGGGTGCGACAGCCGGCGCGGCACCGACTTGGTCGCCTCCAGGATCACCGTGTACGGCCCCGGCGTGGCGGCCTTCAGGATGCGGAACTGGCGGTTGTCGACCCGCGCGTACTCGGCGATCTCGGACAGGTCGCGGCACAGCAGCGTCAGGTGATGCTTCTCGTCGATGCCGCGGATGCGGCGCAGCTTTTCCACCGCCGCCTTGTCGTCCAGGTGGCACACCAGTGCATAGCAGGAGTCGGTCGGCAGCGCGACAATGCCGCCGCCGTGGATGATCTGGGCGGCTTGCTTGATCAGGCGCGGCTGCGGATTGTCCGGATGGATATGGAAAAACTGGCCCATGTGGCGTGCTTTAAGCGCGGACAGCCTGCAGCGCAGCAATGCGCTCGGCAACCGGCGGGTGGGTCGAGAACAGCGCGCCCCAACCGCTGCCGCCGCCGCTGATGCCGGACGCGGCCATCGAGCTTGGCAGTTCGCCCGGCTGCAGGCCGCCCAGGCGGGCCAGTGCATGCTGCATCGGCAGCGGGCTGCCCAGCAGCCTGGCCGAACCGGCGTCGGCGCGGAATTCGCGCTGGCGCGAGAACCAGGCGACGATGATCGAGGCCAGCACGCCGAAGATGATTTCGCACACGAATACGGTGACCATGTAGCCGATGCCGGGGCCGCGCTCACTGTCGCCCTTGAGCAAGACCTTGTCGACGAAAAAGCCGACCACGCGCGCCAGGAACACGACGAAGGTATTGACGACGCCCTGGATCAGCGTCAGCGTCACCATGTCGCCATTGGCGACGTGGGCGATCTCATGGCCCAGCACGGCTTCGACTTCGTCGCGGTTCATGCTCTCGAGCAGGCCGGTCGACACGGCCACCAGGGCCGAGTTCTTGAACGCGCCGGTCGCAAAGGCATTGGCCTCGCCTTCGTACACGGCCACTTCCGGCATGCCGATGCCGGCGCGCTCGGCCAGCTGGCGCACGGTGTTGACCAGCCACAGCTCGGTCGAATTGGACGGCGTGTCGATGACGCGCGCGCCGGTCGACCATTTGGCCATGGGTTTACTGATCAACAGGGAGAAGATCGAACCGGTAAAGCCGACCACCAGCGAAAACGCCATCAGCGAACCGTAGTTGATGCCGGCTGCGCTCACGCCGCGACCGATGCCCAGTACCGACAGGACAAGCGACAACACCAGCATGACTGCAAGGTTGGTGGCAAGGAACAGAATAATGCGCTTCATGGCAAGCCTCCCGGCTCAGTTTGGTTGACAGGACAATAAGATAAGGGTGCTACCCAGAAATTTCAAGTGGATTCGCCGCCGGCGCCACACGACACTAGAACCAGTCGTGCCACACGGGCTTGACGGAGTTCGGCAGATTCGGCAGCACGGAAAAATCGACCCGCGACTCGCCCGGCGCGTGGAAATCGGTGCCGCGCGAAGCCAGGAAGCCGTAGCGGCGGGCTTGCTCGGCGTAGGTATGGTACTGGTCGGGCGTGTGGCTGCCCGTCACCACTTCAATTGCAGTGCCGCCCAGCTGCTTGAATTCGTCGAACAGCGCGCCTTCGGCCACGACATTGAAGCGGTAGCGGCCCGGGTGGGCGATCACCGGCACGCCGCCGGCGGCCAGGATCCACTCGACCGACTGCGCCAGCGTGGCCCAGCGGTGCGGCACATAGCCAGGCTTGCCTTCGACCAGGTATTTGCGGAACACGTCGGGAATCGAGGCGCAGACGCCGCTGTCGACCAGGAAGCGGGCGAAATGGGTGCGCGACATCAGGTCCGGGTTGCCGACATACTTGAGCGCACCTTCGTAGGCGCCTTCGATGCCGACCTTGGCCAGCTGCTCGGCCATTTCGCGCCCGCGCGCGTCGCGCCCGGAACGGGTGGCGGCCAGCCCCTGCAGCAGCACCGGGTTGGTTTCGTCGATCTTCAGGCCGACGATATGCACGGTGGTGCTGGCCCAGGTGATCGAGATTTCGACCCCGCTCACGAAATGCATGCCCTGCTCCGCAGCGGCAACGCGGGCGGCGACAATGCCACCGACTTCGTCGTGGTCGGTCAGCGCCCACACGTCAACGCCGGCCTTGCGGGCATGGGCGGCTACCGCAGCGGGCGGCAACACGCCATCGGAGACGTTGGAATGGCAATGAAGGTCGACTTTGAGCATACCGGAGCAACAACAAGTAAGGAAGTACTCATTGTAAGCGACAGACTCGAAACGCGTCGGTACGCCGGACCACGCTAGGGCGCCGTGGCGTCGCAAACCGCGTGGGTACGATAGAACCGTACCCACCCTACGCAAATCGCATCGTCGGGTGGGTACGGGCTCATCGTACCCACGCGGAATTCAATGCAGCCACCGTCGCGCGGGCACGCAGCGCCCACGCGGCATCATGCGAGTGACGTAGGGTGGGCACTGCGTGCCCACGCGGTATTACGCAAGGAACTCTTCGATCATTTCAGCCAGCAACTGCGGCTGATCATGGTGCAACATGTGGCCGGCGTCAGGCATCATGCGCGCCGTCACCTGCTTCAGATTGCCGAGGCGGCGGTCAATTTCAACGCGCGCCTGCTCCTTCGGCCCCATCCATTGCCACATATTGGTGTCCTCGGCCTCGACCCACAGCACCGGCGCCGTGATCGCGCGCCAGCAGGCCAGCACTTCCTCGACCTGGTACAGCAGCGGCGTCGACTTCTTGTGCGCCGGATCGCCCTGGATTTCCCACACGCCATCGCCCACTTGCGACGACCAATGTTTGGCCAGGAAGGCGGCGCGCTCGTCGGGCAGGCGCGGATTGGTCTTCTGCAGCCGCTGGGCCACCGCCTGCTCGCTCGGATAGGTACGCAAGGTGGCCGGCTCCTTCAGTTCGTCGAGCCATTTGGCATAGCGCTTGGGCGACTGCTCCGGCTTGCTCACCGGCATGCCGAAGCCCTCGAGATTGATCAGGCGGCGCACCCGCTGCGGCCGCACGCCGGCGTACAGGCTCACGACATTGCCGCCCATGCTGTGCCCGAGCAGGTTGATGGCCTCGCCCGGCGCGTAATGGTCGACGATGGCATCGAGGTCGCCCACATAGTCGGGGAACCAGTAGGTGTCAAGCTGCGGCCGCTCAGACAGGCCGAAACCGCGCCAGTCCGGCGCAATCACATGCCAATTGCCCTTGAGCGCATCGACCACGAACTGGAACGACGCCGCCACATCCATCCAGCCGTGCAGCATGAACAGCTTGGGCGCATCCTCCGCACCCCAGTGGAGCACGTGGTAGCGCAAGCCGCGCACGGCGATGAATTCGGAACGGGACGGGGCCATGGCGATCTCTCAAATAAAAGTACGACCGTTCGGATTATACGCGTGCGGGAATTTCCTGCTTGGCCGGCCTTCGGGTGGGTTCGGCCCTGCTAGCGTAAAATAGCGGCATTCCAACGCACACAGACAAATGATGCCAATCTACCAATTGGGCGATCACGCCCCTGATATCGACCCGTCCGCGTATATCACCGACAGTGCCACCCTGCTCGGCAAGGTCACAGTGGGGGCCATGGCATCGGTGTGGTTCGGCGTCACGCTGCGCGGCGACAACGAACGCATCACCATCGGCGACCATAGCAATGTGCAGGAAGGCACCGTCATGCATACCGATATGGGCTATCCGCTGACGCTGGGCAGCAATGTGACCGTCGGCCACCAGGCCATGCTGCATGGCTGCACCGTCGGCGACGGCAGCCTGATCGGCATCCAGGCCGTCATCCTCAATGGCGCCAGCATTGGCAAGGGCTGCCTGGTCGGCGCCGGCGCCCTCGTCACCGAAGGCAAGCAATTCCCCGACCACTCGCTGATCATCGGCACCCCGGCCAAGGCCGTGCGGACCCTGACGGCCGAGGAAGTGGCCAAGCTGCAAGACTCGGCTGCCCATTACGCTGCGCGCGGCCAGCGCTACAAGACAGAACTGAAACAAATCGGATAAGCAACAATGACGACCCAGGCAAGCAAGGACACCCTGCAAAAATTCATCTTCGACAATGGCGCCGTGCGCGGCGAGTTCGTCGACATCTCCGACACGTGGCAAGAAATCCAGGCCCGCCACAGCTATCCGCCGGCGGTCAAGACCGTGCTGGGCGAAATGGTCGCTGCCGCCGCCCTGCTGTCGGCCAACCTGAAGTTCAACGGCTCAATCATCATGCAAATCCATGGCGACGGCCCGGTGCGCCTGCTGGTGGTCGAATGCGACGCCGGTCTGCGCATGCGCGCCACCGCCAAGCTGGCGCCGGACGCCGTCATCGAAGCCGGCGCGCCGCTGTCGGCGCTGCTGAACATGCATGGCAACGGCCGCTTCGTCATCACGCTCGACCCGCTGGAAAAGATGCCGGGACAGCAGCCCTACCAGGGCATCGTCCCGCTCGATGGCGACGATATGGCGACCGTCATCGAAAACTATATGCTGCGCTCCGAACAGCTCGAAACCAAACTGTGGCTGGGCGCCGATGGTGAGGTAGCGCGCGGCATGCTGCTGCAGAAGCTGCCACGCCACAGCGGCAAGATTGACCAGATCGTGCAAGGCTCGGAAGCGGACGACCTGGAGACGTGGAACCGCGCCGTCATCCTCGGCTCCACGCTGAAGCAGGAAGAATTGCTGTCGACCGATATCCAGACCCTGATGAGCCGCCTGTTCTGGGAAGAAACGATCCGCGTGTTCGACCCGGCCCACCCGGTGTTCCACTGCAGCTGCACGCGTGAAAAAGTGGGCAATATGCTCAAGATGCTGGGCCGGCCGGAAGTCGATGCGGCGCTGGCTGACCTGGGCCAGCTCGGCATCAACTGCGATTTCTGCGGCAAGCACTACGACTTCGACAAGGTCGATTGCGCCCAGCTGTTCGCCAGCGACACGCCGGTCGAAACGCTGATCCCGGCCAGCGGCATCAAGCACTGACAGGCGCGGACGATGAAAGACGCCGCCCGTTCCGCCTTCCCCCACTTCCTGGCGATCCCGACCCGCTGGATGGACAACGACGTCTATGGCCACGTCAATAACGTCGTCTACTACTCGTACTTCGACACGGCGGTGAACCAGTTCCTGATTGAGCGCGGCGTGCTCGATATCCACCAGGGCGAGGTGGTCGGCTTCGTGGTCGACAGTGCTTGTTCCTACTTCAGCTCGATCAGCTTCCCGGACACGATCCACGCCGGCATCCGCGTGGCCACGCTGGGCAACTCGAGCGTGCGCTACCAGATCGCGCTGTACCGCAACAGCGATCCCCTGCCCTGCGCTGCCGGTCACTTCGTCCACGTCTACGTCGAACGCAGCAGCAATCGTTCCGTACCGATTCCTGCAAGCGTACGAAATGTACTGGCGACGATTCACGACACGAAATCGACGCACTGATTCTCGCAACGCGAGTCCATCGGACAGTGTCCCTGGACGACTGCAAACGCCCGAGGCTGTGTGAAAGCCCACTCGCGGCCAGTTGTAGGGTGGGCACTGCGTGCCCACCATGACGTTCGCATCATGTCAGCTTCCGCGTGGGCACGCAGTGCCCACCCTACATGAATACAATGACGCGTATTGGCCGAATGGCGACATCTCCACCTCATGCAACCAAATCCAGTCGGCATTGATTCAATGGCTTGATCGCGGCCAATTTACTCGCATCCTGCCTTACCGTCCACAGATCGACGGCTTCCTGCAAACCAGGCCGGCAGATGGAAGACACTCATGGCCAGGTACATCGTCGTCATGTCGCCGATGGGCCAGCCGCCGCGCACGGCGGAACAGACCGGGTCCGTCCCGCCGCCGATGGCACTGAGCAGCGCCATCAGCGCAAAACAGGGCGTGGCCGCCAGGCAGAGCCCGTCGGCCAGCTTGGCCATCCTGTCAGGCCAGTTTGTTTTCACTGTATTCATCATGGCGGCGCCACCAGATTCCCTGTTCATTGCGTCCCTTGGGAGCGCGGTCGAGCCACTGGTACATGCCCCACACGCCGTCGAGGCCGCGCGAATAGCCCGAGTAGGTGTGGTAGACCTGGCCATCTTCCATCACAAAGGCGCTGAGACCCGGGCGGTCGCGCGTGTAAGTAGCCACTTCGGTTCCCACCGAGGCGGCGATCAGCTCCATCGGACTTGCGCTGCCCGACTCCTGCCATTGCGTCACGGTCTGCCCGCGCGCGATGCCCTGCGCGGCTGGCTCGCGCCGGTAGTTGTATTCGATGCCCCCGTCGCGCTGCTGCTCCTCGGTGAAGAAGACGCTGAAGTCGCTGTTGAAATCGCTGCCGGCCGACGACGCCCAGTCGAATTGCCAGCCCATGCGCTGCTTGAACGCCTGTAACTTGCCGAGCGGCGCGCGCGACACTGCGCTGAAGGCCACATCGTGGTTTTCAAGGTGCACGGCGATGCCATTGAAGCCGTCTGCAATCGACGAGCATGACGGGCAGCCGGCCGTATAGTCGGGCCCGAACATGAAGTGATAGACCAGCAGTTGCGAGCGTCCCTTGAACAGGTCGGCCAAGGTCGCGCTGCCCTGCGGCGTGTCGAAACGATACGTCTTGTCGACCGGGACCCAGGGCAATTGCTGGCGCCACTTGGCCAGTTCGTCGCTGCGTCGTGTCAGGTCCTTCTCGGCGGCGAGCAGGTCAAGTCTTGCAGACATCCATTGCTTGCGTGTTCCAATTTTTTGCATCATGTTTCTCCTTTGATTGACGGTTGCCGTAACATGCGCGGTGAGGCAAATGATAGGACGGGCAGACATGAAGGCGGGAGTGACATTGTTGACGGGATTGCGATGGACTCGATGATCGCGGCGGCGGCGCGGCTGCTGGCGACCGGCGACCTGATCGGCGCCCTGAAGCGGATCGCCCTGCGCGACGACCCGGCCGCGCTGGCGCTGCGCGGTATCGCCATGGCGCAGCTGGGCGACCTGGAGCGCGCCAGATTGCTGCTGCGTTCTGCTGCCCGCGGCTTCGGGGCACGCGAGGCGGCGGCCCGAGCCCGCTGTGTCGTGGCGCTTGCCGAAATCGCACTGGTGTCGCGCGAGCTGGGATGGTCGCCAAAGGCCCTCGCTGCGGCCAAGGCAACGCTGGAAGCGCATGGCGACGTGTTGAACGCGGCCTATGCCGGCCTGATCGATGTGCGGCGCCTGCTGTTGATCGGCCGCCTCGATGAAGCCGGCCGCATGCTGGCCGCGCTCGACCCCGCCCCGCTGCCGCCGGCCTCGCGTGCCAGCTTCGAATTGGCCGCCGCCGGGATCGCACTTCGCCGCTTGCAGATCGGGCCGGCGCGGGCCGCGCTGGCGCGCGCCGGGCGGGCCGCGCGCGCGGCGGGCATTAGCGCCTTGTCGGCCGAAGTCGAGAGTGTAGTTGCCACCCTGGCCAGGCCCGCCGCACGCCTGTTCCGGCGCGGCCAACAACGCCTGCTGCTGCTCGACGAAGTCGAGGCATTGCTGGCGTCGGATGCGATCGTGGTCGATGCCTGCCGCTATTGCGTGCGCGCCGGCGCCAATGTCGCTGTCCTGAAGACGCGCCCGCTCCTGTTCACACTGGCGCGGATGCTCGCGCAAGCCTGGCCGGGCGAAGTGTCGCGCCAAACCCTGGTCGCCCGCGCCTTCCGCGCCAAACAAGCGGACGAATCGCATCGGGTGCGCCTGCGCATGGAAATCGGGCGGCTACGCCATGCGGTGCGCGAGCTCACCGATGTGAAAGCGACACGCGGCGGTTTCCAGTTCGTGCCGCGCGATGGCCGCGAGGTCGTGCTGCTCGCGCCGCCGGTGGACGAGCATGGTGAACTGCTGGCCTTTCTGTCCGATGGAGAATCGTGGTCCACTTCGGCCTTGGCCATTGCGCTCGGGTCGAGCCCGCGAACGGTGCAGCGCGCGCTCGGCGTATTGGCCGAACAGGGCAAGGCCCGCTGCTTCGGACGCGGTCCGGCGCGGCGCTGGACCATCGACGCGGTACCGGGATTCCCGTCAACTTTGTTACTCCCCGTGGTGCCGGCAGGCGGATAGAATGGGACCTCCAATCGCCACCTGAAACCCCGGCCTTGTTGCCGGGGGATGCAACCGGAGCCAGAGCACAAATGAAAACCACTCAAGCCAAGATCCTGCGTGAATACGGGCCCTTTCCGGAGGTCACCCAAGTGGCTGGCGTCACATTCGACGGCCAGAGCCTGTGGTTTGCATCCGGCGACAAACTCAATGCTGTCGATCCCGCCAGCGGCCAGATTGTGCGCTCGATCGATGTCGCTGCCCATGCGGGAACAGCGTTTGACGGCCGCCACCTGTACCAGATCGCGGAGGACCGGATCCTGAAGATCGATCCGCGCACCGGACAGGTGCTGGCGACGATTGCTGCGCCCGGCAATGGCGGGGATTCAGGACTGGCCTGGGCCGAAGGTTCGCTTTGGGTCGGCGAGCACCGCGGCCGCAAAATCCGCCGGATCGATCCCGACACGGGCGCAGTCCTCCACGTGATCGAGTCGAACCGCTTTGTCACCGGCGTCAGTTGGGTCGATGGCCAATTGTGGCATGGCACCTGGGAAGGCGATGAGAGCCAATTGCGCCAGGTCGATCCGGCAACCGGGGCGGTGCTGGAGCACATCGACATGCCGGCCGGCACCATGGTGTCCGGGCTCGAATCCGATGGCGCAGACCGGTTTTTCTGCGGCGGTGGCGGCAGTGGCAAGATCCGCGCGGTCAGTCGTCCCGGCAGCGATAGGTCCAAATGAATGCCGATCAGCCCAATTACTCGTTGCGGACAAGTGCTTCCATGATCCTGCCAATATCGGCGGCATAGAAATGTGCCGTCGGCCGGTACGGAACGCGACATGGCACATTCAGTGCTGTACCATCCTTGAGCCCGAGGGCGACGGTGTGCCGGCCGGCGCAGGCACTGACCATGGCTGGCAGCGCCAGTGCGCCGCCAAACACGGGCAAGCCCTCGACGCGCACGACTTCGATATCCGCGCGCACGGTCGCGCATTTCGGCAAGGTGTCAATCAAGATACTGGCGCACATCGGCCCAGGGGATCGTATTCCCAGATGACACGATCTTGGCAAATCGCGTATCTGCCTCGGTATCGAAATCGGCACGTAGTTCTTCCAGCTCAGCCTTTTCGGCGATTGCTTCAAGAATGAAACTATGCGTCGTCTTGCCTGCTCGCTTCGCCGCGCTCGCAATGCGTTCCTTCAGTTGGTCGGGCAAGCGAATTGTCGTCGTTGACATGGTAACTTCCGTGAATGCCTTGAATGTAGCACAACCGTGCTACGCACGCATTCAGTCGCACGCAACGCTATTTACCATCGCTGCGCGGCGCGATATAGCGGACAGAATGTTGGGCCAATACCCCGACAGTGATCGGCCTGTGCACTGGTTGGATCAAGGCTTCTCAAGTCGAATGTCCTGGAAATCAACCAGCACTTCCTCCGGCCCGCTCATATAGAGGCGCTTTTTCTTGCGGGGGTAGTCGCAAATGTCCTGCTCCAAATTGACGCGCGCAGACAGCATGACCAGCGGAAGGTCCCCGGTATTGCGGATAGTATGAGCAACACCCTTCTTTGGAAATCCAAGAAAATCTCCGCCCTCGACCGGGTAACACTTTTCCTCAATAACTGCCTCGCCACGCCCCGACAAAATATAGAAGCACTGTTCCTCATAAAGGTGCCGGTGGTATTCCGAATACTCGCGGCCAGGCGCCACCGTCATGAGGTGAAAGCCGAGATCAGTCAGTCCCGTAGCAGCGCCGAGGGACTTGGACAGACGGATCGCTTCCGGATTGAGCAAATGCGCCTTCAAATGCCCGCTCATCGCCGCAATGTCCGCAGCCCTCAATAGCTCCTTGGGACTTGGCATGGCATTTACTTGGCAAATTTTGCGTAGTACTGCTTCACGGCCGGCAAATTGGCAATGCGTTCCGCATGCTTGTTCAACGCCGGCGCGACGCGTTCGACCAGGTCGGTCGGCACATGGTCCAGGCGGCCGGAGTTCAGGCCGCGCACATCGACGAAGACTTTCAGGTCAGCCACGGTGAGGCGGTTGTCGGCGAAGTATTCGCCGCCATGCGCCAGCAGCTGGGTCTGCAGCCAGCCGAGGTAGAGCGGCATATGGCCATTGACCAGGGCAAGGCGCGCTTCTTTCTGCTCGTCACCGCTCATGCGGTAGGTTGGGCCCAGTTTGACGCCCGCTTCCTCAACGACATACATCACTTCGTCGCACAGCAGCGCCTGGTAAGGATCGCTTGGATACAGACCGGCCAGCTTGCCGACATAACGGATAATGGCGTCGCACTGGGTGACGACGATGCCGTCCACACTGAGCACCGGAACCTGGCCGAACGGCGTCGCCTTGCGCACGTCGGCGAATTCAGGGAAAGCGAAACGGTGGTCCTCAAACGCGATGCCGCCAATGTGCATGGCCAGGCGCGCAGGCTCGGCACGGCCGCCGTGGAAATCGAAGTAGCTCAGTTTCAGTTGCGACATTATTCTTCCTTGTTTGTTGAACACAGATCAGTCGCGCTGGCACTTGCCTGCGCGTCAAGGAAAGCAATGTAGCACAGCTATTTTATCGGCGTCTGCCGACCGTCAGATTTGCCCGGCCGGCGGCACATCAACGCGCGGCCAGCGTCGCGACCGGAATGGGGCAGGCCTGGGCCTGGCTGACACCTTTAAGGAAGGCGCGGCGCGCATTGCCGGCAGCGATGCAGGCGCTGGCGTGGCGCGCTTCCTGTTCGGCCCCGCTCAGCTTGCGGATCCAGTTGCGAAACGGCAGGATCCGGTCCAGCAAGCCCTGGACGGCATTGCTCGCCGCATCGCCGAGCATGGCTGCGGCGCCGCTTTCCGTTGCGGGCTCGTCCAGGTCTGGGCCCAGCACATCGTCGAGGTTCCTGATGTCCGCCGACAGCGCCGTGCAGGAATGGTCGGCCGGCATCGCATAGACGTTGTTGCGCGCCTCGATCAAGATGGGCGCGATGGCGGTGGAAGCGAGGTTGAGGTCGTGCAACGGCGTTGTTGTCGGCTTGCCTGCAATGCGCCCATGCTGGGGTGGCGAGGCACAGGCGCTCAGCAATAATGCAACTCCGGCAACGGCAAGGCATTTCATGGCAGCATCTCGGCGGTGAACAGCAGGAACGGCGCTCCACGATAGATCCTGCCGTCCTGCATTCATTGTAGCTTCACGGAAATAATATGCCATGTTTTTTCGACAGCAGTCCATTCTTTTGTGCAAATAGAAACGGGAGTTTCCTGCACCTTACAAGTTGAACAAAGTGCCGAGGCATGCGACCATCTCCGTTCCGCATCTCGTTCCCTAATCACGCACGGAGACCACCATGGCACAAAGCGGCGTCAAACCTATCCCTGAAGACATGCACTCGATCACCCCTCACCTGGTGTGCGAAGGTGCTGCGGCGGCAATCGATTTCTACAAGAAAGCATTTGGCGCCACCGAGATGGCGCGCATGCCCGGCGAAAATGGCAAACTGCTGCACGCCATGATCAAGATCGGCGACTCCAACGTCATGCTGGCCGACGACTTCCCCGAGTGGGGCGGCTTCGGCCCCAAGGCGCTCAAGGGCTCACCCGTCACGATCCACCTGTACGTGACCGATGCCGATGCCGTATTCAACCGTGCCGTCGACGCCGGCGCCAAGATCCGGATGCCGATTGCCGACATGTTCTGGGGCGACCGCTATGGCGTGCTGGAAGATCCATTCGGCCACTACTGGTCGATCGCGACCCATATGCGCGACCTGACACCCGAGCAGATGCAAGCCGAAATGAAGGCATCCGCTCCCGGTTGCGGCGACGGCGCCGCCAAGGCTTAGGCCTGCTGCCGGTCGAGTTTGTCTATCTGGCGCTGCAGCTTGCGCGCCGCATAAAAGTTCACCAGCACCGCGATGACAAACACGCCGGCAATGATCGTATTGGCCAGCGCGCCGCGGGCGAACGGCGCGTCGGCCCCCAGTTCTGTCTCCACGCCCCAGCGGAACACGATGACGCCGGGAATGAACGGCGCCACATACCAGGCCCAAACGGAGCGCAAGGCATCGCGCTGGCGCACCAGTTCCTGCCGGTGGAAGGCCAGCGTCGGCATCGCCGCATTCGCGCCAGGCAATGCCTGCGCCGATGCGCGCCGGTGCAGCTGCACCACTGCAAAGATGCAGGCGAGGATCGTCATGCCGCTTCCGATTTGCATCAGCATGGTCGGGAATGTCCACATATAGAAAGCGAATACCAGCACCACCAGCACGGCGGCGGCATACTCGCCGATATTGCGGCGCCGGATCGTGCGCTGGAACTTGCTGGCATATTGCAGCAAGTCCTGGTCGGACAGGGCCAGCGTCGCCGCCGGCTGGGATTTCCACAGTTGCTTGGTGTCGTCGTCGTTCATACTCTTGCACTCCCTTCATGGATTTGTTTGGACAGCAGCGCCTTCAGGCGGTGGACTTTGGTTGCAACATTGCCTGCCGAGATACCGATGATTTCGCCGATGCTCGCCGCATCGAGGTCTTCAAGGTAAAGCAGCATCACTTCGCGGTCGAACGGCGCCAGCTTGTGGATCAGGGCCAGCAGGCGTTCCATATCGATGCGCCGCTCCGTCCTGTCGATCGACGCGCCGGGATCGGCGACCCACTGGGCATCGTCGAGGTCGATGCAGTCGCGGTCGACCCGCCTGATGCTGCGCTGGATATGGCTGACTCCAATATTGTGGGCAATCCGGTATACCCAGGTGCGCAGCGAACATTGGTCCTTGAAGCCGGCAAAGCTCTGCCAGATGGCGACATGGATTTCCTGCAGCAGCTCCTGGCGCCGCGCCGGGTCGCGCTCATAGCCCATGGCAAAACGGGCTAGGTCGCTGCCGTGCTGCTTGATTGCATATTGGTAGCGCTGATGCTGGCTAGCGCCAAGATCGGGCGAATCGATGATCTGGTTCATTCTCGTTATGGTTGGGTTGGTCTTAACAAGGTAGTCATGGCCCGCCACGCTTTCTTACAAAAATATTCTTCCCATCCTAAATGAAGTTCTGCCGGCCGGATGATGTTGCAGCATTGCAAAATTGGTTCGCAAGCAAGGCGTTTTGCGGTACGCTGTCTTTTCAATCAATCCAGAGCCAACACCATGAGCGGCCCCACCACTGCACTGATCGTCGCCGACCCGGTGGCCGTTGTCCTGACGGCAGCGGCCATCGTGGCGGCGCGCGCCATCGCGCAGGGTTACCGCGAGGCCGAGCAGTTGCACGTCCAGCACGGTGCGCAGCAGGCCGCCAATACCGAGGCCCAGCTGCAGGCGCAGCATTCCGGTCAGCTCGCGCTGGCCGCCGACGTCGCCACGGCCGAATCGATGTGCGACCAGTTGATCGCCTACGCCGAGCAGCAGGGTTGCGGCGCCCAGCTGCGCGCCGCCCGCCCCGCCCCGCCAGCCGGCATGGAGGGCAGCGCCAGTTACCTGCAGGCGCTGCAGGTCTTGAACAACACCGTGCGCTGCGCCCTGCTGACGGAGGCGGCGCGCCTGATGGCCACGTTGCCGCCGCTGCCCGACGCCATCGACGTACCGAAGGAGCGCGCCACGCTGGGCCAGCGCCTGCTCTCGCGCATCGCGCACCTTGGCGCGATGCCGCAGGACCTGGCGGCACTGGGTCTGGAGCTGGACCAGATGCTGCCCGGCGAACGACAATCGCTGCTGGCCACAGAACTGCGCGCCCGGGTCCAGGCCCATGCGGCGGCATTCCAGCAGCAGCAGGTCCGCGAAGCGTCCGCCATCGTGCTCGAGCAGTCGCTCAAGGATCTGGGCTACCAGGTGGAAGAAGTCACCAGCACCCTGTTCGTCGAAGGCGGCATCATCCACTTCCGCCGCCAGGACTGGGGCAATTACATGGTGCGCATGCGGGTCGATGCAAAGACCGGCAGCGCCAATTTCAATGTCATCCGCGCCGTCGCAGCCGGCGAGAACGAGCGCAGTGTACTGGACCACCTGGCGGAAGACCGCTGGTGCGCCGAGTTCCCTGCCCTGCTCAAGGCGCTCGAAGCACGCGGCCTTGGCCTGCAAGTGACGCGCCGCCTTGAAGCCGGCGAGCTGCCGGTGCAGCTGGTCGAACGCGGCAAGCTGCCGCGCTTCGCCGAAGAAGAAAGCACCGCGCCAAGCCGAAAACCATTAACGAGAGAATTGCCATGACCATCACTCCTGCGCGTTGGCTGGCCGATATCGAGCGGCTGCTGCCGATCCGGTCGCAGTACATCATTTCGGGCAGCATCCGCGACAGCTTCCTGGCGCCGCTGCCGTCCGGCCTGGCCCTGGTGCCGTTGATCCGCGTGCTGTGGGAGTCGCTGCGCGCGCGCGGCATCAGCCTGTTCCTGGTGTACGACCCGGCCGACGGCGTGCGCGTCTATCCCGACGAAGCGCCGCAGCGCGAGCTGGCCGAGCGGCTGTTCGACCTCAAGCTCGGCAGCGGCTGCCAGATGGTCAGCCTCGAGTCGCTGTCCACCATCATGCGCAAGCTCAGTACCGAGCGCGAGGCACGCTGCGCTCTGGTGCTCGACTTTGCCTCGCGCATGGCGCGTCAGGTCGAGCATTTGAGCGAAGGCGAGCACCGCTTCTTCGTCGCCGCCGAAAAGATCTCGCTGCAGGCGGCACCCGTGGTGCCGCTGGCCGGTGGCGGGGCGCCGATGTTCAACCCGGTCGTGTGGCTGGTCAACCGGGCGCAGGACCTGCCGTCGTGGTTCGCACTCGACAGCGAACGGGTCGCCACCCTCGTCATCGGCAAACCCGACTACGAGGCGCGCCAGGCCGCCTGCAGCCAGCTGGCGCCGCTGTTCAAGGGCTTTGCCGACGCCACCGAGGCAGCGCGCAGCCATTTCGTCGGCCAGTTCGCCGCAGGCACCGAGGGCATGAGCCTGGCCGCGCTATCCGACATCACCGAACTGGCCGACCGCCAGGGCCTCGGCATTGCCGACATCGACGACGCGGTGCGCTGCTATAAGGTCGGCGCACTCGACAACCCGTGGCGCAAGGACCACCTGCGCGAACGCATCCGCGATGCCGAAGCCTTCATTGAAGACCGTGTCAAGGGCCAGCACCAGGCCGTGATCAAGACGCTCGACATCCTCAAGCGCTCCGTCATGGGCCTGACCGGCGCCCAGGCGCGCAGCGGCGGCAGCCGCCCGCGCGGCGTGCTGTTCTTCGCCGGCCCGACCGGCGTCGGCAAAACCGAACTGGCCAAGACCCTGACCCAGCTGGTGTTTGGCGACGAACGCGCCTACCTGCGCTTTGACATGAGCGAATTCGCCGAAGAGCACACCGGCGCGCGCCTGCTGGGCGCCCCACCCGGCTATGTTGGCTTCGACGCAGGCGGCGAGCTGACCAATGCAGTGCGCGAAAAGCCGTTCTCGGTGGTGCTGTTCGACGAAATCGAAAAAGCCCATCCCCGCATTCTCGACAAATTCCTGCAGATCCTCGAAGACGGCCGCCTGACCGACGGGCGCGGCGACACCGCTTATTTTTCCGAGACGATCCTCGTGTTCACGTCCAACCTCGGCATCTTTGCCGAAGATGCCAGCGGCCGCCGGGTCCAGACCGTGCGCCCGGGCGATCCTTATGATACGGTGCAGTCGACGGTGCGCGAGGCGATCGGCAACTACTTCAAGTTCAAGTTGTCGCGCCCGGAACTGCTCAACCGCATCGGCGACAATATCGTCGTGTTCAACTTCATCGCGCCCGACGTGGCCGAACGCATCTTCGACGGCATGCTGCGCAATGTCGCGCGCCGCGTCCATGAGGAGCACAAGCTCAACCTGATGATGCCGGCCGAAGTGCGCGCCGCCCTGCTGGCGCGCTGCATTGGCGACTTGAGCAACGGCGGGCGCGGCATCGGCAATCAGCTCGAGTCCTGTCTGATCAATCCGCTGTCGCGCGCACTGTTCGAGACCGAGCTCGAAGGCAAGCAGCGCCTGCTCGTCGCCGGGCTGAAGGAAACCGACAAGGTCATCACGCTCGACGTGCGCGCTTCATGAAGATTGCCGTCAACAAGGCGCACTTCCCCGTGACGGTGCTGGGGCCGGGCCGGCGCATCGGCATCTGGGTGCAAGGCTGCAGCATCGGCTGCAAGGGCTGCGTATCGCAGGATACCTGGGAGCAGGACCCAGGACGCAATATGACGGTGGCCCAGCTGATCGCCTGGTGCAAGCAGGCCAGCGGCGGACAGTTCGATGGCGTGACCATTTCAGGCGGCGAACCGTTCGACCAGCCAGCTGCGCTGGCCGCCCTGCTCGATGGCCTGCAGGCCTGGCGCAGCAAGGCGGGCATTGATTTCGACATCCTCTGCTACAGCGGCTATCCACTGGCGTCGCTGCAGAAGAACCATGCCGCGCTACTGGGCAAGCTCGACGCGGTCATCCCCGAGCCTTTCGTCGACAAGCTGCCGCTGACCCAATTGTGGCGCGGCTCGTCGAACCAGCCGCTGGTGCCGCTGACAGCGCGCGGGCGCGAACGCTTCGGCCAGTATATTGATGCGGCGCCTGACAGCGCGGGAAAACGCATCCAGACCATGGTCGATGGCCAGCAAGTCTGGTTTGTCGGCATTCCCGGGCGCGGCGATATGGCGGCGCTGGAAGCGTCCTGCGAGGCACGCGGGGTGGCGTTTTCAACGGTCTCATGGCGACAATAGATGAGCGTTGACCCTATTCGACTCTGCCCCAGCTGCGGCACCGAGAATGCGCCGCAGGTGATGCGCTGCACGTGCGGCGCGCTGCTGGCGGGGATCGACCTGATCGCGCGGCCGGCAGCGACGACGGCCCCGCCGCAGGCAGCAGCAACGACGGCCCCACCGCTGCCCGCGGCGGCTCCGCAAGCGGCAGCAGGCATGGTCTGCCCCCATGAAGATTGCGGCCAGCCCAATCCACCGGCGAGTGACACCTGCCTGTACTGCAACCGCCCTCTTGCCGTCGCTCCGCAACTACAAAGCCTGCATCGCCTGCCGTCCGCCCTAAGCGGCCAGTACCGGCTGGTGCGGCCGCTGCCGGTGCAAGGTGCCGAAGCGGAGCTGCTGCTGGTGCAAGCCGTCGCCGGCGGCGCCGAATACGTGGCGAAGGTTTACCGCCACGGCATCGTCCCACGAGCCGACATCGCCAGGCGCATTGCCAGCATCGGCCTCGCGCACCGCGTCGACCTGGTCGCCAGCGGCCTGTCCGATGGCCACGCCTACGAGCTGATGGAGTTCTGCCGCCATGGCTCCCTGCGCAATTACCTTGGCGGCCCCGCCAGTGCCGACCTGTTGCGCTCAATTGTTGTAGAAGTGGGCGGCGCCATCGCGCAAGTGCATGCGGCCGGCCTGCTGCACCGCGACCTCAAGCCGGAGAATGTACTGGTACGCAGCGAGCAGCCGTTCGACCTTGTACTGACCGACTTCAGCATCAGCTCCGTGATGGACGCGACACAGCGCTTCACCAGCACTGCACGCACGCTGGCCTATGCGTCACCCGAGAGCCTATCCGGCGTCCTCGACACCAAGACCGATTACTGGGCGCTAGGCATGATGCTGCTGGAGGCGGCGCGCGGCGCGCATCCGTTCGCGGGCCTGTCCGAGCCAGTCATCCTGCACCAGTTGACGACCCGTTCCATCGAACTCAATGCCATCGCCGACCGCCAATTGCGCAAACTGCTGCGCGGCCTGCTGCTGCGCGATCCCAAGGCCCGCTGGGGCGACGCAGAAATCAAGCGCTGGCTGGCCGGCGACCCGGCGCTGGCCGAACCGGCCGAGCATGATGTGGCGGCCGGCTTCCGCGAGCCCTATCACGTCGGCAGCGACACCTGCCACAGCATGGAGCAGTTGGCCGTTGCCCTGTCGCGCAACTGGAAACTGGGCCTGGCCGACTTCGCCAACGGCCAGCTATTGAAATGGTTCAGGGATGTGCAGAAGGACCAGAACACGGTGCGGGTACTGCTGACGCTGCGGCACGACACGCAGATGCCGGTAGAGCGCCAGCTGCTGACGCTGATCCTGCACCTGGCGCCTGGCATTCCACCCACATGGCGCGGCGAAACGGTCAGCCTGGCAATCATATTGAGCAATGCCAACCTGGCCCTGCGCGGTGACGCCGCCGCCATCGAATGGCTCGATTGCCTGCACCGCTACCGCGTGCTGGGCACCTATGCCGAAGCGGGCAACCAGGAGTGCGAGGACATCGTGCAGAAGTGGACACGTTCGATCGACCAGTACGGCGCAGCCTGGGAACGCGGCCTTGGGCTGATCCGCGCCAACGCGCCGGAGCGGGTGGCCGATGAATACGTGAACTTCGATCATGTCGCCTACGGCAGCGACGCGCTGGCACGGCCCCCGATGGCCACCATGCACGGACGGATGCTGGCCGTGGCCTACGACCCGAAATGGGGCGAACGCCTGCGCAAGCACCTGGCGCCGCGCCTGACCGAGCTGGTGGTGCATTGCCCGTGGCTGGCACGCCTGTCCGAGATGGCTGCGCAGGACGCGGTGTCGCTGCTGGTGGTCGAGGCGCTGCTGCCGGAAGCGCGCAAGGCGGTCGACCAGCAGCAAAAGGCGCTTGAGCGGCGCGGCGCGCAGGAGCAAAAGGACCTGGCCGACATGCAGATCAAGGTGAAGGTGGCACTGTCGGCGCTGCGCAACGCCGCACAGGACCATGGCCTCGGACGGACCGCCTGCGAAGGCATCAGGAACGCGCTCGATGCCTACTTCGCCTTGCTGGCCCAGGTCAGGAGCGTGGGCCGGGCCGACCCGCCGTGGCAGGAGCTGCGCCGGCTGGCGCTGCGGCCGGAACGCACCGCCATCAAGCTGCAAGGCCTGGTGCACAAGCTGGCAGAGCAGCAGGCCGCCAATTCAGGCTGGTTCGATGTGCGGGTGCTGCCCTTCGTCGGCGGTGCTGTGCTGTTCGGGTCGGAGTTCATTGCAGGCGGCTCCTATGTCGCTGCGGGCGCGGTTGCCGCAGTGCTGCTGTGGCGACTTGCGCCGACCTGGTCGACCAGGCGCCAGATCCGCGAACTGGCCGAGCTGCTTTGATGGCCGCCACTTGCGTGCGGCCCGGGCCTGGCCCAAATTGGGGCGAGTGGGCCCAGATGACCGGGAACAGACTGTAGGGTGGGCACTGTGTGCCCGCCAGAAGGCATACGCCGCCTGTATTCGGTGGGCACGCAGTGCCCACCCTACGTGCTACGGGTGCCTGCCGGCCGGCGGCTCTATTTGGCCGCGGCGGCTGGTGCTGGCTTGTCGTTGGGACCGACCACCTGGATGAAGATTTCGTTCTGCTTGATCATGCCCAGCTCGTAACGGGCGCGCTCTTCGATCGCGCCGGTGCCTTCGCGCAGGTCGCGCACCTCGGATCCCAGCTTGGCATTGCGCGCCTTGAGCTCGTCGTTCTTCTTGTGAACGACCGCGACCTGGTCTTCCAGGTCGGCCACGCGCAACCAGCCGCCCTTGCCCAGCCACAGAGGGTACTGGATCAAAATCAGCAGCAGCGCCAGCGAGATCGTAATTAAACGCATTGCGGTGTGGCCCGGCCAGCCTGGCCGGCCGGGCCTTGGGCTTACTTCAGGTTATAGAAGGCGGCACGGCCAGGGTAGCTGGCGATGTCGCCCAGGTCTTCCTCAATGCGCAGCAGCTGGTTGTACTTGGCCATGCGGTCCGAACGCGACATCGAGCCGGTCTTGATCTGCAGGGCATTGGTGCCAACGGCGATGTCGGCGATGGTCGAATCCTCGGTCTCGCCCGAACGATGCGAGATCACGGCCGTGTAGCCGGCGCGCTTGGCCATTTCGATGGCGGCGAAGGTTTCGGTCAGGGTGCCGATCTGGTTGATCTTGATCAGGATCGAGTTGGCGATGCCCTTCTCGATGCCTTCTTTCAGGATCTTGGTGTTGGTGACGTACAGGTCGTCGCCCACCAGCTGGACCTTCTTGCCCAGGCGCTCGGTCAGGATCTTCCAGCCGTCCCAGTCGCCTTCATGCATCGCGTCTTCGATCGAGATGATCGGGTACTTGTCACACCAGGTTTCGAGCATATTGGTGAATTCGGTCGCGGTGAGCGACAGGCCTTCACCTTCCAGGTGGTACTTGCCATCCTTGTAGAACTCGGACGCGGCGCAGTCGAGACCCAGCATGATCTGGCGGCCCGGCTCGTAGCCGGCCTGCTCGATCGCCTGCATGATCAGTTTGATCGCTTCTTCGTGGTTGGCCACGTTAGGGGCAAAGCCGCCTTCGTCGCCGACCGAGGTAGCCAGGCCTTTTTCGTGCAGGATTTTCTTCAGCGTGTGGAACACTTCAGCGCCGTAGCGGATCGCTTCCTTGAACGAAGGGGCGCCCACCGGGATGATCATGAATTCCTGGATGTCGAGATTGTTGTCGGCATGGGCGCCGCCGTTGATGACGTTCATCATCGGCACTGGCATCTGCATTGCGCCCGAACCGCCGAAGTAGCGGTACAGCGGCAGGCCCGCTTCTTCCGCGGCGGCCTTGGCGACGGCCATCGACACGGCCAGCATGGCATTGGCGCCCAGGCGGCTCTTGTTCTCGGTGCCGTCGAGGTAGATCAGGGTGCGGTCGAGGAAGGCTTGCTCGTTCGCGTCCAGGCCCATGATGGCTTCGGAGATTTCGGTGTTGATGTTTTCGCAGGCTTGCAGCACGCCCTTGCCGAAGTAGCGGCTCTTGTCGCCATCGCGCAGTTCGATCGCTTCGCGCGAACCGGTCGATGCGCCCGACGGCACTGCCGCGCGGCCCATGACGCCCGATTCCAGCAGGACGTCGCACTCGACGGTAGGATTACCGCGCGAGTCGATGATTTCACGACCGATGATGTCAACGATAGCACTCATATTGTGTTCTCCGAGAAGGTAGGATTAAGTCAGAAGGTAAGCGGTGCGGCGGGAGTGGGCCGATTCCAATGGAATCGGCCGGATGGCGGCGCCGGGGCAATGGAAACTGCCGGCGCATCGCCATTTACGCGAACGACGTTTCGAGGAAACCGGCGCGCTTGACCACGCGGTCGATCTCGACCAGGGTCGAGAGCAGCTCTTTCATGCGGGCCAGCGGCACCGCGTTGGGGCCGTCCGACATCGCCACCGCAGGGTTAGGGTGAGTCTCCATGAACAGGCCGGCGACGCCGGCTGCCACGGCTGCGCGCGACAGCACTGGAATGTGCTCGCGCTGGCCACCGGATGAGGTGCCCTGTCCGCCCGGCAGCTGTACCGAATGGGTCGCATCGAACACGACCGGGCAATTGGACTCTCGCATGATCGCCAGCGAGCGCATGTCCGAGACCAGGTTGTTGTAGCCGAATGAGGCGCCGCGTTCGCAGGCCATGAATTGGTCTTCCGGCAGGCCGACGGCCTTGGCCGCGGCGCGTGCCTTGTCGATCACGTTCTTCATGTCGCCCGGGGCCAGGAACTGGCCCTTCTTGATGTTGACCGGCTTGCCCGACTGGGCGCAGGCGATGATGAAGTCGGTCTGGCGGCACAGGAAGGCCGGCGTCTGCAGCACGTCGACCACGCTTGCCACGGCCGGGATTTCTTCGACCGTGTGCACGTCGGTCAGCACCGGAACGCCGATTTCGCGGCGCACGTCGGCCAGGATCTCGAGACCCTTGTCCATGCCGGGGCCACGGAAGGTGGTGCCCGACGAACGGTTGGCCTTGTCGAACGACGACTTGTAGATGAACGGGATGCCGAGCGCCGCGGTGATTTCCTTGAGCGTGCCGGCGGTGTCGATCGCCATCTGGCGCGATTCGATCACGCAGGTGCCGGCAATCAGGAAGATCGGCTGGTCGAGGCCGACGTCAAAGCCGCAGAGCTTCATGCTGCATCTCCTTGCAGGGCTGCTTCGCGGCTGGCCGCCTGGTGCGCCAGTGCCGCCTTGATGAACGACGTGAACAGCGGATGGCCGGTGCGCGGGGTCGACTTGAATTCAGGGTGGTACTGCACGCCCATATACCAGGGGTGGGAATTGGGGCCGGTGCGCGGCAGTTCCATGATTTCGCACAGGTCTTCGCTCGGGGTGCGGGCCGAGACCACCATGCCGGCCGCTTCGACGCGGGTCAGGTAGTGGTTGTTCGCTTCGTAGCGGTGGCGGTGGCGCTCGGTGACGACGCTGCCGTAGATCTCGGCGGCCAGCGTGCCCGGCTTGACGGCGCAGGTCTGCGCGCCCAGGCGCATGGTGCCGCCCATATCGGAATTCTCGTCGCGCTGCTCGACCTTGCCGTCGTGGTTCTGCCACTCGTTGATCAGGGCCACCACCGGCTGCTCGGTCTGCGGATCGAACTCGGTCGAGTTGGCCGCCGTCAGGCCCGCCTTGTGGCGCGCGTATTCGATCAGCGCCACCTGCATGCCGAGGCAAATGCCCAGGTAAGGGACCTTGTTTTCGCGGGCATAGCGCGCCGCCATGATCTTGCCTTCGACGCCGCGCTTGCCGAAGCCGCCCGGCACCAGGATGGCGTCGTACTTGGCCAGTTCCTTGCAGCCCTTGGTCTCGATCTCTTCGGAGTCGATGTATTCGATGTTGACGCGGCTCTCGGTGTGGATGCCGGCGTGGCGCAGCGCTTCGGTCAGCGACTTGTACGACTCGGTCAGGTCGACATACTTGCCGACCATGCCGATGGTGACGTCGGCCTTCGGGTGCTCGAGCGCGTGGATCAATTTGGTCCACATGGTCAGGTCGGCCGGCGGGGCTTCGATGCCCAGCGCATCGAGAATAATCGCGTCGAGGCCCTGATCGTGCAGCATTTGCGGCACCTTGTAGATGGTGTCGACGTCCCACACCGAAATGACGGCCTGCTCTTCGACGTTCGAGAACAGCGAGATCTTGGCGCGTTCATCGTTCGGGATCGGGCGGTCGGCGCGGCACAGCAGCGCGTTCGGGGAAATGCCGATTTCGCGCAGCTTCTGCACGCTGTGCTGGGTCGGCTTGGTTTTCAGTTCGCCGGCCGAGGCGATGTAAGGCACCAGCGTCAAGTGCACGAAGGCGGCCGACTTGCGGCCGGCGCGCAGCGACAGCTGGCGCGCCGCCTCGAGGAAGGGCAGCGACTCGATATCGCCGTCGGTGCCGCCGATCTCGTCCAGCGCCACGTCCGCACCTTCGGCGCCGCGGTAGATGTAATCCTGGATTTCGTTGGTGATGTGCGGGATCACCTGCACCGTCTTGCCCAGGTATTCGCCGCGGCGCTCCTTGCGGATCACCGATTCGTAGATCTGGCCGGTGGTGAAGTTGTTCACCTTTTTCATCCGGGTGCTGATGAAGCGCTCGTAGTGGCCGAGGTCGAGGTCGGTTTCGGCCCCGTCGTCGGTGACGAACACTTCACCGTGTTGCAAGGGGCTCATGGTACCCGGATCGACATTGATGTACGGATCGAGCTTGAGCATGGTGACTTTGAGGCCGCGCGATTCGAGGATCGCAGCGAGGGAGGCGGCAGCAATTCCCTTACCCAGGGAAGAGACTACGCCGCCAGTGACGAAGACGAATTTGGTCATTGCAGATGGTGCCGAACGGCACCTGCGGGAAATTGAAATTATACCCTAAAGCGCGCCATCCTGCCGTGGAACAAGGCAAAAATCCGCCTTCGCGGCCAGCTACGGCGGAGTCTGCATTACAGAATCAGCGCTTGTTGACATTTGATAAAGGGATCGTAGGGTGGGTAACTGCTTACCCACGCTACGGTTGCGGAGGGACAAGGCAAAAATCTGTCTTCGCGGCCGACCTGGGCCGAGATCGCATTGCGGAACTAGATCGACGCTGTTTGATAAATATCAACAATTAGCAAAAATGCTCCCTTGTATGCACATCTGACATTAAAATGTTGAATTACTTTTAACTTTCAGATTCCCCATGGAACACCAGAGCGCCTATCTTGACGATGTCGTCGCCCATCCGCATGCACCGGTTTCGAGCGCCACCCCGGAGTCCCATGTGCTCTTCTTCAGCGGCAGCGGCGGTGAATACTTCCGCATCTGGATCGTCAACCTGTTGCTGACCGTCGCCACGCTGGGCATCTATTCGGCCTGGGCCAAAGTGCGCCGTCAACAATATTTCGACCGCAACACCCACCTGGCCGGCGCCGTGTTCGACTTCACCGGCAACCCGCTGGCGATCCTGCGCGGGCGCATCCTGGCCGTGGTCCTGCTGGCCGCCTACCAGTACGCATTCGGTTTCTCGCTGGCCGTCGGCCTGGCGGTGGTGCTGGTGCTGCTGGTCAGCCTGCCCTACCTGCTGCGCGGCGCCCTGCGCTTCCGGCTGCACAATACGCGCTACCGCGGCATGCGTTTCCGCTTTACCGGCAGCACGGCGGGCGCCTACCGCAGCTACCTGCCGCCGATGTTCGCGTTCATGCTGCCGACGGTGCTGGTGGCCATCACCAAGGATCCGAAGGCCCTGTTGTCGATCATTGCGCTGTACCTGCTGTGGCCCTGGATGCACGGCGTCATCAAAGCCTACCAGCACCAGCATTTCGGGTTCGGCAATCTGGCGTCGCGCTACGAGGTGCGGGCAGCGCGCTTTTACGGCCCCTATTTGCTGGCGCTGGCGCTGGGCCTGCTGGCCGTCGCGCTCACCATCGGCATCGGCATTGTTGTCGCCCTCATCACTTCCTCTAAGGTGAGCGGCAACTCCCTCAATTTCGGCTTTACGGCAAGTAAGGTAATCCCCTTCCTGATCGGCGCGCTGACCGCCTACCTGATGTATCTGCTGGCCGGCTGCTACCTGCATGTGCGCCTCGCCAATATGGTGTGGACCAATACCAGTTTCCCGGGCATCTGGATCAAGTCCGAACTGAAGGTTTGGCCTTTCATCCGGCTGCAGGCAGTCAACGTCATCCTGACCCTGGTGACGCTGGGCCTGTACCGTCCGTTCGCCGTGGTCAGCGTCTATCAGTTCCACCTGGACAATATGCGGGTCGAGACCGACGACAGCTTCGACCATATCATGGCCGGTTCGACGGCCAGCAGCGATGGCGGCGCCGACGGTGTTGCCGACCTGTTCGGCATCGACCTGGCACTGTAAGGCGGGCCCTTGATGATCGCAGCGCGCTTTTTCGACGGCAAGAGTGCCCGCAGCCACCAGGTCGAGCTGGCCAGTGCGGACGGCAAGCTCATGCTCAGCAATGCCGAGCTGAGCCTTGATTACCCGATCGCCGACGTCAGGCTGGTCGAACCATTCGCCGGCGCGCCATCGGTCGTCAATTTTCCCGATGGCGCCTACTGCGAAGTAAGCGGCGATGGCGACAAGCAGGCGCTGCACCTTGCGCTGGCGTTTCGAAAATCCTTCGTGATGCGCCTGCAGGAACGCTGGGTCAGCGCGCTGTGCGCGCTGGTGGCCCTGTGCGGCGTGCTGTTTGCCACCGTCGAATGGGGCATCCCGCTGGCGGCCGAGCGCATCGTGGCGCTGGCCCCGGCCACGCTCGACAGCGCGCTGGGCAAACAATCGCTGGCTGCGCTGGAACTGGAGATGATGAAACCATCGCGCCTGTCCGACCAGCGCATCGCCGCAGTGCAGGCCATCTTTGACGGCATCAAGCCATCCGCGCCGCGCCAGCCTTTGCTGCTGCTGGTGCGCCATGTGCCGCCGGTCGGCGCCAATGCGTTCGCCCTGCCCGACGGGACCATCGTCATGACCGATGAGATGATCAGGAAGGTCGTCGGCAAAGAAAACGAAATTACCTCCTTCCAACAGCACCAGCTGGCCGGCGTCTTCGCCCATGAGATTGGCCATGTGCAGGGCCGCCACAGCATGCGCGCGCTGGCCCGCTCGTCGCTGACGGTGGCGCTGGCGGCGACGCTGTTCGGCGACTTCAGCGCGGTCGCGTCCGGCATCCCGGCCTTACTGCTGCAGATGCAGCATTCGCGCGCGATGGAAACCGAA
Source organism: uncultured bacterium (assembly GCA_965233055.1). Classification (GTDB taxonomy): domain Bacteria; phylum Pseudomonadota; class Gammaproteobacteria; order Burkholderiales; family Burkholderiaceae_D; genus Telluria_A. The sequence goes on from CBDDRJ010000071.1 coordinate 45,881, forward strand.
GCCGACAACTACGCGATTGCGCTGATGGCGCACCGGCAGTTGCCGACAGCGCCGCTGGGCGCGCTGTTCCAGAAGCTGATGGATGAAAACAGTGTGGTCGCGAGCAAGATGCCGCGCTGGCTGCGTGCGACGATGGGCTATGCGTCGAGCCATCCGGCAACGAGCGAACGCATCCGCTTGCTGACCCAGGGCGCCGGCGCGGCGAGCCAAACGAAGTAAATGCCGTCAGGAACGGCTTGCTTTGCGTGCGCTAAGTAACAGACTTGATTTGAATCAAAGGACAAGATGAACTCTCTTACAAGGAGGTCACCATGTCATTGAATAATCTCGACGAATTCGGCAACTACACCGACAGCGGCCATGAGGGCCCCGGCCCCGGGCTAATGGGTGCCGACACCCTGATCGGCGACGAAGTCTACAATCTGCAGAACGAACGCCTTGGCGAAATCAAGGAAATCATGCTCGACATGCGCACCGGCCGCGTTGCCTACGTGGTCATGGCTACGGGCGGCGTCTTCTCCCTTGGCGAGCGCCTGTATGCCATTCCGTGGGATGCGCTGACTCTCGATACCGCCAACAAGCGCTTCACGCTGGCCGTTGCCAAGGAGCGCATCGAAAACGCCCCCGGCTTCGACGCCGACCACTGGCCCGACATGGCCAATCCGGACTGGGCCAGCCAGGTCAAGGACCATTACAGCCGTTCGACCCCATCCTGACCTGCTCCACCCGGCTGCGCCAAAAAAAGGCGCCTGGTCTCCCGGTCGTGTTTTAATACCGTTCCTGCACGTAAATGCGCGGGAATAGTGGAACGTAATAGTGGAATGCTGAGTGAAGGACGTGCCGGCATTTGCAGGGCAAGGCGCAAAGCGCAGCGATAGTGTGTACTATCGCGAGCATTTGCAACGCAGACTTGCGATTTGCCGGCACGGCAGGCACTCTGCATTGCACTGTTACGTTTCACTAAATATGTAAATACACCGGAGAGACCACTTGAACCAATTAAAGATGACGGCTGCCGCCTTGCTGGTAGCCAGCCTGGGCATGACTGCCACCGCTGCCGCCGCGCCTGCGGCCAAGGCCACCACCAAGACCACCAAAGCCACCGTCGCTGAAGCCGAACAATTCGTGCTGGCCGCCGAAGCGCGCCTGAAGGCGCTCGACTTCAACGGCGCCCGCGCCGAATGGGTCGCGCAGAATTTCATTACCGACGACACCGAAGCGATGACGGCCGCCGCCGGCGCCCAGCGCCTGTCGGCCGCCGGTGAACTGGCGCTGCAGGCACGCCGCTTCAACGGCCTCAAGCTGCCGCAGGCGACTGCCCGCAAATTAAAGCTGTTGCAACTGACGCTGATGCTGTCGGACGCCGGCGACCGCGACACCTATACCCGCCTGGCGGCCGGCCTGAACGGCTCCTACGGCAAGGCCAAGTACTGCCCGAAGCTGGCCGACGGCACGGCGGGGGAATGCTTGCCACTTGGCAAGATGGAGAAGATCCTGGCCGACAGCCGCGACCCGGCCAAGCTGAAGGAAATCTGGCTGGGCTGGCACGCCCAGGCCCCCGAATACAAGCAGCGCTATATCGACTACACGGTGCTGTCGAACAAGGGCGCGCGCGAAATGGGCTTTGCCGACACGGGCGCGCTGTGGCGCTCCAACTACGACATGACGCCGGAGCAGTTTTCCACCGAGATGGAACGCCTGTGGCAGCAGGTCAAGCCGCTGTACGATTCGCTGCACACCTATACCCGCCACAAACTAAGGCTGACTTATGGCCCGGACGTGGTGCCGGCCAGCGGTCCGGTGCCGGCCCACCTGTTCGGCAATATGTGGAGCCAGACCTGGAACAACCTCTACCCGATCCTCAAGCCGGCCACCGACATTGACAAGTTCGACCTGACCGGCACCCTGGTGGCGAAGAAGACCGACGCGGTCGAGATGACCAAATACGCCGAACGCTTCTACACCTCGCTCGGCATGGAGCCCTTGCCGCCGACCTTCTGGAGCCGCTCGCTGCTGACCAAGCCGCGCGACCGTGAAGTGGTGTGCCACGCGTCGGCCTGGCCGATGGACGGCAAGCTCGACGTGCGCATGAAGATGTGCATCACGCCGACCGCCGAAGACTTCAGCGTGATCCACCACGAACTGGGCCATATTTACTACTACCTCGGCTACCGCAATCAGCCCCACCTGTTCCAGGGCGGCGCCAATGACGGCTTCCACGAAGCGATCGGCGACACCGTCGCCCTGTCGATCACGCCGGACTACCTGAACAAGGTCGGCCTGAAGGACACCGCCACGGTGGCCGGCGACGACATCGGCCCGCTGATGGAACGCGCGCTGTCGAAGGTGGCCTTCATGCCGTTCGCCTACCTGGTCGACAAGTGGCGCTGGGACGTCTACGCCGGCAAGATCAAGCCGGCCGACTTCGACAAGTCGTGGTGGGAACTGCGCGAGAAATATCAGGGCGTGTCGCGTCCGGGGCCGATCACGGCGGACGGCTTCGATGCCGGCGCCAAGTACCACGTGGCGGCCGACGTCTCGTATGCGCGCTACTTCATTGCCACCATGCTGCAGTTCCAGTTCCACCGCGCCCTGTGCCGCGAAGCCGGCTATGTCGGCCCGCTGAACCGCTGCTCGGTGTACGGCAACAAGAAGGCCGGTGAGAAGCTGCAAGCCTTGCTGACCATGGGCGCATCGAAGCCATGGCAGGAAGCGCTGAAGGCGGCGACCGGCGAAGACAGGATCGACGGCGGCGCTCTGCTCGACTACTTCGCGCCGCTCAAGACCTGGCTGGACGAACAGAACCGCCAGATGGCCGGCAAGTAAGCGGGCCGCCCCGCTGCCAGCCCGCAGCGGGGCCCTTTGACCCAAACGCACACCATGCAACGCCGCCTACATTGCCACCATGCAGCCGCCCCGCGCCACCGGGCCCGGGTGGCTGCCCTGTTGCTGGCGGCAATTGCCGTCGGGCCCGTGCACGCGGCCACCTTGCAGATTACGACGGAAAATACGCCGCCCGGCAGCATGGAACAGGATGGCCGCGTGGTCGGTTACGCGACCGACATCGTGCGCGAAATCATGCTCCGCACCCATACCGACTACACGCTGCGCATCTTCCCGTGGAAGCGCGCCTATATGCTGGCACTGGACAATGACAATGCCTGCGTCTTTTCGACCGCCCGCACCGCCGAGCGGGAAACCCTGTTCAAATGGGTCGGTCCGATCGAAGACAATGAATGGGTCCTGTTTGCCCGGGCTGACCGCAAGTTGCGCATTGCCAGCCTGGACGATGCGCGCGGCATGCGCATCGGCACGTCGGCCGGCGACGCGCGCGAGACCTACCTGCTTGCTCGCGGCCTGCAAGTCGAATCGACCAGCAGTGTCGCCGACAACCCCGGCAAGCTGGTGCGCAACCGCATCGACCTGTGGGCATCGAGCCTCAAGTGGGGCACGGCAGCCATTGAACGTGCCGGCCTGGCAGGCCAGATCGTGCCGGTGCTGACCTTTAACCGCGTCAAGATCTACCTGGCCTGCAACCCCAAGGTCCCGAACCAGCTGGTCGATGCGATGAATGCCGCTGCCAGGGCGATGGAAAAGGATGGCAGCAGTGCCGCGATCATCCGACGCTATGCCGGCTGGCTGGCGTTGCCACCCTGATCAGCAGAAATTGCGGCTGCCACTGGCGTCGAGCTTGCCCAGCAGGGCCGACAGGTCCACCAGCCGCTTGGCCACCAGGTGCCGCACCTCGCCCTGCCGTTGCCAGATCCCATAGACGCCCAGCAAGGGCGCATTGAGCACTTCACGCCGCTGTTGCTCGACCAGCTTGGGCCAGATGATCACATTGACATTGCCCGTTTCGTCCTCGATCGTCATGAACAGCACGCCCTTGGCGGTGCCGGGCCGCTGGCGCACCGTGACGATGCCGCAGGCGCGCGCCAGCTGCCCGTCCTGGAAGCCGGCCAGCACGTCGGCCGGGATGAAGCGGCGCGCCAGCAATTGCGGGCGCAGCAGCGCCAGCGGGTGGCGCCCCAGCGACATGCCGAGCGCGCGGTAGTCGCTGACGATGTCGTCACCCTCGGTGGGCCGGCCCAGCTGCGGCAAGTCCTCGGCCACCGTGGTCGGACGCAGCAAGTCCTTGTCGGCCACCGCGCCGACCGCCTGCCACAGCGCATCGCGCCGGTTGCCGGCCAGGCCGGCCAGCGCATTGGCGGCGGCCAGCACCTGCAAGTCGTGGCGGTCGAGCGCGGCACGGCGGGCCAGGTCGGCCACGCTGGCAAATGGCCTGATGGCACGCGCGTCCTCGATGCGGGCAGCAACCTCGCGCCGCATGCCGCGCGCCAGCGAAAGCCCGAGCCGCACCGCCGGCTGGCCGGCCGGGCCGGGCGCCATGGCGCCTGCTCCGGCATCGGCGGCCGGCATGGCGGCCGGGCCTGAGCGGTCGGACCGCAGCGCCTGCCCCACCCAGTCCTGTCGTGCCGGCTCCATCCGACCTTGCCTTGCCCGCCCCGTCCGACATTGCCCGCCCTGTTCGTCCTGATCGCCGGGCTCTTCCAGCGTCGAATCCCAGCCGCTGACGGCAATGTCGAGCGGCATGATGGTGATGCCATGGCGCTTGGCATCCTGCACCAGCTGCGACGGGCTATAGAAACCCATCGGCTGGCTGTTGAGCAAAGCGCACAGGAAGGCAGCCGGTTCGTGGCACTTGAGCCAGCAGCTGGCATAGGCGAGCAAGGCAAAGCTGGCCGCGTGCGATTCGGGGAAACCGTATTCGCCAAAGCCCTGAATCTGGCTGAAGATGGCCTCGGCGAATTCCATCTCGTAGCCGCGCTCGAGCATGCCGCCGACGATGCGGTGGTAGTATTTTTCCAGCCCGCCCTTGCGCTTCCATGCGGCCATCGCGCGCCGCAGCTGGTCCGCCTCGCCCGGCGAAAAGCCGGCCGCCACCATCGCCACCTGCATCACCTGTTCCTGGAACAGCGGCACGCCCAGCGTGCGCTCGAGCGCAACGCGGATCTCGGGGCGTGGGTAATGCACCGCCTCAAAACCCTGGCGCCGCCGCAGATAGGGGTGGACCATGCCGCCCTGGATCGGGCCCGGGCGTACGATGGCCACCTCGATCACCAGGTCGTAGAAGGTGCGCGGCAGCATGCGCGGCAGCATGCTCATTTGCGCGCGCGACTCGATCTGGAACACGCCGACCGTGTCGGCCTGGCACATCATGTCGTAGGTGGCCGGGTCTTCGGCCGGGATGTCCTGCATCGAGAACACGCAGCCGCGGCGCTGCCCGACCAGCTCGAGCGTGCGGCGCAATGCCGACAGCATGCCCAGCGCCAGCACGTCGACCTTGAGCAGGCCCAGTTCTTCGAGGTCGTCCTTGTCCCATTGGATCACGCTGCGCTCAGGCATGGCGGCGTTTTCGATCGGCACCAGGCGCGACAGCAGGCCGGCCGAGATGACGAAGCCGCCCGGGTGCTGCGACAGGTGGCGCGGGAAACCCAGCAACTGCTGGGCCAGCGTGGCCCACTGGCGCGACAGCGGGGCCTGCGGATCGAGCCCGCATTCGGCCAGGCGATTGAGCAGGTCGTCGCGGCTGTCGAACCAGTGGTGGGTCTTGGCGACCTTGTCGACGATGGCCAGGTCGACGCCGAGCGCGCGCCCGCTGTCGCGCAGGGCGCTCTTGGGGCGGTAGCTGATGACCACCGCCGCCAGCGCCGCGCGCGAACGCCCGTATTTATTGTAGATGTACTGGATGACTTCTTCGCGCCGCTGGTGTTCGAAGTCGACGTCGATGTCCGGCGGCTCGGCGCGCTCCCTGGAGATGAAACGCTCGAACAGCAGGTTGGCGCGGCCGGGATCGACCTCGGTGACGCCGAGGCAGTAGCAGACGGCCGAGTTGGCCGCCGAGCCGCGCCCCTGGCACAGGATATGGTTCGAGCGCGCATAGCGCACGATGTCGTAGACGGTCAGGAAGTAGGGCTCGTAGCGCAAGTCGGCGATCAGCTCGAGCTCGTGCTCGATCTGGGCCTGCACCTTGGCCGGTATGCCTTGCGGGAAGCGGTGGTGGGCGCCGATATAGGTTTGCGCCCGCAGGTAGGCGGCCGGGGTCTGGCCAGGCGGCACCAGTTCGTCCGGGTATTCGTAGCGCAGTTCGTCGAGCGAAAACGTGCACAGGCGGGCGATCCGCACGCTCTGTTGCAGCGCCTCGGGCGGGTAGATATTGGACAGCCGCAGGCGGCCGCGCAAATGCTGCTCGGCGTTCTGCGCCAGCGCGTAGCCGCACTCGCCGACCGGCTTGCCGATGCGGATCGCGCACAGCGTGTCCATCAGCGGCTTGCGCGAGCGCACGTGCATGCAGACATGGCCGACGGCCGTCACCGGCAAGCCGTGCTGCAGGGCCACCTCGTCGATCGTCAGGCGGTGCGCCTGGTCGAAGGCGCGGTGCAGCAGGTTCAGGCCGAGCCAGGCGCGGCCGGGAAAGGTGGCCGCCATCCACGCGGCCTGGGCATGCAGGCGGTCGATGTCGTGCGCCTCGTGCGACGGGTAGTGCGGCAGCAGCACCAGCAGGCAGCCGGGCAGGCCGGCCAGCGGGCCCTGCGCCAGATCGGCCAGCCCCAGCTGGTAGCTGCCCTTGGCGCCGCGGGTGCGGCCGGTGGTGATGAGCTGGGCCAGGTTGCCGTAGCCCTCGCGGTGCTGGGCCAGCGCCAGCAGCGACAGCGCCACCTTGCCGTCGCCGCCCAGCAGGTGGAAATGGGCGCCGATGAGCAGCGGCAGGCCGGCCTTTTTGGCCTCGCCATGGGCGCGCACCACGCCGGCCAGCGAGCACTCGTCGGTGATGGCCAGCGCCGCATAGCCGAGCTTGACGGCGCGCGCGACCAGTTCCTCGGCGTGCGATGCGCCTTGCAGGAACGAAAAATTGGACAGGCAGAACAGCTCGGCGTATTCCGGCAGGTTCTGCCCCCGGGGCAAGAGGGGGTTTGCCATAGCTGATAAAATGGAAAGTTCAAATACTACTGTATAAAAACACAGTATACCCTAGCCCCGCCCCGTTTCAAGGATTTCGATGCAGATCAAAGAGTTACTGTGTTTTGGCGCCCGCCCGGGCATGGGCAATGCCGCGCTGGTGGTCGAAGGATTCGAGCCCGATGTGCAGGCGCGCCAGGCGTTCGCCACCGGGCGCAACAAGCCGGCCTGCGTGTTCCTCGATGGCGATGTCGTCGACTATTACTATCCGCATGCGCGCAGCCCGCTGTGCCTGCACGCCACGCTGGCGGCCGGGCATCTGCTGTTTGAACGGCACGGCAGCGCCGCGCGCAAGCTGACGACCAGCATGCGCGGGCAAGTGCTGGAATTGGAGCAGAGCGATGCAATGGTGCTGGTTGGTTTACAGCGGCAGGTGGTGCCAGAGGTCAGCGTGCCGGATTTGCTGGGTTTGGCATTGCCGGGCGTGGTCGCGTCGGTTGGCAGCCCCAAGTTGCTGGTGGATGTGGGCAGCCGGGCTGCCTTGTATGCGCTGCAGCCGGACCTGGCTGCCATCACTGCGTGGGGGCGGCAGCACGGCGTCAATGGCTGCTACGCGTATTGCAGGCTCGATGATGGACGCTTTGAGGGGCGTAACTTCAACCACCTTGAACCGTCGATGGAAGACAGCGCGACCGGGGTGGCGGCGGGCGCGCTGACGGCTCTGCTGGGGCGCGGTCTGACCTTATTGCAGGGTGCGGCGGTGGGCAAGGAATGCGAGATTCGCACGCAGTTGCGCGGGCAGTTTATTTTCGTCGGTGGGGCCGCTGAAGCGGCACTACGGTAACGCGAAAGTCCGCGTGGGCACGCAGTGCCCACCCTACGCGGGGTCGCGGTCATGCAGAGATTTGCGTGGGTAACAGAGTTACCCACGCTACGCGGCTGAAGCGGCACTACGGTAACGCGAAAGTCCGCGTGGGCACGCAGTGCCCACCCTACGCGGCGGCGCGGTCATGCGGAGATCCGCGTGGGTAAGCGGAGCTTACCGACCCTACGGGAAACGCACGGTCACTTGCAGGCCATTCAGGCGTTCCGACTGGCCCAGCGTGAGGGTGGCGTTGTGGCGGTCGGCGATGGCTTTGATGATTGCCATGCCCAGGCCGCTGCCGCCAGCGGCGCTGCCGGCGATGCGGTAGAAGCGGTCGAACACGCGTTCGCGTTCTTCCACCGGAATGCCCGGCCCGCTGTCATGCACTTCGATCAAGGTGCCGCCGCCTTCGGAGCGGACCTCCAGGTCGACCCGGCCGCCGGCCGGCGTGTACTTGATGGCGTTGTCGATCAGGTTGCGCAGCAGGATCAGCAAGGCGTCCGATTGCCCGTTCACGCTGACCTCGTCGGCATGGTGCAGGCCGAGGTCGATGTTCTTGGCCTGGGCATTGGCGGCCAGCTCGCCGAGCGCCTGCCGGCCCAGCGCGGCCAGATCGACCGGCCCGGTGCCGGCGGCAGCGCCCTCTTCCTGCCTGGCCAGCACCAGCAACTGCTCGACCAGCCGCGTCGCGCGTTCGATGCCGGCCGTCAGGCGCCCCACTGCCACGCCGCGTGCTTCGTCATTTTCGGCGCGCTCGAGGCTGGCGACCTGCAGCTTGAGCGCGGCCAGCGGCGAGCGCAGTTCGTGCGCGGCGTCGGCCACGAAATTCTGCTGCGCGTCGAACGCCGTCTTGACGCGGCCGAACAGCAGGTTCAGTTCCTGCACCAGCGGCCGCACTTCGTCCGGCAGGCCCGCTTCCGACACCGGCGACAGGTCGTCCGGCTGGCGCGCCGCCACCTGCGTGCGCACCCTGGCAACAGGTTTGAGCGAGCCGCTGATGACCCACCACACGGCCAGCATCAGCAGCGGCACCATCAGCGCGATCGGCGCCATCGTGCGCAGCGCCAGGCTGCTCGCCATGTGGCGCCGCACTGCCATGTCCTGCGCCACCTGCACCGTCTGCGAATTGGTCTGCACCGAAAAAATGCGGTAGGTGGTGCCGTTCGCCTCGACATTCGAGAAGCCCAGCACCGCCAGCTGCGGCAGCTGGGCCCGCGTCACGGTGCGGAACACCTGCACGCCGTCCGGCGTCCACACCTGCACCACCAGATCGTTGTTCTCGGGGTCGCCCGCGCCGCCGTAGCGCGCCTCGGTATTGGCCAGCGGCGCCCCGCCGCGCAGCGACAGGGCCATCTGCTGCATGTGGTAGTCAAAAATCTGGTCGGCGTCGGACAGCGCCGTGCGGTAGGCGATCACCGCCTGGGCGATGGCCGCAATGGAAATGGCCGCCAGCAGGAACCACAGCAGGCGGCCACGCAGCGAGTGCGTCACTGACATCACTTGGGCACCATATAACCGAGCCCGCGCAGCGAGTGCGTCACTGACATCACTTGGGCACCATATAACCGAGCCCCCGCACATTCTGGATCAGCTCGCTGCCGAGCTTCTTGCGCAGGCCGTGGATATAGACTTCGACCGCATTGCTGCTGACTTCGTCACGCCAGCTGTACAATTTTTCTTCCAGCTGGGCGCGCGACAGCACCGCGCCCGGCCGCGCGATCAGGGCTTCGAGCACCGCCCATTCGCGCGCCGACAGCGAGGCCGGATTGCCGTCGACCGTCACTTCGCGGGTGGCAGGATGGATGCTGACCTTGCCGTGCTCGAACACCGGCTCGGCCCGCCCCGACGCGCGCCGCAGCAAGGCGCGGATGCGGGCCAGCATTTCTTCCATATCGTAGGGTTTGAGCACGTAGTCGTCGGCCCCTGCGTCGAGGCCGGCAATGCGCTGGGCCACCGCATCGCGCGCAGTGGCCACCAGCACCGGCGTGGCGTCCTTGCGGATGCGCATCGCCCGCAGCACGTCGAGTCCGTCCTTGCGCGGCAGGCCAAGGTCGAGCACGACCAGGTCGTAGGCCTGGGTCTGCAGGGCGGTGTCGGCCATGTCGCCATCCTTGACCCAGTCGACCGCGTAGTGCTCGGCCCTGAGCAGGTCGAGCACCACTTCACCGATCATCGTGTCATCTTCTACCAGCAGCAGGCGCATCCGTTCCCCAGACTTGATTAACCGATCCGCACCGGCAGGAAGATTTTGTCACCCCCGCGCTGAATCAGCAAGGCCACCGATTTGCTCGCCTTGCCCACCACGTCGCGCACCTGCTCGACCGTGGTGACGGCCTTGCCGTTGATGGCCAGCAATACGTCGCCCGGCCGCACGCCGGCCGAAGCGGCGGCGCCATCGGCATCCTCGACCAGCAGGCCGGCGGCGATGCCGGAGCGGCGCCGCTCAATCGGCTCGAGCGGGCGCAGCGCCAGGCCCAGCTTGGCGCCTTTGTCGGACGGGCCCGCTTCGTCGTCGTCCGCCATCGCCGTCTTGTCGCTGGCATCGGCCAGCTTGGCTTCGACCTGGATGATCTTGCCGTCGCGCCAGACGTCGAGCTTGACCTTCTCGCCCGGACGCGACATGCTGATGATCGCCGGCAAATCGAGCGAAGCGACGATAGTCTGGCCATTGACCTTGCGGATGATGTCGCCCGACTTCAGGCCGGCCTTGTCGGCCGCGCCGCCCCGTTCGATGCTGGCCACCAGCGCCCCTTCGGGCGATTCGAGCTTGAACGAATCGGCGAAGTCCTGCCCCACTTCCTGGATCTGGATGCCCAGCTTGGCATGCTGCACCTTGCCGGTCGTGACGATCTGGTCCTTGATGCGGCTGGCCACGTCGATCGGAATGGCGAACGACAGGCCCTGGTAGCCGCCGTTCTGGCTATAGATCTGCGAGTTGATGCCGACCACTTCGCCGCGCGTATTGAACAGCGGACCGCCCGAGTTGCCCGGGTTCACGGCCACGTCGGTCTGGATGAAGGGCACATTGCTGCCGTCCGGCAGCGAGCGGCCCTTGGCGCTGACCACGCCGGCCGTCACCGTATTGTCGAAGCCGAACGGCGAACCGATCGCCAGCACCCACTCGCCCACCTTGAGGTCGTTGGCCTTGGCAATTGGCACCGTCTGCAGGTTCTTGGCATCGATCTTGAGCACGGCCACATCGGTCTTCGGATCGGAGCCGAGCACCTTGGCGCGGAATTCGCGGCGATCGGTCAGCTTGACCGTCACTTCCTTGGCATCGCGCACCACGTGCGCATTGGTCAGGATCAAGCCGTCGGCGCTGATGATGAAGCCGGAGCCGGCGCCGACCACGGGAATGTCGCGCTGGCCACGACCCTGCGGGCCCTGGAAGCGGCGGAAGAAATCGAAGAATGGATCGTCGCCGAACGGGTCGCCGCGCTGGACACGCTCGCCGTTGCCGCCGCCGTAGCCGGTGCGGGTGGTGCCGGTGACACGGATATTGACGACGGCCGGGCCCATGCGCTGGACGATCTGGGTGAAATCGGGCAAGGTCACGCCGGCCGGCACGGCGGCTGCGGTCGCAACCGGGGCCGGCGCAGCGGCGGCGACGGCGGCCGGGGCGGCCCCGCTGGCGGTCGCATTATTATGGTTCATTGCAATGGCGCCCACACCGCCGCCGATGATGCCGGCACCAGCCAGTGCAAGCATGAGTCGCTTAGCGGAAATACCGACGATTTCGCCTTGAGGTTTCATACACGCTCCTTGTTTGAGAAGATGGGGTTGTCAATGGTTCCAATATGCAGCAAGAGTCTTAGGCCGCGCTTAATTTTTCGTGCGAAAAATCAAGCGCCGGCCCAGTAAAAAAGGGACGGAAAAAACTCCCTGCCCCAGCAGCTTGGCAGCTGCTGGCGGAGGGAGCAAAGGGGAAAGAAGAAATGAAGCCGGGTATTACGCAGCCTGGCGTTCCAGTGCATGCACGTTGTCGCCGCCGCTGATATTGATCTTGCGCGGCTTGAGCGCTTCCGGCACTTCGCGCACCAGTTCGATGGTCAGCATGCCGTTGTCGAACGAAGCCGTCGTCACCTTGACGTGGTTGGCCAGCTGGAAGCGCTGTTCGAAGTCACGGGCGGCAATGCCACGGTGCAGGAAGGTGCGCTGGGCAGTGTCTTTTTGCTTGCGGCCGACAATGTGCAGGCTGTCGCGCTCGGCGACGATGTCGATCTCGGAGCGGTCGAAACCGGCCAGCGCCATGACGATGCGGTAGCTGTCGTCAGTGACCAGTTCGATGTTATACGGTGGGTAGCTCGGTTGGGCGTCAGCGCGCTGTGCTTCAAGCAATTGTGCGAGGCGGTCAAAGCCGATTGCCGAGCGATACAGGGGAGCCAGGTCGATAGTACGCATGATAAATATCCTTTTGATGAGTTAAGCGATAAGTTGTCGGACCTCAAAGTGAGCATCCGATGCGTCCAATCTAAGGCTCCAGATCGCCTTTTCAAGGCCTTGAAAAACGCGATTTTTGTCCCAATAGCAGTCAAAATATTTTTGCGTGGCTTATACTGGGGGCATGACAACCGATACCGACATCCAGCTGTCCGGCCCGTTCAAGGCCCTCGACAGCAGCGGCCGTTCCCACGACATCAAGGCGATTCGCATCTTTGACGAGGGTTACGGGATCATTGACGTGTACGTCGACCTGGCCGCAGCCAGCGACGGCACCTTGCACAAGGACAAGGTGATGGTGGGCAACATCATCGCCCGCCTGCGCAGCCTCGGCTATGTGGGGCCAGACTTTGGCCACAGCGACCCGGCGTTGCAGGAGCGCAAGCTGATCGTGCTCGACGCCCCGGAAGAGTTTTGCGCGTTTGCCAAGACCAAGGGCTGGAAGGACCTGGCGGCCGAGTTCGATGACGAGTGAGTGGATGGGCAGAGAATGGCTGCTCCGCCACGGTCTCAATCGCCCCCATTGATCTGCCCCTGGATTTTCCAACTGCCGGCCTTCTTGCGGAAGCACAATTGCGAGTGTGGAAATGGCTCCTTGTCGAGCGCGCCATGAGGAACGCAAAGTTGTCCGTCCTTCTTGCTTTCAAATGACTTGCCGGAAATGGCGCGTCGGAATTCACGCCAGCCATGGTCTTTGTACTCTGGCGCGAGATCCGCATTATTGAGTGGAAAGCTGACACTGAAATTTTTTGTCGGAGGGGCAGACGGATCTAAAGATCCGCCGAAATCTCGTTCCAGGTAGTAGTCGCTCGCCAACTGCGCGTAGATAAACGGCGCATCCTTGATCCTTATTGCATTTTTCAGTAGTTGGATGAATCGCTGAAATTCGGGCTCTGTACTAGATAGCGGGACCGGCTTTGATTCGGCGGCAATGGCATGACTCGTCAAGAGCAAGGACAACAGTACCGCTGCCCGGAGCATATGGTTTACCCTCATCGGCAGCGCCCCTCCAAGTCAACATGAAAGTGGTTGTCATGTGTCGGTGCTGACTTGACGCGATTTCCGCCTATTGCCTGTTGCACGATGTGGTCGTTGAAGTATATGACTTTGACCATGGGGTGATCAGCGAACAGCGAAATCAACTTGATAGTGGCCTTTTGATCATAGACCACAGTGAATTTAGCAGCTCACTGTCGCAACACTATCCCCAGTCCGAAGATTGAGCCCAATCCAGCAACGGTAAGGGCCGCCCTTTGCCTTCGTATCTTCCTTTTGATACGAACAATAGACTCCCTTCTTGCGCCGGTCCCGGTCGCCCTCCTCACCAGTGCATGTTGGATAAAAATCCGGGCCTATTGAATCGAATATTTCCTTTGCGGCCTTACCGTCAACATGCACAGTCAGCATGCGCTCAGTTGCCGTTGCCTCGGCCCGATCCGAAACAGCGCCGGAATGAACCTTGTATATGCCCGGAAATGATTTCCACAATCCAAATGGGTCGGATGACGGATCCGCAGCGTGGGCCAGCGAAAGCACAGCGGCCGCGGCACCCAACACCAACCAAATTAGCGTTCGCATCATTTTCCTCGCAACCCAACATGAAAATGATTGTCGTGAAGTTCCGCCTTCTGCACAAATGGAATATCGGGTCCATTGAATAGGATGTAGGCGACTGGCGCAAAAGTACGAAACATCTCGATGAGCTTCGCGGTAGCATCCTTATCGTAGTACTTCGTCTCTTCCCAGGTTACCGGCTGTTCAAGGCCATCTTTGCGCAACGGACGAACGTCCACTTCAAGGCCGGTCTTATGAGATGAATGATCCGGCGTCTTTTTCCCGCCGGCAAGACTGATGTCTCCAATGCCAATTCGCCGCGAGTCAATGGCTTGCCATTCCAGTGCGACACGTAGGATCGCAGTTATCATTAGCGGATGCGCATATTGATAGGCCCCGTTTGCAGGTTTATTGTGCAGGTCTCCATAGACGTAATATCCCGAATCCATCGGAGCCTGCGGGAGCATGAAGTAAGCGCGAGAGTCTTTAGTTGGACGCAGAGGGTCGTCGATCATGGCGCGCCTCGTTCATGCGCACTTGTTGCCACACAGGTCCCAACCACCGGCCGTATTGCCGCCAGTACCACCGCCGATCTTTTGCTGCGAGTACTTCCACTTGACTTTGGAAAAGCGGAGGCCAATGGAATCGTGCAGGATGCTACCGGCGCTTACCACTTGCTCCATGCTGGCGATCATCACATTTTCAAGCTCGACCTCGTAGTACTTGACGGGCTTGCCATCGCCATCAGCGCGCATGAGTTCGATCTTTGCCTTAGGAATCGTCTTTCCCATCGAACAGGTCTGCATCAGGATCGGAGATGCCAAGTCAGCGATCTTAGTGAATGAAAGAGTCCGATGCTCACACCGCTCGGCAGAATGGCCGCCGCTTGTGGATGCTGTTTTGCTCATGGGTTGTACGACGCCCCATTGGGCCGAAGCGATCTCAATCCAAGACTGATGGGCCGAGTCGGCCGATTCACCCTTGATGCCGTCGATTTGCAGATATGCGTCGATTGCCATTGAAGCCTCCTGAAGTGGGGATTGAACTGCTAGACCGATTGTCGACGAGCAATTGCCAGCAGGAATTGGGCTACATCAAGCCAAGTACGGCGAGTAGAGCGCTTTCTGCAATCAAAGTCGCGGTTTATATCGTTCAGCCCGCCAAGAAGGAATATCGAGCTCGTGCACAACGCCCGTAACGGGGTTTCACCTTTTGCCAAACAAAGGGCTGGAACGGTATGGCGGCCGAACTCGGCGACCAATAGGCGCCATCAAGGCATCTAATGAAAATCATCCTCACGTTGATGCCGGATTGCAAGGATGGTCACTGTCTGGTTATTGTCTATCTCAAACAATGCGACATATCCCGACGAGCCGAACGGAATCACTATTTCGCGCAAGAAGGAATTGCCCGCGGTTGCCTTACGATAGCTGAATGGTGATAACTCCAGTCCTCGCATTGCATTTCTGATGGCGTCGAGCGCTCGCTCTGCCAGCGCCAAGTCGCTGGGATCACGTTCCAGGACGAACTCATATAGCCGGACCATGTCCGCTTCTGCCTGCTGCGTAAAGCGAACCTTGAAGGTCATCGACCGGCCTTCGCCTTGGTCTTGGCATTCGCCAGCATTTTCTCCAACCGGTCCATGACGGCATCTGAACTGATATAGACGCCGGTGCTTGCCGCCTCATCGCGGGAAGCCAATCCGCGCTCCATGAACTCGCGCTGGCGCTGGCGACGCGCAATGCTGTCGCGTATCGATTGTTCTACGAAGCTCGATATGGTTTCTCCGGCTTCCAAGCTGTCTTCGGCTGCTTGCCTTAACTCGGGATCGACACGTAAGGATGGGAAAGTCGCTGTCTTCATTTTTGCCTCTTGCGTTGCATTTACAACGCATTTTGAACCGTTTTGCCTGCGCACGCAAACAGATGGCGGTGTGTCATGCAGGATGTGCAGAGAACTTGATGCCAAGTGCCCTTGCTACCCTTAGTATCGTTTCGAAACGTGGCTTGGCACCTGGTGCCAGCGCCTTGTATAGACTCTCCGTCCCAAGTCCAGCATCTTTAGCCACTTGCGCCATCCCTTTGACTCGTGCGATATCGTTGAGCGCGAGAAGAAGAAGTTCGACGTCTTCGGTGTCGAGTACTGCCGTTACATACTCGGCAATTGCGTGATCGTCAGCGAGGTAACGAGAGGCATCAAAGGGAAGCAGTTTTGTCCTGTGTTTGGTGTTGGAAACACTCATGATTCAAGCTCCAACTGGTTGGATTACGCAAACAAGCCGTGCAGGTACCAGCGCAGCTCGGCCGCGTCGGCGCTGCCGACGATGCGCTCGCGGTACACCCAGTAATGGGCATGGTCTTCCCCTTCCGCCATGAAATAGTCGCGCGTCTGCGGCGCGCTCCACCAGCCGGCCTCGATCCGTTCCGGCGTCGACACCAGCTTCAGCTGCGAGCCGTAGAACGGCCGGTGGTTGCGCAGCAGCAGGGCGACCGGCTTGGCCAGCAGCCACACCGGGCGCGGCAGGCTCTGCACGTCCGGCGGCAGGCTGGCATCGCGCAGCTTTGGTCGGATCGTTTGCTGCACCGGCAGCCACATATTGGCCAGCTCGGGCCGGTAGTCGGCCAGCGGCGCCGCCTGCAGCACGTTCTCCGGCCCCAGCCGGGCGGCCAATAATTCGAACAGACGCTGCTGGTCCTGTTCGCTGCCGCCCGGGGTCGGGAACAGTTCGGCCGACGGCGGCGCCATCGGCTGCACCTGCACCACTTCCAGCGTCAGATTGATTACCGGCGCCGTCAGGGCCAGGCTGGCCAGCCGCTCGCGCAGCAGGCGCACCAGGTGCTCGTCGCGCCAGGTCGGCTCGGCCAGCACGATCTCGAGCGGCGTCGGCGCCACCGCCTGGCGGCCCCGCTCGTGCTCGAGCAGCAGCCGGATCCGCTCGACCGCCAGCTGGTGCGCGCACAGCCAGCCGGTCAGCTGCAGCAGCAGGCGCTGCGCCCCGTGCAGCAACTGGTCGGCATGCTCGACGCGGGCGAACAGTTCGAGCCTGGCGTGGAAGGTGGCGGGCGCTTCGATCCAGTCGAACAGCTCGGGCGTCATGCCGTGCGCGGCGTCGAGCATGTCGAGCAGCGCGCGGCCGCAGCGGCGCTGCAGGCCCGGCCGCGGCAGGCGCCGCAGCGCCCCCAGCGTGCTGCAGCCGATGCCGTCGAACCAGTCGTGGAACGGGCGCGCCGGCGGCAGCAGGCCGACCGGCAGCCGGTCCAGCCGGCGCACCAGCGAGGCCATGCCGAGCACGCGCCGGCCACCCCGCCGCATCGCCCCGCGCGTGCCGGCGCCAGCGCCACCGGCGTGTGATGATGGCGGACCGCCGGCATCGGACGGCGCGGAGCCGCCGGCGCGCTCGTCGCGCGC
>CBDDRJ010000072.1:0-20310 GCA_965233055.1 uncultured bacterium
CTTTTGATTTCTAATATCGGCCTTGGTCGGTCATCCGCGTGAAATGAGACAAAAAATTTGTATCGCCAGGCAAGTTTGAGTACCCGTCATAGGGGGGGAATGAACTCACTCACTCATGAGACATACGAAAATTCAATATAAGGCTGGGCAGTGGTACTTCGTCGACTTTGCCGTTCCTGGCAGGGGTGCAGCCGGTGCTGGCGATCTTCCAGGTCGGCCATCGCAACCGCTATCACCACCCCAAGGCGCAGGTGGTGGCGCGCTACGATCAACTGGGCATCCACAGTTTGCGCAGCGACCGCAGCGGCGCCATAACCCTGTTGTTTGGCGCGCACTTGCAGGCGTGGCAGTATCGGACCGAGCATGCCCGCTACTGGTATGGCCGCTAGCGCCCGCGCAGTACGGTCAGCGCTCGCCCTCGCTGCGCTCTTCCCATTTCTTGCTCAATCTCGCCAGCTCTCCGCTTGCTGTCAGCTGAATCAGCGCCTTGTTGATCCTGTCCTTGACCTGTGGCGCCATGGATCGGGCAACCATCATATGAAAAGTCTCCGAATACATGACCGTCGGCAGGATCTTGACCTTGTCCCGCAAACCGGAACTGGCAACTTCGCTAACGACACCCGGCGAGCGATGGATGAAAAACCGGCCCCGTCCGGCCAGCAGTTTTTCCAGGTTGACCTTGGTGTCGCGCCCGCCCGTATCGATGCGCAGCCCGCCAACCCCGCGCAGGTGGCTGAGAATGCCGACATAGCCATGTATCGTCAGGATCACTCCGTTCTCGCCGAGCTGACGCACGTCGGACCAATCCTTCACGTTCACTTCATCGTTGGCGCGCACCACCAAATAGTAATTGACGGGGAACAGGGGTGTTTCGACGAAGTCGAACTTTGCCTTGCGTTCGTTGGTGCGAATCAGCCCGCACGCGGCGTCAAGCTTGCCGGCGCTAATACCCACTTCGATGCGAATGAGCGGAACCCACTGCTGGTCGCCGACGAAGCGCAGGTCGGGATCGACCCGTTCGATCGCACGCATGATGTCGACACACAGACCACCGACTTGCGACTTGCCCTGGTCTTCAATTGCCGCGAATTTGGGAAACCCCGCTTCCTGCGCCACAGTGCGGATATCGATGGCTCCACATGGCACAGCCAGAAAGAGTGCGACGGCGGCGGCAAGTAGCAGGCGCAGAGTAGCTCGCACTACTTGCCTTTGTAAATGCCAGCCTCAAGTATTACATCCCCGCTGAGGACAAAATAAGTCGATTTCTTCTCGATCTCTTTCGATACCGGATTGTTGTAGCGGTAGTCGACCCAACCCTTGCCTTTTGCTTTGGCCGTTTCGAGGATCTCCTTGCGGAAAAGCTTGCCATCGGCATCGGGCAGCACCGTCAGATTCTTGCCAACCAGCCGCGGGTTGACCGGGTGGGCAACAATGGTGCCGTCGACCGAGCGCACATACAGGTACAGCTCGCCCTTGATGAATTCGGAATTCTTCGCATTGACCTCTTTGATCAACGCTTCCTTGCCGTTCTTCTTGATGAAGGCCAAGCCCTTGTCGACCATTGCAATGGCGTCATCAGGATTGGATTGGGCTTGGGCCGATGCCGGAGCGAATAGTCCGAGTACGGATAGTGCAAATATGAAGGCTTTCATGTCTCATCCAATTATATGTTTTGTAATTAGGGGAGTACCCGAAATTCGATATTGCTGAACCAATTATAGGCCTGAATTCACAATTCATCATCAATTTCAAATGCGCATTTTCGGTAGTACTTCAAACCTAAGTTCGGAAGCGAACAGATCTAACCATGGCAGCCGTCTATAACGTCCATATCGAAAGCAACATTTGTCGATCAATGGAATATCGGAGGAAGAAATGAAAACAAAATCAAAAGCTATCTGGTGCCTGCCAATCGCAATGGCTGCTGCCCTGATCCTGTCCGGTTGCGCCAGCAGCATGAAGACTCCGGCCACCGCCAGCGTGGCGGTGTCGCAAGCAGCGGTTGAAAATGCCGCTGGTGCCGGCGGGACCGAAGCCGCGCCGGTCGAGATGGCATCGGCACGCGAAAAAATGGCGGCGTCGCAGAAAGCGATGGCAGCCAAGGACTACAAGCTGGCCAATGACCTGGCCACCCAGGCCCAAGCCGACGCCAAGCTGGCACAAGGCAAGGCAAATTCGGCCAAAGCAAAAACGGTGGCAGATGCCCTGCAGGCTGACATCAATGTGTTGCGCGAAGAACTCGCCCGCAGCAGCAAATAACAGAAACGCATCGACCATCCAAAGGAAACCATCATGAACAAGAATCTCCTCACGCCAATCACGTTCGCTGTCGCCATACTGATCAGTGCCTGTAGCACGACGCCAACCACCACTAGCATGCTCGACCAGGCTCACAGCGATTACCTGGCCGCCCAAAGCAACCCGCGGGTGGCAAGCTATGCGCCGCTGGAGCTGAAGCAATCGGGAGACGCGCTGTCGCTGGCCGATGCCGCTGCCAAGGAGCACAAGAGCCTGTCGGAGATCGACAAGCTGGCCTATGTTGCCAAGCAAAAGATTGCGCTGACTCAGGAGGTCGCGGCACAAAAGGCGGCCGAAGCGAGCGTTGCCACTGCCGCCAAGGAACGTGACCAGCTGCGCCTCGATGCCCGTACCGCAGAGGCGGACAAGGCCAAGGCAAATGCGGCGATGTCGGAAGCCGATGCGGAACATGCCCGTCTTGCCGCACTGGCAGCGCAAACCCAGGCTGCCGATGCCTTGCGCCAGACCCAGGAAGCACAGGCTCGCGCAGCCCAGCTCGAAAGCCAGCTGGCCGAGCTGTCCGCCAAGAAAACCGAACGCGGCATTGTCATCACGCTGGGCGATGTCCTGTTCGGCACCAACCTCGCTGTCCTGAGCCCTAATGGCATGGCCACCGTGCAGAAACTGGCTACGGTGCTGAACCAGAATCCTGCCCGCACGGTCCTGATCGAAGGCCATACCGACAGCACCGGCAGCCTGACGTACAACCAGGAACTGTCGATCCGCCGTGCGACCGCCGTGCGCGATGCCCTGATGTCAATGGGTGTCGGCGCCGAGCGCGTCGCGGCACGCGGTTTCGGTCCTTCGCAGCCGGTTGCATCGAATGGCGATGCGCAAGGCCGCCAGCTCAACCGCCGGGTCGAGATCGTCCTGTCCGATGAGCGTGGCAATATCGCGCAGCGCTAAATACCTGGTCCAAGGGCCAAAAAAATGCGCCGGGTCTGAGAAGACCTGGCGCTTTATCTATTTGGGTCCTTGGTTTATAGACGACCGGTAAGCAGCATGATAATGAGGATGATGACAACCACACCGGTCAATCCGCTCGGGCCGTAGCCCCAGTTTCGGCTGTGCGGCCAGGCAGGGATGGCGCCGATCAGTGCCAGGATAAGTATAACGAGCAGTATGGTTCCCATGATGGGCTCCTAAGAAGATGGGCGAAAAAAAGCGGACCAGGCGGCCCGCTCTTGGTTTAGAACTTGGATTTGAAGTGCTTGTACGAATCAACAAAGGCGTCGCGGACTTTTTCCATATTGTCGATCATGTGCTCCCACGATTCGTCGCCGGCGTCCTTGAGTTCTTCCAGCTTGTCCATGGCCGCTGCCTGCTGCTTGCGCAGCGATTCCATGCCACTGCTGTACTGGACCTGCATGTCGGCGCTGGCCTGCTTTGCTTTTGCTTCGAGTACTGCCATCGACACATTCAAGTCCTCGAGCTGGACCTTCATTGCGGCGATATATTCGGCTCTGGATTTCATAGTTATTTCTCCTTAGTAAGTGGAGAGAGGATAGATAACTATGGAACGCAATTCTGTTCGGTTCCGAACTTAGGACTTCTTTCCGCCGACGACCAGCAGCAAACCGCCGATCAGGATGGCGCCGACGCCGGCCCAGACCGGCACATTGATCGTTTCCTTTTCTTTGACCGACACTTCGAGCGGGCCAAGTTTGACGGCGGTGGTGTCCTTGGTATAGCTGAAACTGCCGTAGCCCAGCGCCAGCGCACCGAGGACGATGAGGATCATCCCCACAAATTTGCTTGAGTTCATTTTTATTCTCGCTTTAGGTAAGTAGCAAAGGATTGCTACCAAGCAGCTTACGCCTTTGGTGCAAGAGCGCCGTTCGCTTGGGATGCCGGTGTGCAAGGCAGAGATATCGTCACCGACAAGCCGCCGCCGTCGCGATTGGCGGCGCTGATGCTGCCACCGTGGGCATCGATAACGCGCTCCGCGATCGCCAGGCCGAGGCCGTGTCCGTCCACGTTGCCGCGGCTGGCCTCGGCGCGGAAGAAGGGCTTGAAGATGGCAGCCAGGTCGGCGCCGGCAACACCCGGACCGCGGTCGTCGACCCGGACCTGGACCGAGCCGTTGACGCGCACCACGTGCACCTCGACCGTGCCGCCATCCTTGCTGTGCTTGAGGGCGTTGCGCACCACGTTCTCGATGGCGCGCCATAGCAGGTCGGGGGCGCCGCGTACGCAGGCCTCGGTGGAGCCGGTCAGGACGATGTGGCGGCCCATCTGCTCGGCTTCGAAGCTGGCATCGACGACGATCTCCTCGATCAGCTCCTGAATGGGAACGTTGTCGTCCATGGCCGGCGCGGCCGCCTCGAGCCGGGACAGGGTGAGCAGTTCGCCGACCAGCTTGTCCATGCGGACGCTTTCGCGCTCGATGCGATCGAGCGAAGCGGCCAGCTTGTCGGGCTGCTGGTGGGCCAGGCCGATCGCCGCCTGCAGGCGTGCCAGCGGCGAGCGCAGCTCGTGCGACACGTCATGCAGCAGACGGCGCTGGCCCTCCATCAGCATGCGCAGCTGCGCGCTCATGCGGTCGAAGTCGCGGCCAAGCTCGCTCAGTTCGTCGCCGCCACGGCGTTTTGCCGTGCCGAAGCGCGGCGCCAGGTCGCCGCCGGCCGCGGCCTCGAAGGCGCCGCGCAGTGCCCGGATCGGGCGCGAGAAATACCAAGCCAGGGCGAACGCGACCAGCAGGCTGGCCGCGGCAGTGACCAGCGTGGCGATCTGGAAGAAGTTGGCATTCGGTGGCGGCGGGCCGGCGCCGTGCATCGGGCGCCCGGGCGGCTCCGGCGGCGGGCCGGCGCCTTGCATCGAACGCCCGGGCGGCTCCGGCGGCCGGTCGGCGGCGTCTATTGACAGGCCTGGCGGCTCCGGTGGCGGGCCGCTGCCAGGGCCATGGCGCGGATCGCGCGGCGAGAAAATCAGGTAGCGGTGGCCATCGGCGGCAACGACCGCCTGCACGGTAGGGCGTTCGCCTCCGATTTTCAGTATGGCTTCGGCCTGCAACAGCAGGGCGCGTTCGACCGGCCGCCCAAGCATTTCCTTGCCGTTTTCGTCGATGACGAATACGCTGCGCCTGCGCTGGGCCGCCAGCAGCTCGCGCAGCGCGGCGGGGCCGCCGTGGGTCAGGGTGGCGGCACAGGCCTCGACCATGATTTCGGCTGGCGGGCTGGTGTCGACACCGGTAATGGCGGCCCTCTCGCGGGCCTGGTCACGCAGCCAGAACACGCCGCCGATGCCGATCGCGGCGGCGATTTGTGCGAACAGGATCGCGGCAAAGAACTTCCAGAACAGGCGGCCCACGGCTACTCGCGAATCAGCTGGTAGCCGAGACGATATACCGTCTGCAGGCAGGAGCGTCCATCGGCCAGGGTGCCGAGCTTATGGCGCAGGCTTGACAGGTGGACGTCGATATTGCGGTCGAAGCGGGCCATCGGACGGCCCAGACCCTGTTCGGACAGTTCGTTCTTGCTGACTGGCCGGCCGGCATTGCGGGCCAGTACTTCCAGCAGATTGAATTCGGTGCTGGTCAACTCCAGCGCGGTGCCGTCCCAGCTGGCGCGGCGCTGCTCGGGCCACATGGCCAGCTTGCCCACTGTGAGCGAGATGCTACCCGCATCGTCATGGGGCAGGGCGTTGGTGCGGCGCAGGATGGCACGGATGCGCGCCGTCAGCTCGCGTGGCGTGCACGGCTTGGTCACATAGTCGTCGGCGCCCAGTTCGAGGCCGAGGATGCGGTCGGTATCGTCGCCGCGGGCGGTCAGCATCAGGATCGGCATGCGGCTCCTGGCGCGCACCCGGCGCAGCGTCTCGAGCCCGTTCATGCGCGGCATCATCACGTCCAGCACGGCGATGGCGTACTGGCCCGACAGCGCCTCTCGCGCGCCGGTTTCGCCGTCGTTGGCGCAACTGACCTGGAAACCTTCCTGCACCAGGTATTCCTGGAACATGTCGACCAGTTCAACATCGTCGTCGATAAGTAGGACGTGGCTCATTGCCGCTTCTTGGATTGGAATGCTGGCCATCATAACAAATCACCCTGACCCATGGCCGGCGCCTTTACCTGCTTTTACATTCTCCTTACAGCGCTTTACATGGGCCAAAAGCACAATGAACACCTCACCCACACCACCAGAGGATTTGCGATGACCTTCACCAGCAAACTAAGTGCTCCGGCGCTGCTGTTCGCCTTGATGCTCCCCGTAGCAGCCAGTGCGCAGATGATGGGCCTGCCGCCGCCGATGGGGCCAGCAGATGGCCCGTTTGGGGCGCGCCCGGGCCCTGAGCGCGGCATGCATCACGTCATGCTGCCCGCGCTGGAGCTGAGCGAAGCCCAACAGGACAAGGCGTTCGCCCTCAGGCATGGACAGGAACCGCTGCACCGGGAGTTGGTTCGGGCGGTTCACAAGGCGCGCATTGCAATCGACGCCATGGTCAAGGCAGGCGAGTTCGATGAAAAGAAGGCGGCCACGCTGGCGCAGGCACTTGGTCAGGCCGTCGCCGCCCTTGAACTGCACCAGGCCCGCGGCCATGCACAGTTCATGGCCTTGTTGACACCTGAGCAGCGCAAGCAGATGTCGGCCGAGCGGCCTCCACGTCCACACCAATGATGTAAGTCGCAGGAGATTACCATGACAGTCAACCAAGTTGGCAGTGCCGGCCAAGTCCAGTACCAGCAGGTCCAGACGCACAGCGGCAGCCGCCCACCGCCGCCTCCGGAAGGCGCCCAGCCATTTGATGGCGGTGCACTGATCGATGCTATCGCTTCGGCGCTGAAGGAAATCGGTGCCACCAGTGCTACCGGCAGCGCCACTTCCGGCGAGGCCGCCGACCCTGCCAAGGCTCTGGGCGACTTCCTGCATAGCCTGGCAACGGCACTACATGGTGAAAAAGGGGCGGAGGGTCCGCCACCGGAGCTGCCGCCCGGCGGCGCCGGTGGCGGCCCGGGAGGTGGCGGCAATATTCAGTCGGACTTGAAGAGCCTGATCGAGAGCCTGACTGCGGATGACTCGTCCGATACATCTCAGCTGGAGTCAGCCTTCAGCAGTCTGGTCAATGCGCTCGGCCTGGACGAGGCGAGCGGCACCAGCGAAAAGCTGACCGAGTTCCTCAAGGCGCTCTCGGTCAATCTGCAGGGCGCGAGCGCCAGCGGGAATTTGATCAATACAACGGCATAAGGGAAGGAAGCAATGAGCAATCACAAGCAAGGACTCTCGCGTCACCGGCACGGCGGCGCTGGGCTACACCGTGGCCTTGACTGTAGGTGTTTCCCTCTAATTCAGGCGCAATGCAAGGATCGGTAATCGCTTTACAATTGGCTTCTTCGGAACAACTGCGCCTGCGTGCCGAGCAAGCGGGCATTGTATTGACCATGCCAAAACCACTGCTGCATTTCGCGCACGCCAATAGCTACCCGGCCGGCACCTACCGCCAATTCTTCAACCTGCTGCGCAAGCAGTTCGACGTGCGCGCGCTCGACATGCACGCGCACGACGCCACGTATCCTGTTACGCCGGGCTGGCCGCACTTGGTCGACGAGCTGATCGCCGAACTGGAGACCTACCCGGAGCCGGTTATCCTGGTCGGCCATTCGCTGGGCGGCATGCTCAGCCTGATGGCGGCGCGCAAGCGCCCTGACCTGGCCCGTTGCGTGGTGCTGCTCGACTCGCCCGTGGTGGCAGGCTGGCGCGCGCTGCTGGTTCGCATCACCCGCAACTGGGAGTGGGCCAACCGTTATTCGCCGGCCCGCTTTTCGGAAAAACGGCGCAATGTGTGGCCAAGCGCCGCTGCGGCGAGCGAGCATTTCGGCTCCAAGGACATGTTCGCGGCCTGGGCCCCGGGCGTGCTGGACGATTACCTCGAACACGGCCTCAAGCCGCATCCGAATGGCGTGCAGCTGCGCTTTACCCGTGAGATCGAGACCGAGGTCTACCGCGCCTTGCCGCACCATCTCGACACCGTGGTCGATGGCCGCTATCCGGTGCCGGTCGGTTTTGTCGGCGGCCGCGAGTCGGTTGAATGCCGCCAGGCCGGGTTGGCTGCCACCCGCAGGCTGGCCGGCAAACACTTCGTGCAGGTGCCCGGCGGGCACCTGTTCCCGATGGAGGCGCCCGTCGTGGCGGCTCGCGAGACCATCAGGATGATCAAGGCCTTATTGGGCTAGAATACGGGCTTGGAATTGGCTCGGGGGCAGGGGATGTCGAAGCTTGAACAAGTTGAACAGGATGATGTGAGAACAGCGCCGAAGGGCCTGATCGGGTGGCACTCCATGTTCATGGGTGTGGCGCTGCTCGCCTCGGCGCGCTCCAAGGACCACCGCGCTCGCAATGGCGCCAGCATCGTCACCCCGGATCATCGCATCGTCGGCGTCGGCTACAACGGCCTGCCGCGCGGCTGCGAGGATGACGACCCGATCTACTGGTCCGACGACGACGACGACCCGTACCGGTCGCGTCATAGCTATGTCGTGCATGCGGAGGTCAATGCGATTCTCAACTGCGTCGTCCTGCCGCTGACCAATGCGACCATCTACACGACGCAGTATCCGTGTCCCCGCTGCGCCCAGGCGATCATCCAGGCCGGGATCCGGAAGGTCGTCTATTTGCGCGAGAAGAGCCACCACGCCCAGGCCAATGCGGCGTCCGACAAAATGTTCAAGGCCAGCGGCGTCGCCTGCGAGAGCCTCGAAAACACCGATAGCGACGCCTACGCGTGGACCAATGAGCTCGGTGAATTCGTCTCTCCGCAAACGCCTGACAATTCCTGACGCTGCGTCACTCCGCTGCCGGCACGCCCAGCGCCGCGAAGTGCAGCACCCATTCGCGTTGCGGGTCCACGCCGATCAGTGCGGCCGCCTCGTCGTCATAGAAGGCACCGACCGGGCAGGCGCCGAGCTGCCTTGCCACGGCACCGAGCAGCCAGCGTTCGCTGACCAGGCCCGCTTCCAGGAAGCCATGGCGGTAGCCGCGCGGCCCCTCTGCCAGCAGGGGCGCCCGCTCTGCCGACAACACCAGCACCACGGCGGCGTCGCCAATGACATCCTGTGACAGGGCTGCCGCGCTCGCCGCTGTTGCATGGACGCCAGAGCGCACCAGCGTGAGGGCATGGCGCGGATCATAGCGGTATACGCCCGGGGCCAGGCCCTGGACCCGGTTAACCACCAGATTGATCCTGATCGCTGTCGATAGCTGATGCTGCTGGCGCATGTCGTCAAGGATGCCCGACAGCGCTGCCAGCGGCACCGCATCGGCGGTAAAGCGGCGCTTGCTGCGGCGCTGCGTGATCACCTGGTGCACCATGGCGCTGCTCGCCTCGGGCGCCGGCAAGACGATAGCGTTGGCGGGCAGGGGCGGCAGACGCAGCGAGGTGGCCTGATGCACGGCCCCGGTGGCGCCGGTTGCCGCAACAGACCCGGACTGTGCGGCCACATAGCGCCCCGCCTGGTCGCCATCCGCAGCGGGGACAGGGGCCGCGGCGCGTTGCAGTTCCATCGCTGCCAGCACGATCTCCTCGAGACCATCGATGCCAAGCGTCTGTGCAAGCAGTTGTTCGTCAAACTGCGTCGACAGCGTCGCCTGCATTCCTGCCGACTGGCTCGCCACGCGCAGGTTTTCCAGCAGGTGGCCGCCGTCGGCAGTGATGTAGCGATAAGCTCGGTCTTCGTACTTGTAGGCGGTGCGCCGCACGACCGATGCCAGCACCACGGTGGCGTCGGCGTGGCTGCGCGCTGTTGGCGGCAATGGGCCAAGCAGGTCGAGGCGTTCCTGGTCCGGATCGTAGTGGTAAATGCCGGGCGCGAGGCCCTGCACGGAACGCACCAGCACGTAGAGCTCGCCGGAGAACAGGGCTCCCGAAGACGGCGACGCACGCAGTGCCCGGCCCGCCTGCTGGCGTTTGGTGATGCCGGCCGACAGGAACAGCAGGTCGCCCAGCTCCGACACCTGTAGCGGCTGCTCGCGCTGGAAGGCGCCGCGCAGCGATGCCGACAGGCCGCGCTGGCCGGTTTGCCCGCGCGCGAGCTTAATATGGGGAGCGTTGGTGTAGGTCTTGAAATCGGCTGGCGCATCGCCCCAGTTGATGGCTGGGGCGCGGGCGAACACATCGCGGCGCGACTCCGACGAAAACTCATGGTAGCGCAGGATGGCCGAGACATCGGAGCCGCTTGCAATGCCGGCGGGTGGCGCCGCAGCTTGCTGACGCGCGCCCAGCAGGTAGGCGGCACCTGCCACGGCCATCAGAATGGCGACTGTTTTAACTGGGCCCCACCTGGTGCCGGCGAGCCCTAGGAGCGTTCGGGGCAGAAGCTCGTCGGCCCAAACGGATGGAGAAAAGTCCCACTTCGCCCCCATTTCTCGGGATGTAGCTACGGCTACATCCCTCAAAAGTGGCGACGAATTGGGTTCTTTTCCCACCCGTTTGGTCTCGACTCCTTCTGCCGCGCACGCTCCTAGCTCGGGACCGGTGGCCGTGTTCTTGATATTGTCAGTGGCGTCGGGTGCGCCGGATGCCGTGCGGCGCGGCGGCGCGCACAGCATGCGCAGTGCCCTGGGCAGGTTGAAGTACAGATGGATCAGCACCAGCGCCAGCGTGCCGTAGCCAAACAGGTAATGCCAGTCAAACACCGGCAGCTGCTGGCTGGCCACCCAGAAGATCCCCAGGCCGGCGGTGGCCAGCAGGTACAGCATCAGCAGCAGGCTGAGTTCCACATTGAGCTGCTGGCGCGAAGGCGGCCGCCCGCGTAGCAGCCGCGCGCCGATCGCATAGGCGCAGTACAGCAGGATCGGCAATAACACCCAGGCAAGCTTCGACAAAGTCGCTCCCTATGCTGGTCGCATTCCTCGCTCAAGGCATACCGCGGGCGCAGTATGCGTGCTTCCTACAGCTTGACGCAATCAACGAAGTAGCCGCGCTTGCCGCCCACCTCGCGCTTGACCAGGCCGTGCACGTCGGTCTCGAAGCCGGGGAAGCGCTCGTTGAAGTCGCGTGCAAAGCGCAGGTAGTCGACGATGGTCTTGTTGAACCGCTCGCCCGGGATCAGCAGCGGAATGCCCGGCGGGTAAGGCGTCAGCAGGATCGACGTGATGCGGCCTTCGAGCTCGTCGATGGCCACTCGTTCGATTTCGCGGTGCGCCATCTTGGCAAACGCGTCCGACGGCTTCATCGCAGGGACCATGTCCGACAAATACATCTCGGTGGTCAGGCGGGCCACGTCGTAGGCCTTGTAGAAATCGTGGATCTGCTGGCACAGGTCGCGCAGGCCCGTGTTTTCGTAGGTCGGGTTGGCAGCGGCAAACTCCGGCAGGATGCGCCACATCGGCTGGTTCTTGTCGTAGTCGTCCTTGAACTGCTGCAGCGCCGTGACCAGCGTGTTCCAGCGGCCCTTGGTGATGCCGATGGTAAACATGATGAAGAACGAGTACAGGCCGCACTTCTCGATGATGACGCCATGCTCGGCCAGGTATTTGGTGACGATCGAGGCCGGAATGCCCGTCTCGGCAAACGTGCCATTGAGTGCGAGACCCGGGTTGACGATGGTTGCCTTGATCGGGTCGAGCATATTGAAGCCCGGAGCCAGCTTGCCGAAGCCATGCCAGGTGTCGTCGGCGTGGATGATCCAGTCGTCCTGCGAGCCGATCCCTTCGTCGGCCAGGCGCTCCGGCCCCCACACCTGGAACCACCAGTCCTTGCCCCATTCTTCGTCGACCTTGCGCATCGCGCGGCGGAACTCGATCGCTTCCAGGATCGATTCTTCGACCAGAGCGGTGCCGCCCGGCGCTTCCATCATCGCGGCGGCCACGTCGCATGAGGCGATGATCGAGTACTGCGGCGACGTCGAGGTGTGCATCAGGTAGGCTTCGTTGAAGGCGTCGCGGTCGAGCTTGACCGATTCCGATTCGCGCACCAGCACCTGCGACGCCTGCGACAGGCCGGCCAGCAGCTTGTGGGTCGACTGGGTCGAGAAGATCATCGACTCCTTGGCGCGCGGGCGGTCGCGGCCGATCGCGTGCATGTTCTTGTAAAAGTCGTGGAAGGTGGCGTGCGGCAGCCATGCTTCGTCGAAGTGCAGCGTATCGATCTTACCGTCTAACATTTCGCGCAGGGTCTCTACGTTGTAGACCACGCCGTCGTAGGTCGACTGGGTGATGGTGAGGATGCGCGGCTTCTTGTTGACCGCTTCGCGGGCGAACGGGTTCGCCTCGATCTTGCGGGCGATCGACTCGGGCGTGAACTCTTCGAGCGGGATCGGGCCGATGATGCCGAGGTGGTTACGGGTCGGCATCAGGAACACGGGAATGGCGCCGGTCATGATGATCGAGTGCAGGATCGACTTGTGGCAGTTGCGGTCGACCACGACGATGTCGCCCGGCGCCACCGTCGAGTGCCACACCATCTTGTTCGAGGTCGAGGTGCCGTTGGTGACGAAGTAGCAGTGGTCGGCATTGAAGATGCGCGCCGCATTGCGTTCGGACTTGGCGACCGGGCCGGTGTGATCCAACAGCTGGCCCAGTTCCTCGACGGCGTTGCAGACGTCGGCGCGCAGCATGTTCTCGCCAAAGAACTGGTGGAACATCTGGCCGATCGGCGACTTCAGGAAAGCGACGCCGCCCGAGTGGCCGGGGCAGTGCCATGAGTACGAGCCGTCATTGGCGTAGTGGACCAGCGCGCGGAAGAACGGCGGCGCCAGGCCGTCGAGGTAGGACTTCGCCTCGCGGATGATGTGGCGGGCGACGAATTCGGGCGTGTCCTCGAACATGTGGATGAAGCCATGCAGCTCGCGCAGGATGTCATTCGGGATGTGGCGGCTGGTGCGGGTCTCGCCATACATATAGATCGGGATGTCCGAATTCTTGTGGCGGATCTCTTCGACAAAGGCGCGCAGCGCCGACAGGGCGAAGTTGGTTTCCTCGAGCGAGCCTTCGCCGAATTCCTCGTCGTCGATCGACAGCACGAAGGCCGAGGCGCGCGACTGCTGCTGCGCGAACTGCGACAGGTCGCCGTAGCTGGTCAGGCCCAGCACTTCCATGCCTTCCTTTTCCATCGCCTCCGCCAGGGCGCGGATGCCCAGGCCGGACGTGTTCTCGGAACGGAAATCCTCGTCGATGATGACGATAGGGAAACGAAACTTCATGGAACTCTCCAAAGCGAAGAGCCGTGGTGACGTAGCCAACCCAAATCAGGGGAAACGGGCAGAACGTCGCTCACGGCGCCGAAAAAATAAGAAGCGGATTCTCGCAGAAAATCCGCCTACGTGGAGAAAAACTTTAGTGTACTCCACCCATCAGCAGCGCGACCGGTTCGACGTGGGTCCAGGCAACCACGCCCAGCAAAATACCGACGGCGGCCACGCCGTAGGCCAGATACATCATCCATTTCTTGCGCGTGAGCAACGTAATGGCCGCCAGCGAGATTGCGATCTGCTCGGCGGTGGTGGCGCGCGCCCACTGGTGGTGCTCATGGATGGCGGCATCGGACTTCTTGTTCCACTCTTCCGATTTGGCGTCGAGCCCCTCGGCTTCCTTCTTGATCTGCTCTTTTTCAGTCTTGTAGCGCAGGATGTCGGCCTTGTATT
Source organism: uncultured bacterium (assembly GCA_965233055.1). GTDB lineage: Bacteria > Pseudomonadota > Gammaproteobacteria > Burkholderiales > Burkholderiaceae_D > Telluria_A. Next base: position 13,874 of record CBDDRJ010000072.1, read on the forward strand.
TTTCCGGATCGACACCCGGCAGCACCATGGCCAGCTCGGCCAGGTTTTGCTTGTTGGACTTGGCCTGGTAGTAGTTCCACGAATTGGATGCCTTGGTCTTCTCGATGGCGGCGTTGTTCTTGAACAGGGCCGCGTCGTTCTGGGTCGAGCCGCCCAGATAGCCGAAGGCGGCGCCGACCGTCGCCAGGATGGCCGTCATGACTGCAATATTGCTGGAAAAATCATCATTACCGTGTGCTGCGTGCTCTACCGCATGGTCATGCGGGCCGTGAACGTGAAAACCGTGTCCTGACATCGAAAAAAAACCTCTTAAGTTGAAAAATTAAGCCTTGCGGCGCCATGTGACGAACGCATAGTCGACACCAAGGGTGGCGCTGTGGTGTGACTCGCGGGTGAGCTCCTGCCAGGCCGCCTGGTCGATCGGCGGGAAGAAAGCATCGCAATTGTAAGTATGGGCGATCTCGGTGACAATCAACTCGTTCACCAGGTGCATCGAGGCCGCGTAGATCTGGGCGCCGCCGATGATGCTGGCGCGCTCTTCGCCCACCAGCGCCAGCGCCGCCTCGACCGACGGCACCGCCTCGACCCCGTCGCGTCGCCACATCGGGTCGCGGGTAATGACGATATTGCGGCGGTTCGGCAAAGGCCGGCCGATCGAGTCGAAGGTCTTGCGCCCCATGATGATCGGGTGGCCGGTGGTGACGCGCTTGAAGTGGGCCAGGTCTTCCGGCAGTTTCCATGGCAGCGTGTTATTGATGCCAATGCCGCCGGCTGCGTCGGTCGCCACCACGATGGTCAGGTTTGCCATTGCTCAAACAGCCACTGGGGCTTTGATGTGGGGGTGCGATTCGTAGCCGCTGATCTCGAAGTCGTCGAACCGGTAGTCGAAGATCGACGCCGGTTTACGTTGGATGAGCAATTGCGGCAACGGCAGGGTGTCGCGCGACAGTTGCAGGTCGACCTGGTCCATGTGGTTCGAATACAGATGGCAGTCGCCGCCGGTCCAGATGAAGTCGCCCACCTCGAGGCCAGCCTGCTGCGCCATCATATGGGTCAGCAGCGCATACGAGGCGATATTAAACGGCACCCCGAGGAAGATGTCGGCGCTGCGCTGGTACAGCTGGCACGACAGCTTGCCGTCGGCCACGTAGAACTGGAACAGGGCGTGGCAGGGCGGCAGCTTCATCTGCGGAATGTCGGCCACGTTCCACGCCGACACGATCATGCGGCGCGAATCGGGGTTGTCCTTGATCTGGTCCATCACCTGGGCGATCTGGTCGATGTGCTGGCCGCCCGGGGCCGGCCAGTTGCGCCACTGGTAGCCATAGATCGGCCCCAGGTTGCCTTCAGGATCGGCCCAGTCGTCCCAGATCGAGACGCCGTTTTCCTTCAGGTAGGCAATATTGGTCGACCCCTGGAGGAACCAGATCAGTTCGTGGATGATCGACTTCAGGTGCAGCTTCTTGGTCGTGACAAGCGGAAACCCATGCTGCAGATTGAACCGCATCTGGTAGCCAAATACGGAGCGCGTGCCGGTGCCGGTGCGGTCGGTTTTTTCGGTGCCATGGTCTTTGACATGGCGCATGAAGTCGAGGTATTGGCGCATCGGGGTTAACCTTAATCGGACAAGCCGTGATTGTAACTTACCCAGTGCCCTGAGTTGGATGTTGGTTGATTGAGAAAAGTGATGCAATTGGCGCCAGGCAAGGCGCAAAGCGGAGCAAGGGTGGCTCCCTTGCGAGCATTTGCAACGCAGCCTGGGGGCAATTGCATCGCTTTTCGTCAACGAATTTCCGACTCAGGGCACTAACATCGACACAAAAATCCCCAGCGCGGCGCGCACGCGCTGGTCGGGCAGCTTGAGCAGGTTTTCGCCGACATATAATTCGGCCACGCTGGTGTCGGGCAGCACGCCGCTGGCCGCGAGGTTGAACAGCCAGACGTGGTGCTGCTGCGCCATTTTGTCGCGCATGTCGATGGCCCGTTCGCGGCTGATCGGCAAATGCAGGTGCAGCATATTCGCCTGCGGCCGCGCCGGATTGGCCTTGAGTTGAGGGAAATGGGTCAGTTGTTCATAGAACCACTGGGTGCGGCGGAAATAATCGGGCATCGCTGCCAGCCGCGCATCGAGCTGCATCGCGGCCGACACGGCGTAGGGGAAACGCTGGTAGACATTGCCGCCCTGGCGCTTCATCCAGGCCCGGGCGCGGGCGATGAAGGCCCGGTTGCCCAGCAATATGGCACCACCCAGGCCACCGATGCCCTTGTACAGCGACACATAGGCCGTATCGAAGCCGCTGGCAATTTCCCTTGCCGTGCGGCCGAAGGCGGCCTGGGATTCCCACAGCCGCGCGCCGTCCATATGCAGGTGGATCGCCTGGGCCCGGCAATGCGCCTTCATCGCGGTCAATTCATCCCAGCTGGGCAACTGGCCGCCCAGCTCGCGCATCGGCAGTTCCAGCGCAATGGCGCCGAGCCGGTCGGGTATCGACTGCAGGTCGTCCAGGGTCCAGGTGCGGTTCAGGTCGCCGACACGCAGCGGCGTAAAGTGGTTCAGCAACTGGTAGTTCGAGCCTTCATGCACAAAGATATGCGAAGTTGGGTGCAGCGCGACCAGCTCGCTGCCGCGGTCTTCGCAGGCCAGGCGCAGCGCCGTTGCCTGCGCCATCGTGCCGGTAATGCAGAAAACGGCCGCCTCAAACGCCAGCAGCTTGGCAAGCTTCTCTTCCAGCTCATTGACGACAGCCCCCTCGCCATAAGTGTCGGCATCTATCTTGTTGCTAGAACACCAAGCCGCCATCGCGGCAAACTGGTCGGCCGGGCTGGTCTGCGGGTGGCCGGGGAAAACAATCTCACAGTGGCGGCGAAGTTGCTGTTCGTTCAAGACAAGCTCCAAAAATGAGAATAAACTGTATGATAAGTTACAACAAATAGTTCAAGTGCTTTGTTAAGTCTTGCAATAGGGAATTTCCGCGTCATAATGAGAATACCATTAGCAGAAGGACACTTCATGCTCAAATTTGATTTCTCGGTGCAGACACGCGACGGTCAAAAGATCGAGAGCATCGTCATTGCCGGACGCGACCAGGCAGACGCCGAGCGCAAGCTGGTCCAAATGTACCGCATGTGCACGATCCTGCGCTGCCAGACCAAGAACATGGACGAAAAGCTGTGGCAAGCGACCTCGGTCGAAGACATTCTGACGCTGATCTCCAAGGACAGTTAATTGCCAAGAAACTGGGGTCAAACCCGGTAACAGAAACTGGGGCCAAACCCGGCAACTGGACATCAATATCAAAAAAACTGGGGGGCAAACCCGGCAACTGGACATCAATGTCAAAAAACTGAGGGTCAAACCCGGCATCTGGACATCAACAAAAAACTGGGGGTCAAACCCGGCAACTGGACATCAATGTCCAGTTGCCGGGTTTGACCCCGGGGGGCGGGGTATTTAGTATTTGGCGGGGGCGTTGGCTGCTGGAGTGGACTTGATGATGAAGTCGCGCACGTCGTCGTTCGATTTGGCCAGGTCCTCCGCGCGCAAGTACATCATGTGGCCGCTGCGGTAGCCTTCAAAGCGCATCCTGTCCTTCATGCGCCCGCTCGGGTCGAGCTGCCACATCGTGTACTTGGCGTCGAAGTAGGTGGTGGCGCCATCATAGTAGCCCGACTGCACCAGCAACTTCAGGTAGGGATTCTGCGCCATCGCCTGGCGCAGGTTTTCGCCGGTGCTGTCGCCCGTGTTGTCCCACGGACGCACCGGGCCGAACATCAGGTATTCGAGGTCGGTCTTGTAGCCCAGCTGGTCGCGCAGGTAACTGTTGATGGCCGGGGTGAATGAATGCAGCCACGAGGTCAGCTCGGCGTTGTAGTCGACGTTGTCACCGGCGTCCTGCTTGTCGATGCCGAGGTAGCGTGAATCGAGGCGGCCGATGGTGTAGCCTTTGTCGCGCAGCAGTTCCTTCCAGAAGCGCGACACCGGCACCGTCAGGTTGTGCTGCAGGATTACCTTGTCCGATATGCCCGAATAGCGCGCAATTTTTGCGGCAATCGCCGCGCGCTGCTGCGGGTCGATGAAGCCCCCTTTGGCCAGCGCCGGAATCAGTTCATTGATGGCGAAGTTTTCTGCCTCGGGCAGGATGTCCTTCAGGTCTCGGCTCTGCAGTTCGGCCGGCAAGGCTTTCTGGTACCAGGCTGCTGCCGTGAAGTAGGGCAGCTTGAGGGCGTCGCCGACGGCGCCGTCGCGCTTCAGTCCGATGCCCGTCGGCGACACCAGGATCACGCCATTGAGGTACATCCAGTGGTTGTTCTGCAGCGCTAAGGCCAGGCCGGCAACGCGCGCCGTGCCGTAGCTTTCGCCGATCAGGTATTTCGGCGAAGTCCAGCGCCCTTCGCGGGCGACAAATGTCTGCAGCCATTCAGCCAGATATTTGATGTCGGCGTTGACGCCAAAGAACTGGGCGCGGTCGGCTTTCGGATCGAGGATGCGCGAGAAGCCCGTATTGACCGGGTCGATGTACAGGATGTCGGCGACGTCGAGGATCGAATGGGGATTGTCCCTGACGCCGTAAGGCTGCACCGGGTAGCCCTCGGTGTCGATGTTGAGTACCTTTGGGCCAGTGTAGGCGACGTGCATCCAGACCGATGCCGAACCGGGACCGCCGTTGAACGACAGTACCAGCGGACGGCGGCTCTTGTCGCCCGTATCGGTCCGCTGGTAATAGGTATAGAACAGCGATGCGATCGCCTTGCCATCCTTGTCCCATACCGGCTGGGTCCCTGCGCTCACCTTGTAGGGCACCGGCTTGCCCTTGATGGTCGCCGTGCCGGTCTTGTGCACGGACGACTCCGGCTTGAGCTTGCGCTCGAAGGCCTTGAGGTCGGGGCCGCGTTCGGCAGCCGCCGGCGCGTCGGGCTTGGCGTCGGGCGCCGGTTGCTGGGCTTGGGCCAGGCCGGCCAGCAAGAGCAGGGCGGGAAGGAAGCGAAGGGTAGCAGTCATCTGGCGTTCTTTTCTGGTCAATTGAATGTGATGTAAATACATGCCTTTGAGCAATAGCACAGCGCAGTATTTCACAGAAAAAGCCGGACAGGTAGCAAATTCTTATCGGACTCGCATCGACAGAACAGCATGGGTCAACAGCAGGCCAAGCATGCCGGCCGTTGCACCCAGGTTGGTGCCGAGGCTTGGCCACAAGGCCCCTTTGGCCAGCAGCACCAGGCCGCCAAGCACGGACGCCAGCATGAAGATGGCCAGCAGCTTGAAGGTGCCGAGCCGGCGTTCGACGCGCGGACCGGCAAACAGCAGCAACAGGCAACTGACGCCCACATGCAGGGCGCTGCCATGCAGGAAGGCATAGCTGAGCAGGCGCCATCCCTGGCCATGCAGCTGGCCGTTGTCGGCCAGGCCGCCAATTCTAAGCAGCATCAGGTCGTCGTCGACCAGGCCGGTGGCAAGTTCGAGCCCGAATACGAAGCAAATCAGGAAAAACAGCAGGATGGTACCGTAGGGAATGCGTGTCATGGGGGAGCTAAGGCGTGGCCGGCGGGGCGACGCGGAAAGGCTTAAAGGGCTAGGCGATGAAGCCGTCGCTGGTGAGTTCTTCTGCGAGCGCGTCGTAGTCCTGGGCGCCGCGGCTATTGGGCGCGTGTTGATAAACCGTCATATTAAACGCTGGGCTCTCGGCCAGGCTGACGTTTTCAGCTATTTTTGTGCGACACACTTCCAGACCGAACTTTTCTTCAAGCATGCGGTGCACTTCCCAGCCCATGCGGCGGCGGGTGTCGAAACGGGTCAGCAGATAGCGGCGCGGTACCCGGTGCTTGAGCACGGTCTCGAGTGCGCGCAAGGTCTTTTCGACCTGCAGGGCGGCCTTGGCCGACAGGTGGTCGGCCGAAATCGGCACGATCAGTCCCTGGCAGGCAAAGATGGCGTTCAAGGTCAGCACGCCGATCAGCGGGCTGCAATCAATCAGCACCGGGCTGTTATCGTCCTGGAATTTCTCGGTGCGCAGCGCGGTATTGAGCTTATTGACGACGTTATAGCCCTTGCCGAACAAGGTGTCGACCTTGGACAGTTCGAGGTGGGCAGGAATGATGGCGCCGCCCGCCGCCGTCTGAACGATCAGTTCGCGCAGCGGCCGGCTGCGCTGGAACAGTGAGAGGATGCTTTCGTCGCCAGAGTTGGCATGCACACCGGCAATGCCACTGAACTGTGCCTGGGGGTCGAGGTCAATCCCAAGCGGCGTGCGGCCGCGGCGCGCAAGGGCGGCTGACAAGTTGACCGCTGTCGTCGTCTTCCCTACGCCACCTTTTTGATTAAAGATCGTAACAACGCTCAAGCTTGCCTCCTTCAGGTGGCAACCCTAGCATCATTTGTACCTTTCAGGCAATATTTTTCAGCTAATAAGCTTTATTAAGACTCAATGCACGACGTGGAC
>CBDDRJ010000073.1:0-43213 GCA_965233055.1 uncultured bacterium
TGAACCTGGCGCCGACCGCCAGCACCACGGTGACGCTGGCGCTGGGCGACGCGCTGGCCGTGGCCCTGCTCGACGCGCGCGGCTTCCGCGAAGAAGACTTTGCCCGCTCCCACCCCGGTGGCGCGCTGGGCCGCCGCCTGCTGACCTATGTGCGCGACGTCATGCGCAGCGGCTCTGATGTGCCGCAAGTGGGCGTCGACGCCACGCTGTCGCAGGCGCTGCTGGAAATCACCCAGAAGGGCATGGGCATGACGGCCGTCGTCGATGCCGCTGGCCGCGCGATCGGCGTGTTCACCGACGGCGACCTGCGCCGCCTGATCGAGCATGTGCAGGATTTCTCCAAGGTGAAGATCCGCGACGTCATGCACGCCGACCCGCGCCGCGTGCACCCGGAGCAGATGGCGGTCGACGCGGTCGCCGTCATGGAGCAGTTCCGCATCAACCAGATGCTGGTGGTCGACGCCGACGACAAGCTGGTCGGTGCCCTGCATATCCACGACCTGACCCGCGCCAAGGTGATCTGATGAGCCCCATCGAATTACCGCAGGACGTAGAACAGCGCGCTGCGCTAGTGAAGGTCATGATTTTCGACGTCGACGGCGTATTGACCGACGGCAGCCTGACCTATGGCGGCGACGGCGAAATCACCAAGACCTTCAATGTACTCGACGGCCTCGGCATTCAGATGCTGGCGCGGGTCGGCATCGTCACCGCCATCATCAGCGCGCGCCAGTCTCCGATTACGGCGCGGCGCGCCCAGGACCTGGGCATCCACCACGTCTACCAGGGCAAGCACGACAAGCGGGTCGCCTTTGCCCAGCTGCTCGATATGACGGGCGCCAGCGCCAGCGAATGCGGCTATATCGGCGACGACGTGATCGACCTGCCGCTGCTGCGCGCGGTCGGCTTGGCCGTCACGGTGCCGAACGGCCACCAGGACGTGCGCGAGCATGCCCACTACCTGACCCGCGCCGGCGGCGGCCGCGGCGCCGTGCGCGAAGTGTGCGACCTGCTGCTGCGCGCGCAGGGCAAGTACGAAGCTGCCACGGCGCAGTATTACGCCTGAGACGATGCATAAGAAAACCGCATACCGCTGGCGCCTGTCCGCCGTCCTGATGGCCGGAGTGGCGTTCGCCGTCGGCAGCTTCTGGCTGCTGACCATCATGCAGGGCAATGAAGCCGATATGCATGCGGCGGCGATGCGCAATGAGCCCGACTATATCGTCGAGAAGTTCAGTTTCGTGCGGATGTCGGAAGCGGGTGCGCCCCACTATATTTTCTCAGGCGCCAAGCTGACCCACCGCCCGGTCGACGACACTTCGGATGTCGAGGCGCCGCAACTGCGGGCGATCAATCCGGACCAACCCGTGACGACGATCAGCGCCAGGCAGGCGCGCATCGCGCATGCTGACAATACCGTTCAATTGCAAGGAAATGTATCTGTGTTCAGGCCCGCGGCACCAGGCGTGCAGAATATGAAGCTGGCTACCCAAGCACTGACGGTGTTTCCTGACGAAGACAGGATGGAAACCGACCGGGCGGTCGATATGGAGCTGGGCAGAAACACGGTGCACGGCGTCGGCATGCAGGCAGACAACGCCACCCAGAAAATACATATTTCGGCGCAGGGCAAGATGGTGCTGGCGCCAACAACCGGAAAACAATGATGAAGAAAATTCTGATGCTCGCCGTAATGGCCCTGTCCGCGCACGCGGCGCTGGCCGAAAAAGCCGATCGCCTCAAGGAAGGCACGATCAAGTTCGACAGTGCCGATTTCGACAATGTCACCCAGACCAATATCCTGACCGGCAATGTCATCATGACGCGCGGAACCCTGGTGATGAAAGCCGATAAGGCGCTGCTGCGCGAAGACGTCGACGGCGACCAGTTCATCACGCTGACGGCGAGTGCTGGAGGCACGGCGACCTTCCGCCAGAAGCGCGATGGCGGCCCGGACCTGTGGGTCGAGGGCCAGGCCCAGCGCATCGAATACGACGGCGAAAAGGAACTGCTCAAGCTCTTTTCCAACGCCAGGCTCAAGGAGCTCGAAGCGGGCAAAGTCATGAAGTCGTTCGACAGCGAGTACATCGCCTACGACAGCCTGAAGGAAGTCGTTTCGGCGCGCAACGACGCCAGTGGCGAAAGCAAGCCCGGCAAGGGCCGCGGCACCATCGTGCTGCAGCCGCGCCTGCCCAAGCCGGCCGCAGCGGCCCCCGCGACTCCGGCGGGCAAATAGAAATGGAGCAAAAACCCTGCGGTAGCACCCTGATCGTGCGCGGCCTGCAAAAGAGCTATGGCAAGCGGCTGGTCGTGCGCGACGTGTCGCTGCAAGTCGAGTGCGGCGAAGTGGTGGGCCTGCTGGGGCCGAACGGCGCCGGCAAGACCACGTCGTTCTACATGATCGTCGGCCTGGTGCCGTCGGACTCTGGCTCGATCGACATCAGCGGCGTCGACATCTCGAGCCTGCCGATCCACCGCCGCGCCACGCTGGGCCTGTCCTACCTGCCGCAGGAAGCTTCCGTGTTCCGCCGCCTGACGGTCGAGGAAAATATCCGCGCCGTGCTCGAACTGCAGCACGAAAACGGCAAGCCGCTGGGCCGCGAGCAGATCAACGCCCGGCTCGACACCCTGCTGGCCGACCTGCAGATCGAAAAGCTGCGCGAAAACCAGGCCATGTCGCTGTCCGGCGGCGAGCGCCGCCGGGTCGAGATCGCACGCGCGCTGGCGACCAATCCGCGCTTCGTGCTGCTCGACGAACCGTTCGCCGGAGTCGACCCGATCGCCGTCATCGAGATCCAGCGCATCGTGCGCTTCCTCAAGGAACGCGGCATCGGCGTCTTGATCACCGACCACAATGTGCGCGAAACGCTCGGCATCTGCGACCGCGCCTACATCATCAACCAGGGCGCAGTGCTTGCCTCCGGCCGTCCCGACGACATCATTGCCGACGAGTCGGTGCGGCGTGTCTATCTGGGCGAACATTTCCGGATGTAAGGATGAAACAATCGCTGCAACTGCGCACTTCGCAGCACCTGGCACTGACGCCACAGCTGCAGCAGTCGATCCGGCTGCTGCAGCTGTCGACGCTCGAACTGCACCAGGAGCTCGAACAGCTGCTGACCGACAATCCGCTGCTCGAACGGCTCGACGATCCGCTCGACCATTCGGTGCGCCTGTTGGCCGACGGCGCCATCAACAACAGCACGCCGCTGGGCGACGCGCCGGCCGCGCCGGAGAGCCAGCCGGCGGCCGCCGACAGTCCTGAGCGCAGCGAGGCGCAGGCGGCCGACGGCGCCGACGCCGACGGCGAGCGTAACGACTTCGAGTCCGACGGCGACTGGAGCGACGCGGGGCGCGGTAAGGCGCCCGACGACGAAGACAGCCGTCCCCAGCTCGAGGCGTGCGCCGCCACGCTGCGCGAACACCTGATGGAGCAGATGCGCGTGACGGTGCTGCAGCTGCGCGACCGTGCGCTGGTCGAAGTCCTCATCGACGCGCTCGACGACAATGGCTACCTGGCCGAAACGCTCGACGAGATCCTCGAGCGCCTGCCGGCCGAGCTCGAACTCGAGCTCGACGAACTGAAGACGGCGCTGGCGCTGCTGCAAAGTTTCGACCCGGCCGGGGTCGGCGCGCGCAACGCGTCCGAATGCCTGGCGCTGCAGATCAAGCGCATGCCGGGCGTGCCGATGGTGACGCGCCGCATGGCGCTGTTGATCGTCGAACAGCACCTGGCCTGGTTCGCCCAGCGCGACTTCAACAAGCTCAAAAAAGCGCTCGACTGCGACGACGAAGACCTGCGCGAGGCGCAAGCAGTGATCCGCCAGTGCAACCCCCACCCCGGCTCGGCCTTCGCACAGGACGTGTCCGATTATGTCGTGCCCGATGTAATTGTGCGGCGCGGCAAGTCCGGCTGGGAAGTAAGCCTGAACCGCGACGTCATGCCGCGCCTGCGCGTCAACAGCCTGTACGCCAGCCTGATGAAGCAGGGCAAGGGCGACGCGGGCGGCGCCAGCACGCTGGGCGCCCAGCTGCAGGAAGCCAAATGGCTGATCAAGAATATGCGCCAGCGCTTCGATACGATTTTGCGCGTTGCACAAGCGATTGTCGAACGTCAGCGCAATTTCTTTTCGCACGGCGCGGTTGCCATGCGCCCCCTTGTGTTGCGCGAAATTGCTGATACACTTGGTTTACACGAGAGTACTATTTCTCGGGTGACAACTCAGAAATACATGCTGACCCCGCACGGCATGTTTGAGTTGAAATACTTCTTTGGCAGCCATGTCGCCACGGAAGCTGGCGGGGAAGCATCGTCGACGGCGATTCGAGCACTCATCGTGCAATTGACAGGAGCAGAAGACCCTAAAAATCCATTATCCGACAGTAAGATTGCGGACATGCTGGGGGAACAGGGTATGGTCATTGCGCGTCGCACGGTAGCCAAATACCGCGAAGCGCTCAAGATCCCTCCCGTCAGTCTCCGCAAATCCTTGTAGTTGAGAAGTTCGAGCCCGCCCGGCCAGCCGGACCACGCCCGGACTGCAAGCAGTAACATTATTCTAGGAGTGCGTATGAATCTGACCATCAGTGGACATCATCTTGAAGTGACGCCAGCGATTCGCGAATATGTACAAGGTAAACTGGACCGCGTGCTGCGACACTTTGATCAAGTGATCGATATTGCTGTGATCCTGACCGTGGATAATCTTACCGAAAAAGAGAAGCGCCAAAAAGCCGAGATCAACCTGCGCCTCGCGGGCAAAATCGTCTACGTGGAAAGCTGCTCGCAAGACCTGTACGCCGCCGTCGACACCCTGGTCGACAAGCTTGACCGCCAGGTCATGAAATACAAGAGCAAGGTGCAAGATCATAATCACCAGGCCATCAAGCACTTGCCTGAAATCCCAGAGAACATTGCCGCCGCCTAAGCCCGGCCTTCTCGACATCAAGGCGTCCCGCGGGGCGCCTTTTTTGCGCCTGCAACAATAGAATACAAATCGAAACAAATCGCCATGCGATATGGAACAGACTGGCGTATAAAAGCGTGGTGCAACGCCAACCCCGGAGCCCGTGATGAACGCAAGCCGATTTGCCCTTTCCCTGCTGGCGCTGGTGCTGGCCGCGGCGGCCCACGCCGCACCGGCTCTGACTCCGGAGCAGCAGGCGGTCCATGTGTTGAACCGTCTGGCCTACGGCCCCAGGCCGGGCGACATCGAAACAGTCAGGCAGCTCGGCGTGCAGCGTTATATCGCTTCCCAGCTCGACCCGGACCCGGACGCGCCGGCCATGCAGTATCCGCCGGCGCTGGCCGAGCGCATCAAAGCGCTGGAGATGGGCTCGCGCAGCGCCGGCTCCGCCTTTGCCCACTTCGCGATGCTGCAGCTGGCCGCGCGCGGCGCGGAAGAGGGCGCCGTGCGCCGGCGCCGCGAGGAATTTGCCCGCATGACGCTCGAGACCAGTACGGCGCGCGTGCTGCGCGCGATCGACAGCCCGCGCCAGCTGGAAGAAGTGATGGTCGACTTCTGGTTCAATCACTTCAACGTCTTCGACGGCAAGGGGCCGGACCGGGCCCTGATCGCCAGCTATGAGCGCGACGCGATCCGGCCCTATGTGTTCGGCTCCTTCCGCACCATGCTGGGGGCGACCGCCAAGCACCCGGCCATGTTGTACTACCTCGACAACCATATCTCGAGCGGCAACGGCACCAGCGTCAATGGCCGTCCGCGCGGCCTGAACGAGAACTACGCGCGCGAGCTGATGGAACTGCACACGCTGGGCGTCAATGGCGGCTACACCCAGGCCGACGTGACCGAACTGGCGCGCATGCTGACCGGCTGGACCTACGAGCGGCGCGCGCTGGCCTTGCGCAATGTCGGCTTCCGCTTCGACCGGCAGCGGCACGACAATGGCAGCAAGCTGTGGCTGGGCCGCGCCGTCGACGGCAATGGCCAGCACGAGGGCGAGATGGCGCTCGACGTGCTGGCTGTCCATCCTTCCACCGCGCGCCACCTGAGCTACAAGCTGGCCCAGTACTTCGTGCAGGACCAGCCGCCCAAGGCGCTGGTCGAGCGCATGGCCAGGCGCTGGACCGAGTCGAACGGCGACATCCGCTCGGTGCTGCGCACCCTGTTCGCCAGCGACGAATTCATGGCACCGGAAGCGATGGGCGCCAAGTTCAAGACGCCTTATCAGTACGTCATTTCGGCGGCGCGCGCCAGCGCGGCGCCGACCACCAATATCACGCCGCTGCTGGCGGCCATGCGCCAGCTGGGCATGCCGCTGTACGGCTGCCCCACGCCGGACGGCTACAAGAACACGCAGCAGGCCTGGCTCAACCCGGATGCCCTGAGCCGCCGCATCGGTTTTGCCACCGCGCTGGCCGGCGGCAAACTGCCGCTGGCCGATCCGCCCCCGATGCTGCCGCAGCAGATCGCCAGGCAGATGGAAAAGTCCATCAGCAGCCCCGTTCCTTCGGCGCCCGTGCTGGTGGCCGACGAGGTGCAGGCCGCCCTCGGCGCCGCCATCTCGGACGCCACCCGCAAGCTGGTAATGGACAGCGCCGCGCCGTTGCGCGCCGCGCTGTTGCTGGGCAGTCCCGATTTCATGCAGCGCTAACGCAGGAGTGACCATGCAACGACGCCAATTCATCCAATCGCTGGCGGCGGGCAGCGTGCTGCTGCCGATCGGCGCCAGCGGCTGGGCCGCCACCGGCGCGCCAGGCCCGACCCAGCGCAAGCTGGTGGTGGTCATGCTGCGCGGCGCCGTCGACGGCCTGTCGGTGGTGGCCCCGGTGGCCGACCCGCTCTATGCCCAGCTGCGCCCCGACATCGCCGTGGCCGCCAGCGGCCAGCCCGCCGGCGCGCTGGAGCTCGACGGCTACTTCGGCCTTCACCCTGCGCTCGCCGCCCTGATGCCGCTGTGGCAGCAAAAGAAGATGGCCTTCGTCCACGCCGCCGGCTCGCACGACATCACGCGCTCTCACTTCGACGCGCAGGACTACATGGAATCGGCCACCCCCGGCAACAAGTCCACCAGCGACGGCTGGATGAACCGCCTGACCGGCCAGCTGCCCGGACCCGGCTCGCCGACCCGCGCGCTGTCGGTCGGCCCGGTCATGCCGCGCATCCTGGCCGGCGCCGTGCCGGCCATCAACCTGGCCAATGGCGCGGCCGGCACCCGCCCCAATGTACTCGACCGCAAGGACATCGGCAGCGCCTTCGACCAGCTGTATGCGGGCCACGCGCGTTTCGGCAGCGCCTACCACTCAGGCAAGACGGCCCACCAGGACGTCATGATGGCGGCCAAGGCGGGCGACATGCAGGCGGCCGAGATGATGGCGGCCGACCGCGGCGCGCCGCTGCCCAACGGCTTCCCGGACGACGCGGCGCGGCTGGCCACGCTGATGCGCCACGAACCGAAGATCCAGCTGGCCTTCGTCGCGCTGGGCGGCTGGGACACCCACGCCAACCAGGGCAATGGAGAAGGCCAGCTGGCCAACCGACTGCGTCCGCTGGGCGAAGGCCTGGGGCTGCTGGCCAGCCGGCTCGGCCCGATGTTCGACGACACCGTCATCGTCGTCATGTCCGAGTTCGGCCGCACCGTGCGCCAGAACGGCAATGGCGGCACCGACCACGGCCACGGCAATGTCATGTGGGTGCTGGGCGGCGGCGTGGCCGGCGGCAAGGTCTACGGCGACTGGCAGGGCCTGGACGGGGCGCAGCTGCACGAGGGGCGCGACCTGGCCGTGACGACCGATTTCCGCAGCGTGCTGGCGCAGCTGGGGCAGCACCACTTGCGCCTGTCCGACCGCCAGCTGGCCCAGGTGTTGCCGGACATGCCGGCGCAGCGGCCCGGGTGGCAGTTGATGCGCAGCTGATTTGGGCTGGCAGGTTTGCTAAAATGGCAGTCTTTCTCCTTCCAATTGCCAGCCATGAGCGAATTTGTCCAGACCCGCGTTGCCCACGGCACTGCCGTGATCACCCTAGACCGCCCGAAGGCGCTCAATTCCCTGTCGCTCGACATGGTGCGCGCGCTGACCCGGGCCCTGCTGGCCTGGCGCGACGATCAGCATATCGATGCCGTCGTGATCCGGAGCAGCAGCGAAAAAGCCCTGTGCGCCGGCGGCGACATCCGCTTTTTCTACGACGAGGCCAAGGCTTCGCCGACCGGCAACAGCGACCTGCTCGACGCCTTTTTCACTGAAGAATACGCGCTCAACCACCTGATCCACTTCTATCCGAAACCGTATATCGCGGTGATGGATGGCGTCGTCATGGGCGGCGGCATGGGCATCGCGCAGGCCGGCCCGAAAACCCGCGTGCGCCTGGTCACCGAGCGCACCAGGATGGCCATGCCGGAAGTGAATATCGGCCTGTTCCCGGACGTCGGCGGCAGCTATTTCCTGTCGCGCGCGCCGGGTCAGCTGGGCAACTACCTGGGCTTGACGGGCCTGACCATCGGCGCGGCCGACGCGCTGTACGTGGGCCTGGCCGACTACTTCGTTCCGAGCGAGCAGTTGCCGGTGCTGGAGGACATGATCGCCAACAAGCCAGGGGTCGAACTGCGCGAAGCCATTGTCGGCCTCGGCATGCCGTTCTGGGCCAGTGGCGGCGTGCTGGCGCGCCACCGCAGCCAGATCGACCACCACTTCGGCCAAGCCGATGTGCCGGCCATCATGGCCTCGCTGGCGCAGGACAGCGACCCGTTTGCGCAGAAGGCACTGGCCGCCATGCAGCAGCGCTCGCCGCTGATGATGTGCGTGACCCACCAGCTGCTCAAGCTGGGCGCCACGCTGGGCGTGGCCGACTGCCTGCGCCTCGAGCGCAACCTGGTGCGCCGCAATTTCGAGCATGGCGAAGTGGTCGAAGGCGTGCGCGCGCTGGTGATCGACAAGGACAACCAGCCGGCATGGAATCCACCGACGCTCGATCTGGTGACGCCCGCAATGGTCGCCCGCCTGTTCGAGCCGGTGTGGCCAGCCGGCGCACATCCGCTGGCGAGCCTGTCGTAACAGCGCGGCGTTGCTGGCCCGCGACAGCGCGGGCCTTTTCCTTCAGCTATTGGTCTGCGACAGGAGCAATGGGCATATACTTTTCTTGACACCCGGTGCCCCCTCAATCGCTCGATTGCCTGCGCTTGCCGCAAGAATGGAAACGATCATGCCCGTCTCTCGCCTCTTCGCAGTACTGTTTGGACTGTTGGCGGGCGGCGCGCCCGCTTGGGCCGATGAGGCCGACCCGGCCCTCAAGATCAGCGGTTTCCTGTCGGCCGTGGCGGGCCGCGCCACCGGCAGCCTTGGCGCCGGCTATGGCGGTCCGGACCGGATCGACGGCAATACCTGTCCCTGCTATATCGCGGACTGGGGCAATGCCGGGGTCTATACCAGCGATTTTTCCTTGCGGCCCGAGTCGCGTGCCGGCATCCAGCTCAAGTACACGGTGTCGCCGCAAGTGAACCTGGTCGGCCAGGTGGTCACGCGCGGCAGCGACACCTCGCCCAATCTGCAGTGGGCGTATGCCAGCTTCACGCCCAACAAGAGCTGGGAATTCCAGCTGGGGCGCAAGCGCATCCCGCTCTATTTCTACTCTGACTTCCAGGACATCGGCGTGGCTTACCCGTGGGTCGGCGTGCCGCCCGAACTGTACGGCTGGGAGGCGACCAATTACAACGGCGCCAGCGCCCGCTACAAGGCGGCGCTGGGCGAGGCCAACCTCAATATGAGCATGTTTGTTGGCAAGGAAACGGTCAAGGATTCGCTCTACCAGAGGCTGTACTACGACAGCAAGACCCGCGTGACGTGGGACAAGCTGGTCGGCGGCGACATCGAGCTCACGCACGGCGCGCTGACCGTGCGCGGCGTCTATATGCAGGCCGAGGTCCGCACCGAGAACCCGCTCGAAGCGCTCGACGACCGCGCCAAGCTGCGCGCCTATGGCCTGGCCGCCAACTGGGACCTGGACGAGTGGTTCATCCTCACCGAGGTAACGCAGCTCACGCGTGACTTCGACGCCGGCTACAAGGTGACCGCGCCGGCCTTCACGGTCGGCGCCGGCTACCACTGGGGGGCGTGGACGCCGTTCCTCAATTTTGCCAACTACAAGGAGAAATCGAGCGACCTCGACATCTACGAGCCGCAGAGCTACCGGCGCACTTCGTTCACGCTGCGCTACGACATCGACACCCGCAGCGCGTTCAAGGCCCAGGTCGACCGCAACAAGGACGTGACGAATAATTTCGGCGGCAATGTGACGATCCTGCGCCTTGCCTACGACCGGCTGTTCTGAAAGGAGAATGCGATGAAACCATCCCACTTCGGATTCTCGCTGGCGCTGGCATGCTGGCTGCCGCTGCCGGCCGGTGCCGAGATTGTCGTGATCACCAACACGGCCAACCAGGCGTCGCGCATGTTCTCCGAGCAGGCCGCGCAATTTTTCCTCGGCAAGTCGAACCAGTTCACCCCGGTCGAGCAGGGCAAGGAATCGGCGATCCGGCGCGACTTCTACCAGAAGATTGCCAACAAGTCGCTGGCGCAGGTCGAGGCGGTGTGGGCCAAGATCGAGTTTTCGGCCAAGGGCCCGATGCCCAAGTCGTATTCGAACGACGCGGCGGTCAAGAAGGCTGTCGCAGCCGATCCGACGGCCATCGGCTATATCGACAAGGCGTCGGTGGATGACACGGTTAAAGTCTTGCTGACGCTTCCGTAGGGCGGGCAGGCTGTGCCCGCCGTGCATGAATGCTGCTACCGAAATCGTGGTAGGGGTAGATACGGCCAAACAGGTGTTCCAGCTCCGCTGGGTTGATGCAGAGACGGGCGAAGCAGTCAGCAGGCAGGTCAAGCGAGCCAAGTTCCTGGAACACTTCTTGAACAAGGCGCCGTGCATGATCGGCATGGAGGCCCCTGCAACTGGGCGCCATTGACCGAGTCGAGCGTGCGTTGGCACTGTTCATCGTCGTCGCCTGGCGGATCACCTCCTTGATGCGGCCGGGCCGCAACGGCCCGGCCTGGATGCCGCCTGTTCTGCTCCGCTGACGAAATCCGTGGAACTTACTTGCTCTGGGAAAACCCCAAACCGACAGAGCCGCCACTTGATCGCCAAGCTTGGCGGCTTCCCGGGCCGCATTGCCGCATGCCAGTCGTTGCCCTTGCCAGCGCTATCTTCGCGCTCGGCGAGCTTCTGGCGATCAAAGTAGCGGTTCCTTGGGTAAAATTAAGCCTTCCATAGAAAAAATTCTACTGATCAATATAGAAATGAGAATGCAAACACATGCAGATCGCCATGAAGGGCCCGTTCCACATCAATCAGAACTGGGATTCACATTGAATAGAGATTCAGAAGAAGAGGAAAGACTCAGGAATTTGTTCATCGATTTGCATCCTGAGCTGCCCGCTGTTTTTACTAATTTCAAGAAAGCTTTTCGTATTGCAGTCAAGAACGAAGGAAGCCATTTCTTGCAAAGAACGCGGGAATTTGGGAAATCTCAATACAACTGCATGAAATTATTCAAAGGCAGCTCAGCCTACCTATATTTTTCCACAGTCAAAGTGGAAAACTTGAGATTTGCTTATCATGTCACAAACGGGAAAAATGTTGAAAGAATATTGGCTGAAGGTTTGTTGACAAAAAGGTCCAGTAATAATTATTGGAATGACGTGTCACCAGATGGACATGAATTCCTGTTTAACAATTGCGTATTCTTGGGGTATCCGGCAGAAGCCATATTCAATACCATGCATTATGACAAATCCAAATATGCAGCATTAAGGATAAATACGGACGGATTGAATTTGTATTTTGACGCCAGTTTCGCCAGAAAAACGGAAGAGGCTGGAACTGATATTGCAAGTTTCGTCTCTTTTGAAAATATAGGGCCGGACAGGATTTCTGTAGAAGCGAATTAAAGGGATTGCATGATGGACATGCTATTGGCTAAAAGGCCTTTTAATCCAAAATGTTTTTCAGGTAATTCGATCAATTCTTCCAGCGATACCCATTGAGTCTCAGATGTTTCCCAGCCCAAGTTCGGATCAAATTCCTCTTCAATTATTCCGATATAATTGAAAAAAATAAAACTGTCTTCTTTGAAAACGAAGGCTGGAACCAGCTCTATGCAGCCGTCATATCCCAGTTCTTCTGACATTTCTCTTATCGCAGCATCTTCCGGTTTTTCAGCGCCATCCAAGGCGCCACCGAAATGATTCCAGGTATTGGGCTCATTTACTCGTGTTGATCGCAAACCCACCAGGAATCTTCGGGTTAAAGAAGCAAAGGGAAGAATGCCTGCTCCTTGATCGCCCCAGAATTCCAATCCTGAAGAATTATTGTAAGTGGCTGCTTTTGACATCTTGTATCTGGAAAATCTTAAGATATGAATAAATTTGTTCTGAATCTGCAGAAAAGATCATTGTAGAATAAAAATAGTGGCAGTGTCCGGGCGGCGTGGCGGTATCCGCGGCCGATCGCACTGAATACAGGATTGCGGACTGCCATCAATAGACGAGCTCAACGCCGGGTTCGCGCCGATGTTCTTTCCATGGTGCATACTTGGGCGTCACTTTCAATGGCCCAGCGGAAAAGATCGGATGCCTGATCCCGATCGCCTCTTTGCCGTGCTTGGCTTGAGCTTGCCGGTCCAGATTGCATGAATCTGCAAGCGCCGACAGCGATACGTCGGTTTGGCAGCCTGATGGACAAGGTCAGCTTTTACCGATGATGCGGCAGGCATCGTGTGCCCATACCACGGTGGATCGCGGTGGCGCAGCGCAGCTAAGGTTGTTCGCGGTGGTAAAGCAGGGGTTTCTTCAGGCATTGCCTCACGCCCGAGTAACGGGGCGGTAAGGAGACCGGCCATGCATGGCCGATCCGTTTCGCAGGCACCGGGCAGTGCGCCGTGAAACCCCTGCTACACCTTGCAAGCCCGGCCTCCACCGCACACCCTAGGGTTGTTCTCTATGCCGCAGCACGACGCGCTCGTTGGCGCTGAAGTAGGCGGCCAGCCGTTCGGCCATATAGACCGAGCGGTGCTGGCCGCCCGTGCAGCCGAGCGCC
This sequence comes from uncultured bacterium, assembly GCA_965233055.1. Lineage (GTDB taxonomy): Bacteria > Pseudomonadota > Gammaproteobacteria > Burkholderiales > Burkholderiaceae_D > Telluria_A. The sequence goes on from CBDDRJ010000073.1 coordinate 13,047, forward strand.
ACCGTCAGGTAGCTGCGGTTGTCGGTCTTGAACGAAGGCAGCCACTTCTCGATGAACGCGCGTATATCGGCGAGCAGTTCGCCGGCGCTCGGCTGGGCGTCGAGGAAGGCGATCACCGGCGCGTCCTTGCCCGTCAGCGGGCGTAGCGCCAGGTCGTAGTAAGGGTTGGGCAGGGCCCGCACGTCGAACACGAAATCGGCGTCGAGCGGCACCCCGACCTTGAAGGCGAACGACTCGAAGAACAGGGTCAGCGGCGCCTGCTCGGCCGCGATCAGTTCCTTGATCCAGCTGCGCAGCTTATTGGCCGACAGCTCCGAGGTGTCGATCACGTGGCCCAGCTGCTCGATGGCCGACATACGCTCGCGCTCGTCGGCGATGCATTCGATCAGGGTGCGGCGCGCGCCCGGATGTTCACCGGGGCGCAGCTGGTGCGACAGCGGGTGGCTGCGGCGTGTTTCGGAAAAGCGCGCCACCAGCGAATGGGTGTTCGCCGTCAGGAACATGACCTTGACGTCATGCCCCTGGTGGCGCAGGTGGGCAATGTCGTTCGGCAGCTCGCCGAGCGACATGGCGCTGCGCGCGTCGACCGCGACGGCCAGGCTGCTTGTGCCTTCCTTGATCAGCGTGTCGACCAGGCTTGGCAGCAAGGCGGGCGGCAGGTTGTCGACGCAATAGTAGCCCGCATCCTCGAGGACGTTGAGGGCCACCGACTTGCCGGAGCCTGAAATACCGGTGATCAAAACGATGCGCATAGTTTGCGATGATACCGCAAAGCGCCAGCTCCTGTGGCGGCTAGAACTGCTCCCATTCCTCTTCCGCCGCGGCCGCCATTTGGCGCGGTGGCTCCTGGCGTGGTGGCGGCGACAGCTTGCGCGCCGCGGCCCTGGTCGTGGCCTGGCGCGCAGCCGGCGGCGCAGCCGGCCTGGCGGCCTTTGGCTGACTGCCTGAGGCGTCGAGCTTGAAGGTGCTGACCAGTTGCGCCAGGCTGTCGGCCTGCTCCTGCAGGGCGCCGGCCGCCGCCGCCGACTGCTCGACCAGGGCCGCGTTCTGCTGGGTCACATTGTCCATTTCGGTGATGGCCTGGTTGATCTGGCCAATGCCCGCTTCCTGTTCCACGCTGGCGCTGCTGATCTCGCCCATGATGTCGGTCACGCGCCGCACGCTGTTGACGATTTCCTCCATCGTGTCGCCGGCCTCGTTGACCAGGCGGCTGCCGGCATCGACCTTCGACACCGAGGCGTCGATCAGGACCTTGATTTCCTTGGCGGCGCTGGCCGAACGCTGGGCCAGGTTGCGCACCTCGGTGGCAACGACGGCGAAGCCGCGCCCCTGCTCGCCGGCCCTGGCCGCTTCGACGGCCGCATTCAGCGCCAGGATATTGGTCTGGAACGCGATACCGTCGATCACGGCGATGATGTCGACGATCTTGCGCGAGGCCTGGTTGATTTCATCCATCGTCCGCACTACTTGCGCCACCACCGCGCCGCCCTTGACGGCAACGTCTGATGCCGTCGCCGCCAGCACATTGGCCTGGCGCGCATTGTCGGCGTTCTGCTTGACGGTCGAGGTCAGCTCTTCCATCGACGAGGCCGTTTCCTCGAGCGAGCCGGCTTGCTGCTCGGTGCGCGCCGACAGGTCGAGGTTGCCCTTGGCGATTTCGCCGGAGCCGACCGCGATCGAATCGGTGCCGCTGCGGACCTGGCTGACCAGCGACTGCAATTTGCCGTTCATGTCTTCGAGCGCTTCGAGCAACTGGCCGGCCTCGTCGGCGCGGTCGGTCTGCACATGGCTGGTCAGGTCGCCGGAGGCGACGGTCTGGGCGACGCGCACGGCACGTGCCAGCGGCTGCGTGATCGAGCGCGTGATGATCCAGGCCAGAAAGCCTCCCAGCGCAATGGCGACGGCAGCCGCCGCCAGCACCAGCAGGCGGACCGAATTATTGATGGCCTTCGCTTGCGCCATCTCATCGGCTGCCAGCTTGACCTTGGCATCCCGGAGTGTTTGCAGCGATTCGAATACCGGTGGGGCGAGCTTGCTCATCTGGTTGACATACAGGGAGGCGGCCAGTTCCTGATTACCGGCCAGCATCGCTTCCCTGGCCGGCATCAGGCCTTGCTTCAGGTAGGCGTCGCGCGCCGCGCCGAAAGCCTTGACCAGCACTTCCTCGTCAGCCGTCTGGTGCGCCGCCTCATAGGCCGCCCAGGCGGCGTCGGCCTTCCCTGCGTTCTTGGCGATCTCGGCGGCGCGCCTGGCCGAGTTCTCCGGATTGTTCTGCAGGATCATGTCCATCACCAGCACCCGGTTGCGCATGACCAGATACTCCATATTGCCCAGGTGGCTGAGCGGCACCAGCGAGTCTTCGTACATCTGGGTGGTCAAGTGGAAGGTCTTGCCAATGCCGGACAGCCCGATGCCGGTAATGGCGGCGAGGAACAGCAGGATGAGGGTGAATGCGCCGCCGAGGCGCTGCCCGATTTTGATGTCTTTGATGCGCATCTGAGTCTCCGGAGCCAAATCGCGCGGCCGAACTGGCGGACGGCGATTGCAATCAAAAAAAGATCAGTGGCGGGGGCGGGGCCACAAGGAGTGATGTCGCGGGGATAGGGCGATGATGATCACACTATATATCAGGATGACGGGAAAACACCGTCGCGGCGGTCGCAAACGAGAGTTTCTGTTACATTCCTGTTCAAAACCTAGTCGCCGCTCATGGCCTGGCGCTGGCGTTCCATGAACTCTTGCAGGGTGTCGATGCCGCGCAGTTGCAGGATCGTGTTGCGCACGGCCGCTTCCAGCAGCACCGCGATGTTGCGGCCGGCCGCGACGGGGATGACGACCTTGCGGATCGGCAGGCCCAGCACGTCTTCGGTCGGGAACAGGAAGGGCAGGCGCTCGACTTCTTCTTCCAGCGCACTGCGCCGCACCAGGTGCACGATCAGCTTCAGGCGCATCTTGCGCCGCACGGCCGTCTCGCCGAAGATGGCCTTGATGTCGAGCAGGCCCAGGCCGCGCACTTCGAGCAGGTTTTGCAGCAGCGCGGGGCAGCGCCCTTCGATCATGTTGGGCGCGATGCGCGCGAATTCGACGGCGTCGTCGGCCACCAGGCCGTGGCTGCGCGAAATCAGTTCCAGGCCAAGTTCGCTCTTGCCGAGGCCGGAGTCGCCGGTGATCAGCACGCCCACGCCCAGCACGTCCATGAACACGCCATGCATGATGATGCGCTGCGCCAGTTTCTTGGACAGGTAGACGCGCAGGTAGTCGATCACCTGCGCCGCCGGCAGCGGCGTCGAGAACAGCGGGATGTTCTGCTCGTCGCAGATGGCGAGGATGTCGGGCGGGGTGTCGAGGCCCTGGGCGATGATCAGTGCCGGCGGGCCGCCAGCGATCAACTCGCCGATGACGTGGCTGCGCGAGCCGGACTTGAGGCGCTGGTAGTAATTGAGTTCCTGGTGGCCGAACACCTGGATGCGGCCCGGGTGGATCAGGTTCAGGTGGCCGACCTGGTCGGCGGCCGAGGCGACGTCGCCCGAGATCAGGCGCTCGCCGCCGGGGAAGCCGGCGAACCAGCCAAGCTGCAGACTTTCGCGGTTGTCGTCGTACAGCCGTTGAATGGTCAGCGGAGTCTGCAGCATGGCTTTAAAGGAGTAGAGGGGCGCGGCGCGCCCGGCACAGGGAGTTTAACCCAAGGATTGCAGGCTGGTGTAGTGTTGCGCACTGATTGCCGCCGATAGAATGCTGATTTTTTCGTCGGAACAAGGAAGAAACCGCAGCAATACTGAAGTATTGCGAGGACTTCCGACGCCGGATCGGCGCAAAAGGCAGTGTTTTATCAGCGTCAAGAAGAATGCAACACCACACTGGGTTGCCAATTGACGATGCGGGCGTGGACCGATTTCGGGTCCGGGTCGGAGGACAGGGCTTGGCGGAAGGCGTCGTCCGAGAACATTTCGGCGATCTCCGACAGGATTTCCAGGTGCTGCTGGGTCACGTGGTCGGGGATCAAGAGGAAGAACAGCAGATTGACCGGCTGGCCGTCGGGCGACTCGAACGGGATCGGCTCGGCTAGGCGCACGAAGGCGGCCAGCGGCGACTTCAGGCTCTTGCTGCCCTTGATGCGGCCGTGCGGCACGGCTACGCCATGGCCCAGGCCGGTCGAGCCGAGGCGCTCGCGCGCGAACAGATTGTCCGACACGGCCCCACGGGCGATGCCGCAGTTGTTCTCAAAGATCAGTCCGGCCTGCTCGAAAGCCCGTTTCTTGCTGGACACTTCCAGATCGAGAAGGACATTCTCGATCGATAGGATTTTGCTAAGGTTGGTCATAACACTCAGTGATTGGCGCCGCAGTGTTCGGCACTTTCGAGGCCGAATTATAGGCCTGTTTCACACCCTTGTAATATGAATTCGCAAGTCCGGCTTTATTGATGCTGTTGTTTTTTTGTTACTGGCGGGCACCGCGCACATTGGGCGGCCGCGCACCACTAAAGTTGCTGCGCCAGGGGTTAATATCAAGCCCCCCGCGCCGTGTATATCTTGCATAGACGGCCAGCCGCTGCGGCGCGCACTGGCGCAGCACGTCGACGAAAATGCGCTCGACGCATTGCTCGTGGAATTCATTATGCTCGCGGAAACCGATCAGGTATTTCAGCAGCCCTTCCTGCTCGATCTGCGGGCCCACGTAATGGATCTGCACGCTGGCCCAGTCGGGCTGGCCGGTCACCAGGCAGTTCGATTTGAGCAGGTGCGACACCAGCTTTTCGTCGACCGGCGCCTCGTGCGCCGCTGCCGCGCGCAGCAGCGTCGGGTCCGGCGTGTACTGGTCGATCTCGACGTCGAGGCGGTCCAGCAGCAAGCCGTCCAGTTCGCCCATCTGCAGGCCGCTGAACGCTTCCTGCGCAATCAGGTGGATGTGGACCGGCGCGCCGAAGCCGTTTGACAAGTCCCTGCGCAGCAACTCCAGCAGCGCGTCGCCATTGGCCAGCCTGGTCTGGTTGAACGAGTTCAGGTAGAGCTTGAACGACTTCGACTCGATGATATTGGGCGAGTCGGCCGGCGCCGTGATGGTGGCAATGGCCACCTGCGGCTTGCCGCGCAGGTTCAGCCACGAGACCTCGTAGGCATTCCAGATGTCGACGCCGAAGAAGGGCAGGGCGCCAGTCAGGCCCAGTTCATCGCGCTTTTGCTGGCGCGCAATCGGAAACAGCAAGTCTGGCGCGTACTGGGTGCAGTAGGCGGCGGTCTTGCCCAGCGGCGAATGGTCAGGCGTATTGGACATGTGGTGGCAAGCAAAAAAAGTAGGGTGGGCACCCGGTGCCCACGCGGATTGAATCGGCGGAGAATCCGCGTGGGCAGTGGCTGCCCACCCTACGGATTAGCCCAGGAATAATTTGTAAACAGGGTTGGCGCTCTCGTCCCAGAAGCGGTAGCCGAGCGTGGTCAGGAACTGGCGGAACGCCTCCATTTCCTCTGCTGGCACCTGCAGGCCGACCAGGATGCGGCCGACATCGCCGCCCTGGTTGCGGTAGTGGAACAGCGAGATATTCCAGTTCGGCGCCATGCTGTCGAGGAAGCGCATCAGCGCGCCCGGGCGTTCCGGGAACTCGAAGCGGTACAGCAGCTCGTCCTGGGCCAGCGCACTCTTGCCGCCGACCAGGTGGCGGATATGCAGCTTGGCCAGTTCGTCGTGGGTCAGGTCGAGCGTCTTGAAATCGTTCTGCTCGAAGGTGCGCGCCAGCGCCGACGATTCGCCGCGGTTGGCGATCTGCACGCCGACGAACACATGGGCCTGGCTCTGGTCGCTGACGCGGTAGTTGAACTCGGTCACATTGCGCGGGCCGACCAGGCCGCAGAAGCGCTTGAAGCTGCCGCGCTGCTCGGGAATCGTCACGGCGAACACCGCTTCGCGCGATTCGCCCAGTTCGGCGCGCTCGGCGACGAAGCGCAGGCGGTCGAAGTTCATATTGGCGCCGCAGGCGATGGCGACCAGGGTCTCGTTGCGCACCGGGTTCTTGGTCAGCGCCGAGCGCTCGATGTAAGCCTTGGCGCCGGCGATGGCCAGCGCACCGGCCGGCTCGAGGATCGAGCGGGTGTCCTGGAACACGTCCTTGATGGCGGCGCAGATGGCGTCGGTGTCGACGATGATGATGTCGTCGACATACAGTTGGGCCAGGCGGAAGGTTTCCTCGCCGACCAGGCGCACCGCGGTGCCGTCCGAGAACAGGCCGACGTCGGGCAGGGTCACGCGCTCGCCCGCCTTGAGCGAACGGGCCATCGCGTCCGAGTCGAGCGTCTGCACGCCGATGATCTTGATGTCCGGGCGGATCTGCTTGACATAGGCCGCCACCCCGGAGATCAGGCCGCCGCCGCCGATGGCGACGAAAATCGCGTGGATCGGGCCCGAATGCTGGCGCAGGATTTCCATGCCGATGGTGCCCTGGCCGGCGATCACGTCCGGATCGTCGAACGGGTGGACGAAGGTCAGCTTCTGTTCCTTTTCCAGCGTCAGCGCGTGGTTGTAGGCGTCGGTGTACGAATCGCCGAACAGCACGATCTCGACGTCGGCGCCGCCGCGCTCCTTGACGGCCTCGATCTTGACCGGCGGCGTGGTGGTCGGCATCACGATCAATGCGCGGCAGCCGAGCTTGGCGGCCGACAGCGCCACCCCTTGCGCGTGGTTGCCGGCCGAGGCGCAAATGACGCCGCGCTTCAATTGCGCGGCCGACAGGTTGGCCATCTTGTTGTAGGCGCCGCGAATCTTGAAGCTGAACACGCTCTGCATGTCTTCGCGCTTGAAATAGATGCGGTTGTCGAAGCGCTGCGACAGCGATGGCGCCAGGTCCAGCGGCGATTCGAACGCGACGTCGTAGACGCGCGCAGTCAGGATTTTCTTCAAATAGTCAGTAGTCATTTTTCGATTCTTAGCAATGCTGTTGTTTGATTCGAGTTAACGCTGTCGACTGTTCTATTCGGCGGATGACCGAGACGGGAAGTAGCGCGTGGCAGGCCCGGGATGGCGGGCATTGCAACGCGTGCGTGAATTCATTCTTTTCCTCATTATAATGGAGGTCTTTCCCTGTCCCCATTCTCTACGATGATCGAATCTGCAGTGGCATGGCTGTTGGCGGCCCTGGCCGCCCCGCGCGTGGGCCTGGTTTCGGTCTTCATCATCTGTTTCGTGTCTGCCACCCTGCTGCCGCTGGGCTCGGAACCGGCGGTGTTTGCCGTCATCAAGGCCAATCCCCTGCTGTTCTGGCCGGTGATGCTGGTGGCCACGCTGGGCAACACGCTGGGCGGCGCGGTCGACTACTGGATCGGCTACCAGGCCAAGAAGACCTTTGCCGCCGAGCGCCAGACGCGCTGGTTCGGCTGGCTGGCCAAATACGGCCCCAAAACCATGCTGCTGGCCTGGCTGCCCGGCATCGGCGACCCGCTGTGCACGCTCGCTGGCTGGCTGCGCCTGCCATTCTGGCCCTGCATCGTCTTCATGGCGATCGGCAAGTTCCTGCGCTATGTGACGATGACGGCGCTGCTGATGGCCGTTCCCAACGGCACCTGGACCCGCTTCGCCCATTTGCTGGGCTAGTCGCGCTTGCATCTGTTTTGTCAATACCGCCCTTGGCAAGTTATTTATTGTAATAATGGCCTCTTAGCCATAAATAATTCAGGAAAAGGCGATGATTGCCGCCATTCGGATGGCGAATGCCCGTGTTTTTACCCCTTGGAAACTTGGGGCTGTTACCGCGTGGTGCAGCGCAATACGCTAGAATGCTTGGTCAGACCACTCGCGCCCACCCATACTGAATGAACGCTCCCGCCCACATCAAGGCCCTGCTGTCCGAAACGCCGAACGGTCCCGCACCGTCGCGTTTGCGTGAAATCCCGTACAACTACACCTCGTTCTCGGACCGCGAAATCGTGATCCGCCTGCTCGGTGAGTCGTCGTGGGCCTTGCTCGACGAGCTGCGCGCCTCGCGCCAGACCGGCCGCTCGGCCCGCATGCTGTACGAAGTGCTGGGCGATATCTGGGTGGTGCGGCGCAACCCCTACCTGCAAGACGATATGCTGGACAACCCGAAGCGGCGCCAGGAACTGATCGACGCGCTGCACCACCGGCTGTCGGAAGTGGACAAGCGGCGCCAGGCGGTGACGGAGGAAGGCGAGGCGGCCGAGCTGGCCAAGGCGCGCAATGCGGCGGTCGAGCAGCTGCTCAAGCAGGCGCGCCGCGCCGTCGAGGAGTTCGGCGCCGAGTTCCGCGCCACCTACGACCTGCGCAAGCGCGCCACCAAGGTGCTGGGGCGCTACACGGAAAAGCACAATATCAAGTTTGACGGCATGTCGCGCGTGGCCCACGTGACCGACGCGACCGACTGGCGCGTCGAGTATCCTTTCGTCGTCATCACGCCCGACACCGAAGAGGAAATGGCTGGCCTGGTCAAGGGCTGCATCGAACTGGGGCTGACCATCATCCCGCGCGGCGGCGGCACCGGCTATACCGGCGGCGCCATTCCGCTGACGCCTTTGTCGGCCGTCATCAATACCGAAAAACTGATCGACCTGGGCGAGGTCGAAATGACGGTGCTGCCAGGGCTGGAGCGCGACTACGCGACCATCTATTCCGGCGCCGGCGTCGTCACCAAGCGGGTGTCGGACGCGGCCGAGCGGGCCGGCTTCGTGTTCGCCGTCGACCCGACGTCGGCCGAGGCATCCTGCATCGGCGGCAATATCGCGATGAATGCCGGTGGCAAGAAAGCCGTGCTGTGGGGCACCGCGCTCGACAACCTCGCGTCGTGGCGCATGGTCGACCCGAACGGCGACTGGCTCGAAGTGACGCGCCTCGAACACAACCTGGGCAAGATCCACGACGCTCCGCTGGCCAGATTCAGGCTCGAATGGAGCAAGCCGGGCACGCGCGACGCCGTCCGCGGCAAGCCGTTCAAGACCGAGCTCCTCGACATCCCCGGCCGCACCTTCCGCAAGGAAGGCCTGGGCAAGGACGTGACCGACAAATTCCTGTCCGGCCTGCCCGGCATCCAGAAGGAAGGCACCGACGGTTTAATCACCTCGGCGCGCTGGATCCTGCACAAGATGCCGAAGTACGCACGCACCGTCTGCCTCGAATTCTTTGGCCAGGCGCGCGATGCGATCCCGTCGATCGTCGAGATCAAGGATTACCTCGACGGCCTGCCCGGCAAGGGCATTGCGGCCAACGACACGATCCGTCTGGCCGGCCTCGAACACCTCGACGAGCGCTACCTGCGCGCCGTCGGCTACGCCACCAAGTCCAAGCGCGGCGTGCTGCCGAAGATGGCCCTGTTCGGCGACATCGTCGGCGACGACGAGAACGCCGTGGCGATGGCCGCCTCGGAAGTGGTGCGCCTGGCCAATACCCGGGTCGGCGAAGGCTTCGTCGCCGTCAGCCCGGAAGCGCGCAAGAAGTTCTGGCTCGACCGCGCCCGCACTGCCGCCATCGCCAAGCACACCAACGCGTTCAAGATCAATGAAGATGTCGTCATTCCGCTGAACCGGATGGGCGAATACACCGACGGCATCGAGCGCATCAATATCGAACTGTCGATCAAGAACAAGCTCAAGCTGACGGACGAACTGCGCGCCTTCTTCGCCTCCGGCAACCTGCCAGTGGGCAAGAGCGACGACGCGTCCGGCGAATCGATCGGCGACGACGAGATCCTCGAAGACCGCGTGCAGCAAGCCGAGGAACTGCTGGCGCTGACACAGGCGCGCTGGATGGCGCTGCTGGCCGGCCTCGACCAGCCGCTGGCCCAGGCGCGCGACAAGCTGGCCGCGCTGGGCCTGGAAAAACTGAACAGCACTTTCGACGCCCGCCTGGCCCAGCAGCCGGACGCCACCGTATTCGACGTGGTGCAGGACCGCACGGTGCGGGTGTCGTGGAAGCAGGAAATCCGCGCCCAGCTGCGCCACATCTTCAACGGCGCTGCCTTCAAGCTGATTCTCGACGAATGCACGGCCATCCACACCGGCGTGCTGCATTCGCGTGTGTTCGTGGCCCTGCATATGCACGCCGGCGATGGCAACGTCCACACCAATTTGCCGGTCAACTCGGACAATTACGAGATGCTGCAGGATGCCCACCACGCCGTGGCGCGCATCATGAAGCTGGCCCGTTCGCTCAACGGCGTCATTTCGGGCGAGCACGGCATCGGCATCACCAAGCTCGAGTTCCTGACCGAGGAAGAGATCCGCGACTTCCGCAGCTACAAGCTGCGGATCGACCCGGAAGGCCGCTTCAACAAGGGCAAGCTGCTCAACCTCGACGGCCTCGGCGCCGACTTGCGCAATGCCTACACGCCATCGTTCGGCCTGATGGGCCACGAATCGCTGATCATGCAGCAGAGCGATATCGGCGCCATCGCCACCAGCGTCAAGGATTGCCTGCGCTGCGGCAAATGCAAGCCGGTCTGCTCGACTCATGTGCCGCGCGCCAACCTGCTGTACTCGCCGCGCGACAAGATCTTGGCGACCTCGTCCCTGATCGAAGCCTTCCTGTACGAAGAGCAGACCCGGCGCGGCGTGTCGATCAAGCACTGGGAAGAGTTCGAAGACGTGGCCGACCACTGCACCGTCTGCCACAAATGCGTGACGCCTTGTCCGGTCAATATCGACTTCGGCGACGTGTCGATGAATATGCGCAACCTGCTGCGCAAGATGGACAAGAAGAGCTTCAATCCGGGCACGGCGGCGTCGATGTTTTTCCTCAACGCGACCGATCCGACGACCATCAATGCCTACCGCCAAAGCGTGATCGGCTGGGGCTACAAGGCGCAGCGGCTGGGCCACGAACTGCTGAAGAAATTCGCGAAGAAGCAGACCAAGGCGCCGCCGCCGACGACCGGCAAGCCGAAGGTCAAGTCGCAGGTGATCCACTTCATCAACAAGAAGATGCCGGGCAACCTGCCAAAGAAATCGGCGCGCGCCCTGCTCGATATTGAAGACGACAAGGTGATCCCGATCATCCGCAACCCGCAGCTGACCAATGCCGACACGGAAGCGGTGTTCTACTTCCCCGGCTGCGGTTCGGAGCGGCTGTTCTCGCAAGTGGGCCTGGCCACCCAGGCGATGCTGTGGGAAGTGGGCGTGCAGACGGTGCTGCCGCCGGGCTATCTGTGCTGCGGCTATCCGCAGCGCGGCGCCGGCGAGTACGACAAGGCCGAGAAGATGATGACGGACAACCGCGTGCTGTTCCACCGGATGGCCAACACGCTCAACTACCTCGACATCAAGACCGTGCTGGTGTCGTGCGGTACCTGCTACGACCAGCTGGCGACCTATGAATTCGACAAGATCTTCCCGGGTTGCCGCATCATGGACATCCACGAATACCTGCTCGAAAAAGGCGTCAGGCTCGAAGGCGTCACCGGCACCCGCTATATGTACCACGAGCCTTGCCACAACCCGATGAAGCTGCAGGATTCGGTCAAGACCGTCAACGCGCTGGTGTCGACGCAGGACAATATCAAGATCGAAAAGAACGACCGCTGCTGCGGCGAGTCCGGCACGCTGGCCATCGCCCGGCCGGACATCTCGACCCAGGTGCGCTTCCGCAAGGAAGGCGAAATGGTCAAGGGCGCCGACAAGCTGCGCGCCGACGGCTTTGACGGCGACGTCAAGATTCTGACCAGCTGCCCGTCCTGCCTGCAGGGTCTGACGCGCTTCAACGACGATTCGGGCACGACGGCCGATTACATCGTGGTCGAGATCGCGCGCCACCTGCTGGGCGAGAACTGGATGCCTGACTATGTCGCGCGCGCCAACAATGGCGGCATCGAGCGGGTGCTGGTATGAGTGCCTGCGACCTGTGCGAACTGCTGGCCGGGCCGGCCACGCCGGTCTGGAGCAATGCACGGCTGGCGATCGTCGCCGTCGACGACCCCGCCTACCCGGGCTTTTGCCGGGTCGTCTGGAATCTGCACGTCAAGGAAATGACGGACCTGCGCGCCAACGAGCGCAACGAAGTCATGCAAGCGGTGTGGGCCGTCGAGCAAGCGCAGCGCGAGGTGATGGCCCCGCACAAGGTCAACGTCGCCAGCCTGGGCAATATGGCGCCGCACGTGCACTGGCACGTGATCCCCCGTTACCAGGACGACGCCCAGTTCCCGGGCCCGGTCTGGGTGGCGGCCGCGCGCGTCACCGACGCTGATGTACTGGCCGCGCGCCGCGCGCTGCTGCCCCAACTGCATGCCGCCATCGTGCGCATGATGAACCAATGACGACACCGAATCCCACCGCCCTGACCGTTCACCAGCAATCGCGGGTGCTCGACATTGCCTTCGACGACGGCAGCGCGTTCTCGCTGCCGTTCGAATACCTGCGCGTCTACTCGCCATCGGCTGAAGTGCGCGGCCACGGTAAGGGCCAGGAAGTACTGCAGGTCGGCAAGCGCGACGTCGGCATCGTCGCCCTCGAGCCGGTCGGCAACTACGCCGTCCAGCCGACCTTCAGCGACGGACACAACACCGGCCTGTACTCGTGGCAATACCTGCACCAGCTGGGCACCCGCCAGCAAGAATTGTGGGGCGAATACATGGCCCGTCTGCACGCCGCCGGTTTCGACGGCGACAGCGGCCGCGACAGCGCGTCGGCCGCCCCCGCCCAAGCCCACAAGGGTTGCGCCTCGCACTAAAGTTGTTGCGGCCGGGGCACATCGTCCCACATCAATTCGCCATTTGACCCTGAGCTCATGCCGTCGCGCGGCAAGGTCCTGGCCACCTGCGCCCATCGTCCGTGCAGCCGCCATGCTGCCATGGCCAGACGCATGGGAAGCCCCTCCGTCGTTCAAAATTTAACACCGATTTAATATTCAGCGTTGCGAACATTGGGTTCGCGCAATCCCCAAAACAGTATTTTTTGCTTAGCTTTGACGCTCCTCAAACTTTGCATAAGGTCCCCGCTCGTTCAATTGTTTCCGCTTTTTAACGCAGGTATATTCGCCACCCTTAGTTCAAGCAAGCTGCATTTCACCCACATTTCTCGGAGCGCGAAAAAATGGCAAGAAGAAGGGATAAGACGGTCGGCGGTACAGCACCTGCGGCTGGCGAGGTGTCCGGCGCCAGCCGCCGCAAGGTCATCAAGGGCATGGGCCTGGGGCTGCTGCTCGGCGCAGCCTTGCCGGCCGGCGCCGAATCGAAGAAGAAGCCGAAGGACTATGACTACATCGTCGTCGGCGCCGGCCCCGGCGGCGGTCCGCTGGCGGCCAATCTCGCCAGGGCCGGCTATCGGGTCGCCTTACTCGAGGCCGGCTTCGATCCCCTGTCGCCGGAAGCGGCAGCCATCAATCCGGCCACCGGCACCGTGTATCAGACGCCCGGATTCTTCGGCGGCGCCTCGGAGCACCCCTTGCTGAGCTGGGATATATTCGTCAACCATTACTCGAATCCCGAGCAGCAAAGGAAGGATCCGAAATTTGTCGCGGGCAAGGGCGTGCTGTATCCGCGCGGCTCCTGCCTCGGCGGCTCGGCCTCCCACAACGCGCTCATCTTCGTCTATCCGCACGACAGCGACTTCGACGACATCGTCAGGATCACCGGCGACACGTCGTGGTCCAGCGACAAGATGCGCAATTACTTCACCCGCATCGAAAACTGCAACTACTGCACGGTCGACATGGAAGGCCATGGCGACAGTGGCTATATCCCGACCAATATGAACGAGGAGGCCGGCTATTCGATCTTCCCGATGATCAACGACATCACCCGCGCCGGCGTCGATGGCGCCATCGGGGCCGACGTCAACGATCCGGCCGTGGCCAGGGGCGCGGTGGGCGCGTTCAACACGCCGATGAATGTGGCCAATAAAAAGCGCGTGGCGATCCGCGAATACCTGATCGAAACCCAGCAGCAATTCCCCGACAATTTCGACATCATCACCAACGCGCTGGTGACGCGCGTGATCACCAAGAAAATGCGCCACAGCACCGTCGCGGTCGGCGTCGAATACAGCCACGGCGGCGGCTTGAGCTACAAGGCCAACAAGCTGAGCGCGGGCGCGCGGCGTGGCACCAGGACCATCCTCAACGCCAGGGCCGAAGTGATCCTGGCCGGCGGCGCCTTCAACACGCCGCAACTGCTCAAGCTGTCGGGCATCGGCCCGGCGGCCGAGTTGCGGCGCCACGGCATCGAGGTGGTCAGGGACTTGCCTGGCGTCGGAGAAAACCTGCAGGACCGGTATGAGGTGCCGGTCATCTTCAGCCTGAAGGAGCGCAACGAGCTGTGGCAGCGCTGCCAGGCCTTCCAGCCGGGCGACCCGTGCCTGATGAGCTACCTGTCCGGCGAGTGGGACAACGGCGGCGTGCCCGCCCAGTTCTCCGGCCCGTATGCCGGCAACACCATCTACGCGTCGCGCATCCTCAAGACCAGCCAGGCGAACGGCGAACCGGATATCTTCCTGGTCGGAATCCCGCTCCAGTTCAAGGGCTACTACCCGAACTACTCGAACGAACCGCTGACGGCCCACTGGACCTGGAATGTGCTGAAGGTGCACACCAGGAACACGGCCGGCTCGGTCAAGCTGCGTTCAAACGACCCGACCGACACGCCGCTGATCAACTTCCGCTATTTCGAAGAAGGCAATGGCGGCACGGCCGACCTGAAGGCGGTGGTCGAGGGCATCCAGGCGGTGCGCGCCAGCATGCGCGACCCGCTGGCGCTGGCCCACATCGAGGCCGAGTCGTCGCCGGGCGCCGACGTGGCCAGCCAGCAAGAGCTGGAGCAGCATGTGCGCAACGTCGCATGGGGCCACCACGCCTCATGCACCGCCAAGATCGGCGCCGACCACGACCCGATGGCCGTGCTCGACAGCCGCTTCCGCGTGCGTGGCGTCGATGGCTTGCGCGTGGTCGATGCGTCGGTGTTCCCGAAGACGCCGGGCTTTTTCCCCACCGCGGCCATCATCATGATCAGCGAAAAGGCATCGGACGTCATCCTCGACGATGCCCGCCGCCGGTCCTAAGTCCGGCGCCGCCGCAGCGGGCGGCGGCGCCCCGGTTTGATTTGAAAGTAAAGGAAAGACTATGTCAGTGAGCGTTACTTTGCCCAAGAAAGTGCTGCGCTTCGGCGACGAAGTGATCGATGTCAGCAATCCCAGCTTCGATCCCCACCCGTATCCGGAGCAATATCGGCGCGTCCTGTATGCCTTCGTGCGCGACACCGTCCAGCATTGCGCGTTCTACCGCAGCCGCATGGCGCAAGCGGGCATCAAGGCCGAACAGATCACCAGCGAGCAGGTGTTCAACGCCATTCCGCCGATGTCGAGCGGCGAGGTGAGCGCCTTGAGCGACAGCACCCTGCTGCCGGACTTGACGCGCGAACACCTGCAGGGCGGCTTTTACGGCCAGCCGCTGGAGCACAAGATGTGGCGCAAGTTCACCTCGAGCGGATCGTCCGGCCTGCGCCCCAAGGTGTCGTACTACACGCGCGACGACTGGGACGTGTTGACGACCACGGCGGCCCGCCTGCATGCGAGCTTCCTGCCGCTGAACCGAATTTCCCGCATGTTCAACTGCTTCAACGCGGCCCATGTCGGTGCCAAATTCCAGGAGGACAGTTTTTCTTTGCTGGGCCTGTCGGTCGAAGGCGCCCACCTGACCCGCACCACGCCCGAGGCGGTGCTCGAACAGATGATGACCAGTGGCGCCAGCGAGTTCGGCGGCTTCAACGCGCTGGCGATCCCGCCCGGCCTGCCGGCTGGCGCCAAGGGGGCCAGCAAGGGGACCAACCTCGATTCGCTGCTCAACCTGGATATGGACAATTTTATCGGGAAGAACATTCGCGTCATCATTAACAGCGGCTCGGCGCGCGATGCGCCCGGCCTCAATCTGAAGGAACGGGTGTGGGAAGGCAACGCCATGGCGGGCGTCGAGAAGACCAGGTTCTTTGAAATGTATGGCTACTCCGAGAGCCTGCCGAATGCCATGGATTGCGAATTCAACCAGGGTTTGCACCTGGCGGTAGGCCCGACCTTCACCGAGGTGCTGGACGAAAAGACCGGCAAGCACGTCAAGAATGGCGAGCGCGGCCTGGTGGTCATCACCGGCATCCGCAACGGCTCGCGCTTCATCCGCTACGCCGTCGGCGACGAAGCGACCTATGTGACCGACACCTGCCGCTGCGGCCGGTCGTCGCCGCGCTTGCAGAATATCGTCAGGGTCGAGGACATGGAACGGCTGCAGCAGGGCTGCGCCGGTGGCTTATAAATTGCAAGTCATGATCGATTTGCACCACAATGGAAGAGGTAAGCAAGATGAGTGAAGTCGTAGTACTGCAAAACATCATTCGCGGCGAGTTGCGCGAACCGGCCGAGCGCAAGGTCGACGGAAGTTTCAGCTTTCCCGTGACCACGGCGCAGGACGTGGCGTCGGCCCTGAAGTTCGCGCGCTTCCAGCCCAGCGAGCCGCTCGACAAGGTGCTGCGCGCGCTGGCCAGGATCGGCCGCGCCGCCAACTGGATCAACGAGCAGGACTTGAAGCTGCAGGCGGCGCTGAGCGGCAGCCCGATCAAGCACATGCTCAACTCGATCGCGGCCGTCAACGACTGGCTGGCCAATATCGAACAATACGTCGAACGCAACGGCACCCTGAAAGGCATCGGCAAGGGCGACCGGCGCCAGACCGTCCTGCTCGACCGCAACGGCATGCTGTGCCAGGGCGGCATCACGACCATGTTCATCCTGGCCGGCGATGAGATTTCGATCGCGCCATGGAATATCGCCCAGGCCCTGCTGGCCGGCAGCAAGGCGATCGTCAAGCCCAGCCGCATCGAGCCGCTGTCGGCCTTCCTGTTCACCAAGGCGCTGATCGCCGAAGGCATCGCGCCGCCGGCGCTGCTGTACATCAGCCGCGATTCGGAGCAGGAGCAAGGCCTGGTCGGCACCCTCATCAAGCAAACCGAGCAGTCCGTCATGTATGGCGAAGACAATACCGTCAATACCATCTGCCAGCCGTTCGGCTTCCGCCCCGACCACAAGTATCTGGCTTACCTGACCGGCCGCTCCGGCGCCATCGTCTACCCGGACGCCGATCTCAACCTGGCGGCCGAGATGATCATCCGCGGCGCCTGCGACGACCGCGGCAACCGCTGCAACTCGACCAAGAAGGTATTCGTGCCGCGCCAGCTGGCCAGGGATATCGAGGCAGCCCTGGTGCGCGCGGCCGAGCGCCTGGTGCGCGGCGATCCGGCCGACCCGGCGACCGATATCGGCCGCAACGATCCGCAGGCGCGCGTGGTGGCCCAGCAATGGACCAGTTCGGCGCAGGTGTTCTACGACAAGGACATGTTCCTGATGTCGGTGCCACCGACGGCGCCGATCCTGCGCGAAGAGCTGCCTTACCCCAGCGTCGCGCTGTGCTACTTCGAAGAGGGGCAGGATCCGGTCGACATGCTCAACAGCAGCGTCAGCAATACCTACCTGGGGGCGGCGGTCGCCGTGTCGGTGTTTACCCGCGACGTCGAGCAATATCATCTGGCGTCGGCGCGCATGCGTGCCTGCAAGACCCTGCTGAACCTGCCATCGACGGCCTTCGATTTCTGGACCGCCCACCAGCGCTGGCACTTGTTTACCGAACTGATGCGCAAAGTCGAGCTGGTCGGCGCGCCCTGAACCTCCCATCATCACCAACAGAAAGGACGAAATATGGCAGCACTATTTGTAGTCGAGTTGACGGTCAAGAACCCGGAAAAACTGAAGGAGTATTCGGCGCAGACCCCGGCGATCTTGCAGAAATACAAGGGGCAATTGCTGATGAAGGGCAAGACCTTGCAGATCCACGCCAGCAGCGCGCCCGCGGCGGCGTATGACACCGTGGTGGTGTTCGAATTCCCGTCAAAGGAAGATGCGCTGGCCTGGTACCACTCGCCGGAATACCAGGCGCTGCTGCCGCTGCGCGACGCGGCGATGGACAGCAGCTTCAAGCTGGCTGCCTGACAGATAGAACGTGCCAGCCGGAACGCACTGCAATGCGCCCCGGCTGGACGGTCCGCGATCGGTGCCGCCTGAGGCGGCGCCCACCGCGACCGAGTTCTTTTGACTCACAATCTCACCTTCGGTGGACGAAAATGGAACACATCAGCAATCTGAAAGTTATCGACGTAACGCTTCGTGACGGAGGCTACAGGAACAACTTTGGTTTTGACATCGATTATGTCCTCGATCACGCACGCCTGATCCAGGCGTCCGGCGTCGACCACATCGAGATCGGTTATCGCAATGGCTCGATCATCCGCAATGATAACATGGGCCCGGTAGCCTACGGCAGCAACGACTACATCCGCACGCTGCGGCGCGCGGTGCCGGGCATGAAGCTGGTCATGATCGCCCACGCCGCCAATATCGACGATGCCGACATCCGCGACATGGCCGAGGCCGGCGTTGCGATGCTGCGCTTTTGCATGAACACGAAAAATGTCGATGCCACGCTGCGCCTGGCGCGGCTGGCCAAGCAATGCGGCATCATGACCAGCATTAACGTCGTTCGCATCAGCTCGATCGACTTGCCGACGCTGGCCGGCTTGATCGAACGAGTCAACGACATCCGGCGCGACATCGACGTCCTCTACTTCGCCGACTCGAATGGCAACCTGACGCCCGATGCGGTGTTCGGCATCGCGCAAGAGATCAAGGACGGCACGTCGATCGAGCTCGGCTTCCACGCCCACGACAATATGGGCCTGGCCATGGCCAACTCGATTGCCGCCGTCGAGCACGGCGCAAGCTATATCGACGCCAGCATGCTGGGCATGGGCAAGGGGATCGGCAACCTGAAGCTGGAGAAATGGATCGCCTACCTGCTCGCCCATGGCAGCAAGCAATACGACATGGTGCCGCTGCTGCAACTGGCCGACAAGCTGCGCGCCTGCCCCGCCTATGCGGAAGACCTGGACGAATACGGCGTCGACATCCTGTGCGGCCTGCACAACCTGCCTTTCACCGATCGCAACAAGGCCGAAGCGATGCTGGCGGCGGCCGGTGGTTCCGGCGCACTGGCGGCATAGGACCATGCATAAATGCGATGTCTACGGTGATGCCGGCTGGACCAGCAACGTCCTCGTGCTCGGTCCGGTCAATCCGGTCTGGCAGGGCGGCGACTTTTGCCAGCCGCTGCTTGAGCTGCTCGCGGCCAGGCGGCAGCGCGCCATCGTGCTCGACGCCATCGCCTTCGTCAAAGATGGCCGGGACGGGGCCGAAGCCTGCGTTGACCGGCTGCTCAGCTTCATCGACAGCCGCCTGCCGCCGATCGACATGATCGCCGGCTACGCACTGGGCGGCACGCTGGCACTGAAGCTGGCAGCGCGCCTGCCCGACTGCGCCCGCGTGCTGTGCCTGTCCGGGCCCGGCCACATCGACCCTGCGCTCAGGGTCAAGCTGCAGGCGCTGATCGAGCTGCTCGGTAAAGGCGACCTGGACGGATGCCTGGCGGCCTTGTCGGCAATGGTGGCGCCCGCCGGGCAGGCCCCCGGCGCCGGGCATCGCGACCGCATCGAGCGCGACGCAGCGCTGGCCGGCTGCGGCCGCATGATCAAGGGCTTCTCCACCTTGCTCGAGCTCGACGCGCGGCCTGACCTGGCCGCCTATCGCGGCCAGGTCCTGTGCATGCTGGGCCAGCATTCCCAGCTGGCGAGCATCGACAACCTGGCATTCGCGCCGGCAGCGGCCGACGCCAGGCAGCGGCTGGCGCTGGTGCCCGGAGCGGGCATGCGGATCTTGTTGGACAACCCGGAATTTTCTGTAACTACAATCAATGAATGGCTTGGAAATGAAAAATAAAAAAGTCTTGGTATTGCCCGGCGACGGCATCGGGCGCGAAGTGTGCGACGCCGCCATCCCCGTGCTGGAGGCGCTGCAGTTGCCGATCGACCTGGAGTATGGCGACATCGGCTGGGAATGCTGGACCGGGGGAGGGGATCCGGTGCCCCAGGCCACGTGGGACAGCATCGACAAAGTCGACGCCATCCTGCTCGGCGCGATCACCAGCAAGGCCAAGAAACAGGCCGAGCGGGAGTTGCCGGCTGCACTGCAGGGCAAGGACCACAAGTATGTGTCGCCTGTCATCCAGCTGCGCCAGCGCCTGGGCCTGTTCGCCAATGTGCGGCCGTCGTTCTATATCGCCGGCAATGGCAAGCCCTACCGCATGAGCGTCATCCGCGAAAACACCGAGGGCCTGTATGCCGGCTTCGACTATCGCGGCGTGCCGGACGCTTTCCGGCCCCTGATCCAGCACCCGAACCTCGACAAATTCGGCTACGACGCGGCGTCGTGTACGTTGCGCCTGCAAACCAGGCATGGCTTGCAGCGGCTGTTCGAATTCGCCTTCGCCCATGCGCAGGAGCGGGGCTTCGACAAGGTGACCTTCGCCGACAAGCCGAACGTGATGCGCGAGAGCGGCGATTTCGCCCAGGAGATCTTTTTCGACATCGCGGCGCGCTTCCCCGGCATCGAAGCCGATATCCAGAATGTCGATGCGGTGGCGTTGTGGCTGGTGACGCGCCCCGAGAAATTCGGCGTCATCGTGGCCGAGAATATGTTTGGCGACATCCTGTCCGACCTGGCCGGCGGCGTCATGGGCGGCCTCGGCCTGGCGCCGAGCGCCAACTACGGCGAACGGGTCGCGTACTTCGAACCGGTGCATGGCAGCGCGCCCGGCATGGTCGGCAAGAACAAGGCCAACCCGGCTGCGATGTTCCTCAGCATCGCGATGATGCTCGACTATCTCGGCTTTTCCGAGGCCGCCACGCGGATCGAGCGGGCGGTGCGCGACACGGTCGCCGCCTCGCCGGCTCTGACCTACGACCTGGGCGGCAATGCCAGCACCACCGACTTTGCCAGCCAGGTCATTGCGCTGGTCAAGGGGCAGCGCATCAAACCGACGGCCGCCATCCTGACCGTCGGCGACGAACTGGTCGACGGCCAGTACGCCAACACCAATATGACCGAAATCGGTAAGCACTTGACGACACTGGGCTACAAGGTGAAGGAACACGCGGTGTGCGCCGACCAGCGCCACCTGATTGCCCGCTGCCTGTCGCGCTTCGCCGGCGAGTACGGGCTGGTCGTCGTCAGCGGCGGCCTGGGCCCGACCTCTGACGACGTCACGCGCTTCGCGGTGGCCGACGCCATGATGGCGCCGCTCGAATACCGCGATGAATGCTGGCAGCACATCGAACAGCGGATGGCCTCCTTCAAGCTGCCCGTGCGCGAGCAGGACAAAGTGCAAGCCTATTTGCCCTTTGGTGCGACCGTGCTGCCCAACACCTGCGGCCTGGCCAGCGGCTTCATGCTGGAAAAGTTCGGCACCACGGTGGCCGTCCTGCCCGGCCCGCCATCGGAGATGCGGGCGATGCTGCAGGCGACCTTCATGGCCGATGTCGCGGACGGCAGCACGGCCGAAAAACACGAATGGAAACTGATGGGGATGATGGAGACGGAGGTCAACGTCTTCGTCGGCGCGCTCGACCCGTCCTTTGCACAGAAGGTCAAATACCTGTGGCGTTATCCCTACCTGAATATCGCGGTCGAGGTCGAGGCCGGCGACGGCGTCGGCAGCACCTGCGTGGGCAAGCTCGACGACTACCTGCGCCCCCACACCGTCAGCCGGGACGGCCGCTCGGCCATCGAGCTGCTGGGGGCCGAGCCCGATGTCAGCTGGCACAGCGACGATGCGGCGATCCGGCAATTGCTGACCGACTTGCCCGCAAGGCAGGGCGCGCCGGCCTACCGGGTCGACACCATTCCCGCGCTGTCGCGCATCGGGTCCGAACCGTCCTACACGGGCAGCCTGGACATCATTTGCACGGCGCCCGGAGGCAAGCGATTCCAGATTGCCGTTCCGCTGCGCGGCGCCGAGGTCGCTGACTACGTGAAGGAATTCTCGGGCTGGAGCTACCTGCGCAGCACGGCGAGCCCGTCAAACCTCGATGCAAGGAGAATCCTGTGAACGCCAATGAATTGGAATGGAAGCAAAGGTTGCTGCGCCTGGACACGGCGGCCGTGTCGGATGCCATGGATAGCCTGGGCGTCAACCGCGCCCTGCAGGGTATCGCGGCGAGGGTGGCCGGTGCCAAGATGGCGGGGCCGGCGTTCACCGTGCAATATGAAGCAATCACGGATGCGCCGTCCGGTTTTCAGAATGCCGGCAACTACATCGATGAGGTGCCGCCGCACGCGGTCATCGTCGTCAACAACGACGGCAACACGGCCTGCACCAACTGGGGCGACATCCTGACCCGCAAGGCTTTGCGTCAAGACATCGCCGGCACCGTCGTCAACGGCTCGGCGCGCGATATTGAAACGATCCGCCATCTCGGCTATCCCTTGTTTACAAAGGGTATCTACATGGTATCCGGTAAAAACCGGGTGCGCGTCAAGGCCACCAATGTGCCGGTCGCCATCGGCGCGACCACCGTCCATCCCGGCGACTGGGTATTCGGCGACGACAATGGCGTCGTCGTGATCGCTTTGGAGCACCTGGCGGCCGTGATCGAACGGGCCGAGAACGTCAACAATACCGAAATCGGCATCGTGCGCGCGATCGAATCGGGCCAGTCGCTGCTGGCCGCGCGCCAGACCTTTGGCTATGCGACGCCGTGGGAAAAATCCAATGTCCAGTGACTTCGTCCGCTATTGGCAGGACCGGCTCGACTTCATCGACCTGCACTATCACGCCAATCCCGATGCCTACCTGCGCCGCTTCAATGCGATCGAAGCCGGTTCCGCCTACCAGGCGCTGCGCGGCGGCGTGCTGCTCAAGAGCCACCTCGGTTGCACCAGCGCGGTGGCGGCCACCGCGCAAGGCATGGGTTTGCCGGTGTTCGGATCGCTCGCGCTCAATGCGATTGCCGGCGGGGTCGAAGTGCGGGCCATTCAGCAATCGCTGTGTCACTATCAAGGCAATGCGCAGTGCGGACGGCTGGTGGTCGACTTGCCGACCGTCGTCACGAGCACGCACCGCAGCAAGCTTGCGCGCACCTATGCCAATGCGGCGGTCGAACGCTTCGCACAAGTGCCGTGCCAGCTTGGCGGCGACGGCTCGCCTTTCCATGCGGGCCTCGACGCGCTGCTCGATTTCTGCAGGGATCAAAGCGTGGTGCTCACTACCGGGCATGCCACGCGTGCGCAGGTGGAAGCACTGGTCGACCGCTGTGTCAGCAAAGGAGGGGTGCGCCTGCTGCTCAACCAACCGGCCAACCCGATGACGAAGATGGATGCCCCCGCGCTAAAGGCGCTTGGCAGGCACGACTGGCTGTATGTCGAGCAAACCGCGCTGACCCTGTTGCTCGGTTACCAGAGCGAGGACGACTTCAGTGAAGTGCTCAGGGACGTCAATAATGTCGTCTACAGCTCGGACCTCGGACAGCCGGCCCAGCCGACGCCGCAACAGTGGCTCTATCAGTCGCAGCAGTGGTTCCGCAACGCCGACCTGCCGCCGGCGCGCGTGCGCGACATCACCTTGTCGACCCCTTTGCGCATGCTCGATCCTGCATAGTGCTAGTGTCCCGAGTCAGAAATTCGTTGAATAAATACGGCGACAATCGCACCGATATTGCGTCGCAAATGCTCGCCAGGCCTCGGCCTGTCTGCGCTTTGCTTCTTGTTTCGGTGCGATTTCGCCACATTTATATTCAATGAATTTCTGACTCAGGACACTAGTGTGGGGAGTTGATGTAGGGTGGGTTCGGTCTCATCGAACCCACGCGGTGATACGCGCCGTGAAATGACCAAACAAGCACGCGAAGCCAAACCGGTCTGCCAAGGCTGCGTGCTGTAGCGAAGTAAGGTGCTGGTCGAGGATCCCCGCGTGGGTACGCTGCGCAGCGTACCCACGCTACCATGGCGCTGCGCCATGCATACCATCACTGGGGCGTGATGGCGGTGACGAACTGGTCGCGCCCGCCGCGCCACTGGACGATGGCGACCGGCTTGACCGGGTTGCGCCGGGCGTCGATGCTGATGTCGCCGGTGACGCCGGCGAAATGGCGGGTGTCGGCCAGCGCGGCGCGCACCCGCTCCGGCGCAAACGAGCCGGAGCGCCGCACCGCTGCCGCCAGCAGCTGCACCGCATCGTAGGCCAGCGCCGCCGATTCGGCCCCGGTGCGGCCGAACCGCCGCTCGTAGTTGGCCAGGAATGCCTGGCTGGCCTGGTTCGGGTTGTCGCGGTGCCAGTGTGCGGCACGGTAGCTGCCTTCGGCCCCGGCGCCGGCATAGGACGGAATGCGCATGCCCCAGCCATCACCGCCGAGGAAGACGGCGCGCGCGCCGCGCCCGCGCAGGCTCTGCATCAGGGAGCCGGAATCCCTGGCATCGCCGGCGAGCAGAACAACGTCCGGCGCCAGCTTCAGGATGCGCTCGATCAGGTCGGCGTGGGCGCCGGGGCCGGGCCGGTAGGCCTTTTCCAAGGCGGTGCCGCCGTTCGCCCTGAAATACTTTGCGAAATGCCGGGCCAGTTCAATGTTCGACGGGCGGCTGGCATTGGTCAGGATCGCGGCGCTGCCGGCCTTGAGCTGTTTCCGCGCGAAGTCGGCCAGCGCCCGTCCCTGCGCCGCATCCTGGTAGCAGGCGCGGAAGATGTAATTGCCAACCCGGGTCAGCGAGGCAAGCGTGGATTTGGGCGAAATCATCGGTATCCGGGCCCGCTGCAAGGCCGGCGCCATCGCCAGCGAGGCGGCGCCGACCGGTTCGCCGATCACGCCCAGGGGCCGCAGTTTGACGATGGCGCGTGCCGCCGCGCGCGCGCCTTCGGCGCTGCCGCCGCTGTCCAGTTCGACCAGCTCGACACGCTTGCCGAGCAAGCCACCTTGCTGGTTCAGCTCGTCGAGCGCGTAGCGCAGGCCGTCGGCATAGGCCTGGCTCGATTCGCCATCGGCCCGCTGGCCGGTCTTGGCGTCGACGCTGGCGATGAACACGCTGTCGACCGCGGCCGAAGCCGGCAGCGCCAGGCAGAGGCAAGCGCTGGCTAGCAGGCGGGAGACTAGGTCAAGGCGCAACACGGCGCGCGCGCATGCCGTTTCTGGTGTGGCAGTTGCCAAATTGCTTCCATTGGACCGGTGGGTGAGTGGCCATTCTATGGATCGGGAAACTGCCGGATTTGCGGAATGTCAATGCAGATCGAGATGGCATGGCGCTATACACATCAGACTGGCAGGAAAGTTCGATTGCCAAGTTCACTGAACCCATGTAGGGTATTCACTTACGCCCAACCCGGCGGACTGACACGCTTGTATAATGGCGCCAACCTATTTGCGCGCCCCCCTATGACCAATACCACCCATTTCGGCTACAAGACTGTCGCGGAAGACGAAAAAGTCCGCGAAGTCGCCAAGGTGTTCCATTCCGTCGCCTCCAAGTACGACGTGATGAACGACCTGATGTCCGGCGGTCTGCACCGTCTGTGGAAGACGTTTACTATCGCCAACGCCGCCGTGCGCCCCGGCTTCAAGGTGCTCGACATCGCCGGCGGCACCGGCGACCTGGCCAAGGCTTTCGCCAAGCAGGCTGGCCCCAGCGGGGAGGTATGGCTGACCGATATCAATGAGTCAATGTTGCGGGTTGGACGCGATCGGCTCTTGAATACCGGCTTGCTGACCCCCATCTTGTTGTGCGATGCGGAACGGTTGCCATTTCCTGACAACTATTTTGACCGCGTCAGCGTGGCCTTTGGCCTGCGCAATATGACGCACAAGGATGCGGCACTGGCAGAAATGCGGCGTGTCCTGAAGCCAGGCGGCAAATTGCTGGTACTGGAGTTTTCGAAAGTTGCTGCGCCATTGCAGAAACCGTATGACGTGTATTCGTTCTCGGTCTTGCCATGGCTTGGTCAAAAGATTGCCGGAGACGCGGAGAGTTACCGCTATCTGGCAGAGTCGATTCGTATGCATCCGGATCAAGAAACACTAAAAACAATGATGCAAGACGCCGGGCTAGAGCGCGTCGAATATTTCAATTTGACGGCGGGTGTGGCCGCTCTCCACACTGGTATTAAACTTTAGAGAGAAACAAATGAAAAACACCCTTGTTGGCCTGATGTTGGCACTAACCGCGATGACCATGGTAGGCGAGGCAATCGCCAAGCCTCTGGGGGGCGGACGCTCGTTCGGCCGCCAGTCGCCGACCGTCGCCAGGCAGGCGCCGGCCCCGGCTGCGCAGAAACCGGCAGCTGCACCAGCAGCTGCGCCAGGCGCCGCCGCACCGACGGCCGCCATTCCGCCAAAACCGGGCATTCCATGGAAAGGCATCCTGGGCGGCGCGCTGCTCGGCGCCGGCATGGCAGCCTTGTTCTCGAGCATGGGCATGGGCGGCCTGGCCGGCCTGGCCGGCATCCTCGGCCCGATCCTGATGATCGCCTTGCTGGGCGGCGCAGCGTTCTTCATCTACAGCATGTTCCGTCGCAAGCAGCAGCCGACGCAGCCGCAGTTTGCCTACAGCGGCCAGCACAGCGCAACGGGCGGCACACCTGAAATCGGCTCGCGCATTGAGCCGGCTGCCTTCCAGCCTGTGCAAGCGGCCAGTGCAACGGCAGCAGCACCGGTAGAGCAAGCCGCGCCCTGGGGCGTGCCGGCGGACTTCGACACCGCAACCTTCCTGCGCCATGCGAAGTCGAGCTTCATCCGCATGCAGGCAGCGTGGGACAAGGCCGACGTCAACGACCTGCGTGAATTCACCACGCCGGAAGTGTATGCCGAACTGAAGATGCAGATCCAGGAACGCGGCGCCACCGCCGATTTCACCGACGTCGTCAGCATCGAAGCCGTCATGCTCGGCATCGAGACGGTCGGCCGCGAATACCTGGCCAGCGTCAAGTTCGACGGCATGATCAAGTCGGCACCGAATGCAGCGGCCGAGCCGTTCGCCGAAGTGTGGAATATGTCCAAGCCGGTCGATGGCTCGAGCGGCTGGGTGCTGGCCGGCATTCAGCAACTGTCCTGAACCTGTAGGGTGGGTAGCGCAGCTACCCACGCGTAACGCCAGCAAAGGTTAACAACGCCGAAGCCGCCCTAAAGGGCGGGCAAGCTGGTAAGATCAAAACCGCCCGCTTTTTGCCGGGCGGTTTTGTTTTTTTCAGGCGAGTTCCATGTCTTCATCGATCCCATTCCCGCCGCCATTGCCCCCTCCCGGGCTGCTGGCGGCGCCCATCGTCAACCACCTGCTGGCGCAGGAAGCGTGGGCGCGCGACGCGCTCGCCCTGCACACCGGCAAGCTGGCCTGCATCGATTTCGGCACCTTTCATCTGCGCCTGCAGGTCGAGCCGGGCGGCATGGTGCAGGCGGGCGACACGGCTGCCACTGCCGACGTCACGATCCGCGTCAAGCTGGCCGACCTGCCGCTGATCGCGCAGAACCGCGAACGGGCTTTCTCCTACGTCAAGATCGAAGGCGACGCCGAATTCGCCAATGCAATTTCCCGGCTCAGCCAGGGCTTGCGCTGGGAGCTTGAAGCCGACCTCGAGCCGTGGCTTGGCAGCATCGCCGCCACCCGCCTCGTCAGCGGCGCCCGGGCGGCCGTCGAAACGGCCCAGTCGACCCACCAGAAGGTGCTGGAGAACGTGGCCGAATTCCTGCTCGAGGAACAGCCGCTGCTGGTGCGCCCCAGTACGGTCGAGGATTTTTCGGCCGACGTGGCGCGCCTGCGCGACGACGTCGAGCGGGCCGCCAAGCGCCTGCAGAAATTGGAACAGGCGCTGGCAAAGCGGCAGGCCGCCGCGCCCGCTGCCACTGCCGCCAAGCCCGATGCCGTGCCTGCCCAAGCCGCCGGCGGCGCGCAACGACACCTGGACCTCTGATGCTACTGAAATTCCTGCGACTGCTCAAAATCCTCCGCGTGGCCGTCAAATACGGCCTCGACGAAATCGCCATCTCCGGCCTCAAGGTGCCGCGCACGGCCAAGCTGATCGACACAGTCATTTTCTGGCGCGATATTTCGGCACCGCGCGGCGAACGCCTGCGCCTGGCGCTGGAAGAACTGGGCCCGATCTTCGTCAAGTTTGGCCAGGTGCTGTCGACCCGGCGCGACCTGATGCCGGCCGACCTGGCCGACGAGCTGGCCAAGTTGCAGGACCGCGTGCCGCCGTTCTCGTCCGACCTGGCCATCGCCCAGATCAAGCGCTCGCTGCACGCCCACCCGGATGAACTGTTCGCCTCGTTCGAGCGCACGCCGGTGGCGTCGGCCTCGATCGCCCAGGTCCATTTCGCCAGGCTCAAGGACGGCACCGATGTCGCCGTCAAGGTGCTGCGCCCTGGCATGAAAAAGTCGATCGACGAAGACGTCGCGCTGATGCATATCGCCGCCGGCCTGATCGGCTGGGTGTGGACCGAGAGCAAGCGCCTGAAGCCGAAGGAAGTGGTGGCCGAGTTCGACAAATACCTGCACGACGAACTGGACCTGATGCGCGAGGCGGCCAATGCCAGCCAGCTGCGCCGCAATTTCGCCGGCTCCAACCTGCTGCTGGTGCCGGAAATGTACTGGGACTATTGCTCTTCGTCGGTGATCGTGATGGAGCGCATGCACGGCATCCCGGTGTCGCAGATCGACCGGCTGGCGGCCGAGGGCGTGGACCTGAAGAAGCTGTCGTCGGACGGCGTCGAGATCTTCTTCACCCAGGTGTTCCGCGACGGCTTCTTCCATGCCGATATGCACCCCGGCAATATCCTGGTGTCGGTCGCGCCCGCCACGTTCGGCCGCTACATCGCGCTCGACTTCGGCATCGTCGGCACCCTGAACGACTTCGACAAGGATTACCTGTCGCAGAACTTCCTGGCCTTCTTCCGGCGCGACTACAAGCGGGTGGCCGAAGCGCATATCGAATCGGGCTGGGCCCCGCGCGAGACGCGCGTCGACGAACTGGAAGCGGCGGTGCGCGCCTGCTGCGAGCCGATCTTCGACCGTCCGCTGAAGGACATCTCGTTCGGCCAGATCCTGCTGCGCCTGTTCCAGACTTCGCGCCGCTTCAATGTCGAAGTGCAGCCGCAGCTGGTGCTGCTGCAAAAGACCCTGCTCAATATCGAAGGTCTGGGCCGGCAGCTCGACCCCGACCTCGACCTGTGGAAGACGGCCAAGCCCTACCTCGAGCGCTGGATGGGCGAGCAGGTCGGCGTGCAAGGCATGATGGACCGGCTCAAGGCCGAGGCGCCGCGCTTCACCCACATCATCCCGCAGCTGCCGCGGCTGGTGCACCGCGCACTGCTGCTCGCCGCCGAGCCGGAAACGGCCAATAGCGAACTGCTGCGCACGCTGGTGGCCGAGCAACGCCGCACCAACCGCCTGCTAGCCTTCGGTGTCTGGTTCATCGGCGCCTTCGTGGTCGGCGTGGTCGCCATCGAGGCTTATCTGCGCTGGTATCCGGCCGGCTGAGCAGCATGGCCGAATTCGCCACCCGCGACCCGCGCTCGCCCGATTTCTGGGACGAGCGTTTCGCGCGCGGCTTCACGCCATGGGACCGCGGCGGCGTGCCGCAGGACCTGGTTGATTTTGCACAGCGCAGTGCCCGGCCGCTGACGACCTTGATCCCCGGCTGCGGCACTGCCTACGAACTGGCCTACCTTGCCCGGCTTGGCTGGGATGCGACCGCGATCGATTTCTCGCCTGGAGCGGTCGCGACTGCGCGCGCCGCCCTTGCAGCGCTGCCAGAGACGGTGGCGCTTGCCGCACCGCTGCCCGGGACGGCGGTGCCACTGGCCCAGCGCGTGCAGGAAGCCGACTTCTTCATCTACCAGCCGGCCAAGGCGCTCGACCTGATTTACGAGCGCGCCTTCCTGTGCGCCTTGCCGCGCGCCATGTGGCCGCAGGTGGCGGAGCGCTGGGCCGTGCTGTTGCCTGCTGGCGCCAGCCTGGCCGGATTCTTTTACTTCGACGATTCGCCCAAGGGCCCGCCGTTCGGCACCACCCTGCAGGAACTTGATGCCTTGCTGACACCTTACTTCGAGCGCATCGAAGACAAGCCCGTCAGCGACTCTGTGCCCGTGTTCCAGGGCAAGGAGCGCTGGCAACTCTGGCGCCGCCGCTAATTCGGGCACGCAGCACGACCGCTGCAACGGAAGCTAGGAGCCTGCGCGGCAGAAGGAGTCGAGACCAAGCGGGTGAGAAAAGAACCCAATTCGTCTCCACTTTCGAGGGCTGTAGCCGTAGCTACAGCCCGAGAAATGGGGGCGAAGTGGGA
>CBDDRJ010000074.1:0-23962 GCA_965233055.1 uncultured bacterium
TCAGGTCGACTGCGGCGAACCACGTCGGCGATGGCACCATCGCCACCATGGCCAGAACGTAGGGTGGGCACTGCGTGCCCACCGGCTGCTCAATTCTTGATGCGGGTCGCGGCCAGCCTGGCGCCAATCCACGCCATCGGCAGGTAAGCGAAAATCAGGTCGACTGCGGCGAACCACGTCGGCGATGGCACCATCGCCACCATGGCCAGTCCGCCGCACAGGAACAGCACGCCAACGCCCATCGCCAGTTTGGCGTGGTGGCTGGCGCCCAGCCGGGCCGCGGCGGCCGCGCCGGCCAGCGTCCCAAACGCATGGGCCAGGAAGGGGAACAGGAAATGCTTCGGCTCGAGCATGGACATCCCGAGCGTCATGCCCTCCGGCGTCGACATGTCGACACCGGGCGGCGGCGGGACCATGCTCATGCCGAGATTGACGAATCCTATGTTCACGACGCTGCCAAAAACGAAACCTGCCACGACTGCCAAACCATTGCGCAATACTGGGTTCATTCGGATCTCCTGGTGGTGGTGAAACAGCGCTGATGGATCCACTGTTACGGTCCACTAGCCCTTGAACTGATAGCGCCAGCGCAGCAGGCCGGCGTTGTAGCACGCATAGTAGGCGCCGGCGAAGCCGAACACCAGTACCGTCAGCGGCGAATCGGTAAAGCGCTGCATCGGCACACCGCTGCCCTGGTTGACGTAGGTCTCGAAGCCGACATACAGGATGCGCGCCGCCAGTGCCATCGCGGCGACGATGCCCAGCCGTGGATGGGGCGTGAAGTACATGCCTTGTTCAGTCGCTTCCAGCCTGGTCAGGCGCAGGCCCCAGATGCCGTAGCCGATGCCGGCGACAACACCGACCGCCAGCCAGCTCAGCAGTTCATACGAGCGCACCACTTCGGAACCGATGACCAGCACCACGGCCGTGAAGATCGCCAGCCCGGTCCAGTGGCGCGCGATGATCGAGCGCTGCCGCAGCACCATCTGCTTGAGGCGCGAATAGATGCGCCAAACCAGCAGCGGGGTCAGGACGAGGAGGGCGAGGGTGAACAGGTTCATGGTTGGCGGGGCCGGAATAAAGCCCAGATTGTAAGCCAGAATGGATACGTCCGGCATCAATTGGACTTGCATCGCCGTTTGCACTACAGTGGGGGTACCGAAGCACTGGCAGGGGAAAATCATGCAGAATCTGTACATCGAGGCACACCGGGCGCCGGATCCGGCGCCGATTGAAGATCCGTCGCCCGAGCCCTTCCCCAGCCCCCATCCGCACCACCCGCCGGTGCCGCTGCCGCAGCAGGATGACCCTGTGCCGGACCACAATCCCAGCCTGGACCGGGCCGCACCTGGCTGCTAATCGAAGGTCCAGGAGTACAGCACGTCGAGCGCCGTGTTGGCGCCGGTCTGGAACTGCAGCGTGATGCGCGGGTTCAGCTTGTAGCGCAGCTTGACCAGGCTGGTCGCCGTGCTGGTGCCCTGCTCGAAGCTCAGGTAGGCCCGCTGCGACAGCCGTTTACCAACCGTGACGACGGTCGCCTCGAGTCCCTTGGCCTGGGCCAGGCCCAGTTCATCGACGCCGAAGCTGGTGGCCAGTGCCGACTGGAAGCCGGACCCGCCGCCCGCCATCAGCGCGCCGGCCGCTGCGCTCAGCATGCCAAGCTCCTGCCCGGCTGCGCCGTCGAGGCCATGCCCGAGCACCAGCCAGGCCAGTTTTTCGCTGTCCGGCACATTCGGGGTCGACACCAGCTTGGCCACCGGGGCCAGTGCCGTGCCGCGCACTTCGACACCCGCCTCGACATTCGTTTCCGATGGTGGGTCGCCGTCGGCCTGTTTGCGCACGGCGAGGATATTGAGGCCGGGATTGTCGTAGGCGCCGGTAAAGTTCAGCACGCCCCGCTCGATCTGCAGCTTCTTGCCGTAGGCGTAATAGGTGCCGGTGACGACGCGAATGCTGCCGGTGGCGCGTGGCGCGCGGCGCTCGCCCGAGCGGATGCGCAGCACGCCAGCCATCTGCGCGTCCAGGCCCATGCCGTTGAGGACGAAGTTGTCGCCGAGGTCAGCTTCGAGGTCGATGCCGAGCGGCATTGTCGCGGCCGGCTTAGGCGGCGGCACGCCTTCGCGGCCCAGCACGACGACGTCGTCCGACAGCGTCGGGCGGCCCTGCGGCGCCAGTTCGATGCGCGCGCGGTCGGCCCTGAACTTGCCAT
This sequence comes from uncultured bacterium, assembly GCA_965233055.1. Taxonomy (GTDB): domain Bacteria; phylum Pseudomonadota; class Gammaproteobacteria; order Burkholderiales; family Burkholderiaceae_D; genus Telluria_A. The sequence goes on from CBDDRJ010000074.1 coordinate 2,210, forward strand.
TGAACTGGAAGCGCTTGTGGTCGCGCAGCAGCGTGCTGGTGCCGGACAGCACCACGGTGCGGTCCGGCCGCGACAGCAGTTCCAGGTGGTCGGCAACGAGCTTGAGGTCGACTTCGGCATCGCCATTGGTGAGGCGCACGGTGCCGCTGGCGACCGCCGTACCCTGCGGGCCATCGAAGGCGAGTCGCTGCACCTGCATCTGGTCGCCGGAGAGCTGGGCGCGCAACTGGCCGTTGCGCAGCTTGACTCCTTGCTCGGCCCAGCGCAGCGCCAGGGCCTCGCCAGCGAGCGTGCCGTTCAGCGCCGGACTGCCGAGCGTCCCACTGCCGCGCAGGCTGGCCTTGAGCTTGCCGTCCACTTCCCACGCGCTGTGGCCCAGCACCGGGGCCAGCCAGGCAATCGAGCGCAGGTCGGCGTCGGCCGTCAGTGCCAGCGGGCTGGCATTGGCCAGGCGACCGTCGCGCAGTTCGGCCGTGGCATCGAGCCGCGCCGACCCGTTGCGGCTGCCGTCGACCGCTAGCTGCACCCGCAACGTATCGCCTGACACAGCGGCGCGCGCATCGAGCACCGAAAGACCGAGGGCTGTGGGCGCCTCGAGCCCGACCGTCAGGTCGCCGCGCTCGCGGAACAGATGGACGCTGCCGGCCAGCTTGCGGCTGGCGCCACCCTGCACGTCGAGCGACCAGTCGGCGCCCAGGCTCAGGTCGCCGGACATATGGTCGCGGATCGAAGGCAGGCTTTGCCCGACATAGCGCAGCGGTATGCCGCTCGCGGTGCCATGCGACTGCCAGCGCGCGGCCAGCTTGGACAGCGACTGCAGTTTGATGCTGCCGCGCGGCAGGGCGACGATCGCGTCCGACAGGTTCACCTGTTCCGGGTGCAGCAAGCCGGCCGCGCCGGCGTCGGCCGCCACCGCCAGCTTGAGCGGCGCCGGCGATTGCAGCGCAAACGCGTAGCTGCCCTTGTTTTGCAGCTGGGCCAGCGTGCCGGTCCAGCTGCTGCCATTCCAGCCACCCTTGATTTCGGCGGTGGCGTCGAGCGCATCGCTGCTGGCGTGCAGGCGCACGCTGTGGGCCTGTGGCGTGCCGCTTGCCTGCAGGCGCGCGCTGGCCAGGTTCAAGGTGCCTTCATAGCCTGCCAGCCTGGCATCGAGGCCGAGGGCGCCGGCGTCGATATTGGCGCTCGCGTTGAAGCTGGCAAGCCGGTGCTGGTGCAGCACCAGGCCCTTGCCGTCGAGCGTGGCCGCCAGCGCCGGCGCAGCCCACGCACCCTTGACGCTGCCTGAGCCGTTCAATGCACCGGCATACTGCGCGCCCAAGGCGTTCAGCTGGGGCGCGTCGATCCGCCAGTCAAGCTGTTCGCCGGCGCGGCCAAAGGCGCCGCGCGCGTTGAGGCGGTTCGGCCCGGCCTGCAGCTCGATGTCGGCGCTGGCCACATGGTTCGCTTCGAGCGCAAAGCTGGCGTGGCCGCTCAGTGCGGCGCTGCCCAGCGTCGACGGCTGCAGTGCGATGTTGACGCCGGCGCGCCAGGCGGCGCCGAGGCGCATATTGAAGTCGAAGCCGCCGTTGATCGAGCCGCCGACCGGCAGGCCGGCCGAGGCAGGATCGAAGCGCAGTGCCGTGCCGGCTCCCTTGACGTCGGTGGCGCCAGCGGCCAGCGACCCGCTCGCCACGCCGCTGGCGCGCACGCTGCCGGTCAGCCCGGCGTGCAGCAGGTGGAGCTGCTGCGCGTCGAGCTGCCAGCCCAGTTCCTCGCCGGGCATGCCGAAGCTGCCTTTCAGATCCAGCCGGTTCTGGGCCAGCGTCAGCGTGGCCTTGACATTGCTGGCGTGTTTGGCGTCGAGCTGAAAACTGCCGCTGCCGGACAGGGGCTGCTTGCCGATCCGGCTGGTATCGAGCGCAAAGTCGGCGGCCAGCTTCCAGGCCGCGGCCAGCATGCCGCTGGCATTGGCGCGCGCATTGATGTCGGCCTCGGGGAAATTGCCGAACGCGGCCGGGTTCAGGTGCTGCACGGTGGTGCGCAGCTTGAACGGCCCGTCCAGCCTGGCGGTGCCGGCCAGGTCGACGATGCTGGCGCCCGACTGCAGGCGCGCCCGCTCTACCTGCACGACGCCGCCAGCCATGCCGGCCTGCGCGCCGAGCCGCAGTTCGCCCTGCGCCAGCTGCACCACCAGGCTCTGGGTTTTCTCGTCGCCGCGCAAGGCGATGTCGCCGCCGATGCGGGTGCTGCGCAGGCGGCTGTGCAGCGCTTTGAGGTCGAGCCGCTCGGCGCGCAGTGCAAAGCGCGCGCCTTGCACGGATGGCGTTAAGCTGCCGCTGCCTTTGATGGTGCCGGCTTCGCCCATGTCCACCACCAGGCCGGTCAACTCGAGCGCGGTGAGCTTGCCGCCCAGGCTGGCACTGGCGCTGCGTAATGGAATCGATTGCTTGTCGAACGGGCCGGGCTTGGCCGGGTTGCTCAGCCTGACGCTGCCGGCCAGCTGTTCCTGCGCGTCGACGGCGGCAGTCAGCTCGAGCTTCAGTTTGGCAGGCAGGTCGAGCTTGGCATTGACCGTGCGCACCGGCGCCGGCTCGAACGGCGCCAGCAGCAGGCCCGCCGTGCCGCTGGCGCCATGGCCCTTGCCGGTGACGGCCACCAGCAGCGCGGCCAGGTTGCCGCTGGCGCCGACCCGCAGCTGGGTGTCGTTCGGACCAAGTAGCGTGGCGCCGGCATCGACCTTGAACGGTTTGCCGGTCGCAACGATGGCGCCGGCAGTGAGCTGGCCCCATGGCGTGCTGGCGCTGGCATCCTTCAACTGCCATTGCTGCGCGTCGCCGCGCAGGGCCAGCCGCAGTGTCCTGAAGACGTCGCGCCGCCCGCCGCTGGCGATCAGCATATGGGCGACGCGGGCGTCGCCGATCGATATCGGGAAGGGCGGCGCCAGCGTGTCCGGCATGCTGCTCTCGTCTTCGGACTTGCGCGTCTCGATCGTGACGCTGGCGGCGCGCATCGCGCTGATCTCGATCCCGCCCGAGAACAGCTGCATCGGCGACCAGCTGACGTCGGCATTGTCGATGGTGACGGTGCCAGAGTCGCCGCTGATGCGGATCTGCCCGAAGTGCATGGTGCCGTATAGCGAGCCGCTGACGCCGCTCGCCTCCACATTGCCGCCGCTGGCATCGGCGATCTTCTGCACCAGGGTCTGCAGCGTCGCTTCGCGGCCCAGCCACCACAGGCCGGCTGCCGCCAGCACGCCCGCCACGGCCAGGCCGGCGGCACTGCGGCGCAGGATCGTCCTGGTGCGCGACGCCGGCTTCAAAACGTGAACCCCAGCGAAAAGTGCAGGCGGACCTTCTTGACGGCATGGCCGTAGGCGGCATCGACATTGATCGGGCCGACCGGGCTGCGCCAGCGCATGCCGATGCCGTAGCCGGACTTCGGCCGCAGGTCCTTGAACACGTCGGCCGCGTTGCCGGCGTCATAGAACACGGCCGCGCCCCACGGCGGATTGAACCAGTACTGCAGTTCGGCGCTGCCGGCCAGCAGGTAGCGCCCGCCGGTGATGGCAGTGCCTTCGCGGATGCCCAGCTGCTGGTAGCCATAGCCGCGCACCGAGGTGTCGCCGCCGGCGCGGAACAGGTAGGTGGCCGGCACGCCTGATTTCTGGCGCGAGGCCAGCGCGCCGCTGTCCATGCGCAGGATCAGGTTGGCCGACTTGCCCAGCGGCCGGTACAGCACCAGCCGCGCGCTGCCGCGCACGAACGGCTGCTCGGTCAGGACCGGCAGCAGGGCGCCGCCCAGCTGGGCGTTGATGACATAGCCGTTGGTGGGAAACAACAGGCTGTCGAGCTTGCGCTTGGTCAGCGAGTAGGTCAGCGGCAGGCTCTGGCTGATGCGCGGCTCGGCCACGCCATCGATGATTTTGCTTTCGTTGAGGTATTCGAGCGTGAACGCGCGTTCCAGCGACGGCGAACCCCAGGACCGTTTGGCCGACACGGTCGACACGCTGGTCACTTCGCCGTTCAGGTCGTTGCGTTCGAAGCTGGTGCCGACGCTGTCGTTGTAGCCCTTGGCGGTGGTCGGCCAGGACAGCCCGGCATGCGCGGCCTGCTTGCGGGTTTCGAGCGTGATCGCGCTCTTCAGGCGCAGACCGAACACCGACAGGTCGTCGTAGCTGAGCTGAGCGCGGTTGCCGGTGTTGGTCGAGTAGCCAAGGCCGGCGCTGACGCTCTTGCGCTTGTTCTCGCTGACCCTGACCAATACCGGGACCGTCACCGGGCCGGCCGGCTCGCCGTCCGCCGCCGGCACATTGAGGTCGGCGCTCACTTCGACGCCGCCGAAGTAGCCGGTGTCCTGCAAGCGCGTCTGGAAGGCTTGCAGCGCCGCTTCGCTGTACTCGTCGCCGGGGCGCAACGGGTTGACATTGGTGATCACGTGGGCAGGGTAGCGCTGCAAGCCCTCGATGCGCAGTTCGCCCAGTCGCATCTCGGGCCCGCTGTCGAGTACGACGCGCAGCGACACGCGCAAATTGGCCGGATCGACCGTCGCCTGCGACTCGAGCAGCTGGGCGCGCGGAAAGCGCGCCTGCACCGCCTGGCGCACCAGGTTGCGCTTGGCGTTCTCCCAGTCGGCCTGGCGGAAGATGGCGCCCTCGGGCAGGCTCCAGCGCTGCCTCAGGATGGCGCTGTTGAACGGGTCGCCGCTGGCGGCAAAGCCCTGCAGCACCAGGTCGACCGCGCCGACCCGCACCGGCCGGCCCGGCTCGACCTTCAGCCGCGCCACCGGCTGCGCGCCGCTCGAGTCGAGCACGGCTTCGACGACGGGTTCGTAATAGCCTTCGGTCGCCACCAGCGTGCGGGCCTGCTCCGGCGCCGCCTTGACCAGGCGCTGCAGCTGGTCGAGGTCGAGCCTGGCATTGCCGCGAAAGCGCGTCAAGTCCAGGTTATTTTCGAGCATTGCGGCCAGTTCGCGCGGGGCGTCGAGCGCCACCTGATAGGCGACGCCCTGCGCCGCGGCAGTGGCGGTGGCCAGTGCCAGCAACACGCTGGCAATTACTTTTGCCGCACTTTGTGCCAGAATTCGTGATCTGCGCGTCACAGTGTCAGCCGGGATCGAGGTTGCAGCCATGGGAATCTATCGGGTTGATGCAATGGCCATCTTACCGGATTGGCATCATTGATGGCGCACCACCCTGTAACAAACAGTACAAAACAAGGAACAACATGCAGCAAGCCGACACCGCCCTCGTCCTTTTCAGCGGCGGACAAGACTCGACCACCTGCCTGGCGTGGGCGCTGGAGCGCTACGCGCGGGTGGAAACGATCGCCTTTGACTACGGTCAACGCCATGCGATCGAGCTGAGCGTCCGCCCGCAGCTGCTGGAAAAAATGCGGGCGATGTCGCCCCAGTGGGCGGCCCGGATGAAAGAGGACCACATGGTCGACCTGTCGCTGATCTCGCGCATTTCCGACACGGCCATGACGTCCGACGTCGAGATCGTCATGCAGGAAAACGGCCTGCCCAATACCTTCGTCCCGGGCCGCAACCTGCTGTTCATGACGGTGGCGGCCACCGTCGCCTACCGGCGCGGCCTGAACGTGCTGGTCGGCGGCATGTGCGAAACCGATTTTTCCGGCTACCCCGACTGCCGCGACGACACCATGAAGGCGCTGCAGGTGGCGCTCAACCTCGGCATGGCCACCCGCCTCAAGCTCGAGACGCCCCTGATGTGGATCGACAAGCGCCAGACCTGGGAACTGGCCAAGCAGCTGGGCGGGCAGGCGCTGGTCGACCTGATCCGCAACGATACGCATACCTGCTACCTGGGCCAGCGCGGCGCGTTGCACGAATGGGGCTATGGCTGCGGCAGCTGCCCGGCCTGCGAACTGCGCGCGCGCGGCTACCAGCAGTTCGCAGCGCACAAGGACTGAACCAATGCGCCTTGCCCTGCTGACCGACCTGCACGCCAACAAGGAGGCGCTTGACGCCTGCCTGGCGCACGCCAGGCTGCAGCAGGCCGACAGCTATGCCTTCCTGGGCGACTTCGTCGGCTACGGCGCCGACCCGCGGGCGGTGGTCGATGCCGTGATGGAGCAGGTGGCGCAGGGCGCCATTGCGGTGCAGGGCAACCACGACTTTTTTGCCACCTGCGGCGAGCGGCCGCAGATGCACGCCGAAGCGCGCGAAGTGATCGCCTGGACCCGCACCCAGCTCACGCCGGCGCAGCTGCTGTTCCTGGGCGGCTTGCCGCCCACCGCCAAGCTGGGCAACATCATGTTCGTGCATGCCAGCGCCCATGAACCGATGGCGTGGGAATATGTGACCGGCGTCGAACAGGCCGAACGCAGCCTGCGCGCCTCGCACAGCCGCATCGTCTGCTCGGGCCATGTGCATGCGCCGGCGCTGTACCGGCGCGCCGACGACGGCAAGATCGGCACGTACACGCCGGTGCCGGGGCGCGCCATCGCGCTACAGCCGCAGCACCAGTACCTGGTGATCCCGGGCGCGGTCGGCCAGCCGCGCGACGGCAATTCGAGCGCCTGCTACGCCGTGTTCGACGACGCCCGCCGCGAGCTGACCTACTTCCGCGTTCCTTACGACCACGGCGCGGCGGCGCGCAAGGTGATCTCGGCCGGCCTGCCGATCGTGTTTGCGATGCGCCTGATCGAGGGCATCTAGCCAGTGTTGTCTAGCCAGTGTTGATGAATCCATTGCGGCGCGTTGGCCGCTAACGTACTATCAAGCTTGTACGATCGACAAAAAGTCCTGCCCATGAACGCAAGCTCCCTGCGTGAGTCGTTTAGCAAACGGATCGCCAACCGGCTCGGCCCCTTTGCGCTGTCGGCGCTGGTGCTGGCCGTCGGCCTGGCGACCACCTTCTGGCTGTGGCGCGGCGCCCAGCGCGATGCGCTGGCCGACGTGCGCACCGAGTTCGACCACCGCGCCCACGAATTCATGGGCAGCCTTGACCAGCGCATGGCCGCCTATGTCCAGGTGCTGCAGGGCGTGCAGGGCCTGTTTGCCAGTTCCTCCGATGTCGACCGGCGCGAGTTTGCCGCCTATGTATCGATGCAGCAGGTCGATGCGCAATTCCACGGCATGCACGGGATCGGCTTCATGAAGCTGGTCAGGGGAGCCGACCTGGCCGCCCATACCGCCGCCGTGCGGCGCGACCAGCTGCCGGACTACAGCGTGCGCCCGGAAGGCCAGCGCGACCTGCACGCTCCGGTGGTCTACCTCGAACCGGCCGTCGGCAACAACCTGCGCGTGTTCGGCTTCGATGCCTATTCGGAGCCGATGCGGCGCGCCTCGCTCGAACGCGCGCGCGACTCCGGCAGGGCCGCCATGTCGGACAAGATCACCCTGATCCAGGACGGCGGGCACAAGCCGCAGTCCGGCTTCCTGCTGGTGCTGCCGGTCTACCGCAATGGCGCGCTGCACGCCACCATCCCCCAGCGCCGCAACGCGATCGACGGCTTTGTCTATGCGCCGGTGCTGATCGGCGACATGCTGGCCCGGCTGGGCGGCGAGCGCTTCACCGACCTGCATGTGCAGGTCTACGACGGCGACACCATCAGCGAAGCGAGCCGCATGGCCGACGGCAGCGACCGGCCGCTGCCGCCGCCCCAGGCGATGCGCACCGAACGCAGCCTGGGCATGGCCAGCCACCGCTGGACGGTGGTGATCAGCGCGCTGGCCGGCTTCGATGCGCGCCTCAAGACCGAGAAGGCGCGCACCATCGGCATGGCCGGCCTGCTGCTGTCGGCGCTGCTGGCCCTGATGACCTGGCTGCTGGCGCGCGGGCGCGCCGTGGCCCGCGCCACGCTGCACACGTCGCGCCAGCTGACGGCCGAACTGGAAGCGGGCCAGCTGCGCCTGGCCGCGCTGGCCGACAGCGCGCAGCGGGCCCAGGCCATGCTGCGCAGCATTCTCGATTCGACCATCGACGGTATCCTGGTCGACAACGGCGACCGCCGCCTGCTGGCGTCGAACCAGCGCTTCCGCGCGCTGTGGAGCGTGCCGGACACGCTCGACCTCTCCGGCGACGACGAGGCCATGCTCGAACACCTGCTCGGCCAGCTGATGTACCCGGCCCCGTTCCTGTACAGCCGCTCGCTGCAGTACGCCGTTGGCGAGGAACACCGCGACCTGCTGCGCCTGAAAGATGGCCGCTTCTTCGAGCAGATCACCCATGCGATTGAACTGGGCAGCGAAACGGCGCGCCTGTGGTCGTTCCGCGACATCACCGAACGCAAGCAAACCGAGCAGCGCGAGCGCTCGCACCGGCACGTGCTCGAACTGCTGGCGCGCGGCGCGCCGCTGCACAGCATCCTCGACGCCATCGTGCTGGGCGTCGAAACGACCAATCCCGGCATGCTGTGCTCGGTGCTGCTGCTCGACGACGATGGCCACCACCTGCTGGTCGGCTCGGCGCCCAGCCTGCCGGACTTCTTCAACGAAGTGGTGCATGGCCTCGAAGTGGGCGAAGGGGTCGGCTCGTGCGGCACCGCCGTCGCCACCGGCAGCCGCGTCATCGCCGAGAACATCCAGGTCCACCCGCACTGGACCGAGTACCGCCAGCTGGCCGCGCGCGCCGGCCTCGGCTCGAGCTGGTCGGAGCCGATCCACGGCGCTTCCGGCAAGATCCTCGGCACCTTCGCGATCTACCACCGCGAACCGCATTACCCGAGCCCGGCCAACGTGGTGCTGATCGAGCAGGCTTCGCACCTGGCCGGCATCGCCATCGAGCAGGGGCGGGCCGCGCTGGCGCTGCGCGCCGGCGAGGAGCGCTTCCGCAGCCTGTACGACAACGCGCCGGTGGCGCTGTGGGAGCAGGACTGGTCGGCCGTGCGCGAAGCGGTGTCGCTGCTCGACGATGGCGGCATCGACGACGTGGCCGACTACCTCAGGTCGCATCCGGCCGATGTGGCGCGGCTGGCCCGGCTGGTGCGCATCAATGACCTGAATGGCGCCGCGCTGGCCCAGGTGGGCGCCGGCGACAAGGACCTGGCGGTGCTGAGCCTGGCGCAGAACTTCGACGAGGCGGGCATGCCGCAGTTTATCGAGGCGGTCGCCGCGCTGGCCGGCGGCGCCCAGCTGTATGCCTGCCAGAGCAGCTACCAGCGGCTCGATGGCGTCAGCCGCAACAACGAAGTGACGCTGCTGGTGATGCCGGGCCACGCCTACGCGCTCGACTTCGTCATCGTGTCGACCATCGACATCACCGAGCGCAAGCGCATGGATGCCGAGCTGCTGATGCTGGCCACCACCGACTTCCTGACCGGCCTGCCGAACCGGCGCGAATTCATGGCGCGGCTCGACGACGAGCTGGCGCGCCTGCAGCGCCAGATGGATGAAAGCGCCGCCGTGCTGATGCTCGACATCGACCACTTCAAGCGCGTCAACGACGAGCACGGGCACGCCGCCGGCGACGCGGTGCTGCGCCACCTGGCGCAGCTGATGCGGGCCGGCCAGCGCAAGGTCGACAAGCTGGGCCGTGTCGGCGGCGAGGAGTTCGCGATCCTGCTGCCGGGCGCCAATGGCGACGCCGCGCTGGCCTATGCCGAGCGCCTGCGCCAGAGCGTGGCGGGGGCGCCGGTCGAGGTCGACGGCAAGACCTTGTCGATCACCGTCAGCATCGGCATCGCCAGCCTCAATGCCAGCGACGCGACGGCCGACGCGGCGCTGATCCGGGCCGACAAGGCGCTGTACGGCGCCAAGGAAGCGGGCCGCAACCGGGTCGGCAACGGCCTGGACGTGCGCGTCGCATAAAAAAACCCTGCCAGCGGGGACACTGGCAGGGACGGAGGAAAACGTCGTAGCGTGGGTAAGCCCTGCCTGCCCGCGCACGGGTTCGATGACACCGAACCCGGGGTTACGTTTGCGGCAGCATTTCCTTGCTGCGCTGCTGCTGTTGGCGCTGGTTGCGGCGGTAGAAGTACCAGAAGATGCCGATCGGGATCAGCAGCGGCAGCATCAGCGGCGACAGCATCGCGGCCAGGCCGACCGCGCCCAGTGCCAGGCCGCCCACCAGCAGGATGCCGAGGCCGGCAAACAGCACCGTCAGCATGATTCCGACCGCGACGACGATCAGCGCCGCCAGCAGCATGCTTGCGCCCGCCAGCAGGGAGCCGAACACGATGCCGAACGGGCCGTCGAAGGTCTCGCCGTCGATGTCGACCATGAAATGGCCGGGTTGGACAAACACATTCCAGAGCACCACGGCAGTCAGGAAGATGACGATTGCGGGGAAGAGCTTTCTCATGATACGGCCTCGTTGTTGTGAGCTGCGATGCTTGCACTGTAGCGGCGCGCCGCCCGGCCGGCGAGCCGCTTGCGACAGACGGGCGGTTTGGCGGGATAAATACGCCAAAACGGCCGATAAAGGGGATGGAAACTTCCAGCTTGAAATCGGGCACTGATTGCCTATACTGAATGCCTGCACCCAGGGGGCTCTATGCCATGCACGACATTTTCTAACCAGCATCTCCTGATGTCCGGCGGCGGCACCAAGGGCCCGCCTTCGGCGCCGCCGACGATTCCGCCGATCATCATCCAACCCTTCACCTATCAATTGCCGGAACCTGCGATCGACCCGCGGATCACGCCGCTGGGACCACCGGTCGCCCCGCCTTGCCGGCCCGGGATGCAATGCGTGTCGCCATGACTTGATGTCAGGCTTGCCGCAAAGCACGAAGAGCCCGCGCAATGCGGGCTTTTTTACGGGCCGCGCTAAACGGGTAGAATGGCGGCATGATTGAACCCACAGACGACAACGCATTGGTGCAAGAGGCACGTGTATGGCAGGGCAATGGCTGGACTGCCCGGGTCATCAAGAATGAAGACGACGAGGGCTGGGCGGTGGCGATGACGAAGGATGGCGAGCCCGAGCCGGCCCTGGTCGGCCCCTGGACCATGGGGCGCGACAAGAAAAACCCGAAGCCGCTCGATATGGCCGCCTTCCTGACCCTGGTCAAGACGGCGTCCGAGGTATTGCGCCGGCACCAGCAGCAGCTGCACGCGACGCTGCACAAGCAAGTCTATGCGGACCAGTACAAGGTCACGCTCGACATCGTGCCCGACGATGAGCACCCGTATGCGATGCTGGCGGCCTGGGGCGACGACGGTGAGCGCATCGCCCAGTCGCGCGTGGCGGCCGGCTTCAGACTGAGCGAGGCGAGCGCCCGGGCCTGGATCGCCAACGGCTTCCGCGTCGACGAGGACTGAACCGCCGCCGCTTGTTGCACATCAAGCCGTGCTGACGGGCGCGCGTCTACCATGGGGCCGCCACTAGCCCCCACGACCGCGCCATGACACTGCCGACTGGACTCCTGCGCCTGCTCCTGTTGGCTTGCGCCCTGCTGACCGCGTCCATGCCCCAGGCAAGGGCGGGCTGGAATGCAGCCCCGGAATCGCTGCGCGGCCTGCCCACCTGGCTCTACCACCCGGCGACGACCATGCCCAATGGCAGGCATGGCTTGATGATCGTGCTGCATGGCTGCCTGCAGCACCACACCCACCTCAAACTGTACGGCAACCTGGAGGCGGGCGCCGACGGCGGCGGGCTGGTGCTGGCGCTGCCCTCGGTCGCCGCGCGCATGTGGCAGGGCAATCCGGAGGCGCGCTGCTGGGACTACGACGGCGCCTTCGACCGGCAGGGCACGATCGCCGACATGGTCAAGCTGGCCCGCCAGCTGAGCGGGCGGCCGGACCTCAATATCGACCCCAACCATATTTACGTGGCCGGCCTGTCGGCCGGGGCGGCACTGGCGCTGGCCGTCGCCTGCCGCGGTGCCGACGTCATTGCCGGGGTGGCGGCGGTGGCCGGCCCGTCGGTCGGCAGCCGCCAGGATTTCGCCCTCAATGGCCAGTTCGCCATTCCCCTGAGCAATGTCGGCAATGCCGTGGCCACTTGCCGCGAACTGGCCGGCGAACGCCGCGACAGCCTGTCGACCCAGCTTGCCAATATTGCCTACGGCGACATGGACGCCGACGGCAGCCGCGAGCGCTACCCGTTCTTCCTGCTGGGCCGCCCGCAGTGGATCGCCCACGCCGGCCAGCTGTCCCTGATCAGCGTGCGCTGGAGCCGCGACAACGCGATGGCGCTGCAGCTGCTGTACGGCATCGACCGGATCGACCTGCCCGAGCTGCTGCCCGGCGGCGACGCCCGGCAACTGGGATGGCGCGGCGGGCTGCCGCGGCTGGCGCTGATGCAATTGCGCGACGTCGGCCATGCGTGGCCGGCCGGCGCGGCGATCGGCATGCCGGTCACCGAGGCCATCTTCATCGCCCGCCACGGGATCGACTACGGCGCCCACGTGTCGCGCTGGCTGCTGGCCAATAATGTGCGGGCCCTGCTGGCGCCCGGGCCGCAGCTGACGGTCAACGCCGTGGCCGATGGCAGGGCGGTGCAGGTGAGCGGGCGGGTGCGGGGCGAAGCGCTGCTCAACGTGCGCGCGGTGTTGCTGGCAGCCGACGGCCGCGAGCTGGCCCGCCACGCCCGGGTGCCGGTGGCCCCCGATGGCAGCTTCAGCGACCGCTTCGAGCTGGCCTTCGATGGCGTGGTCGAGCTCGAGCTGATGGCGCGCGGTTTCCGCGGCGCCACAACTGTGCTGTCCGGCCCCCTGGCGCTCGCAAATTAATGGCACTTCCCCAGCCCGACCTGATAGACTTTCCCGAGCGCATTAGCAAGGGGAAACATTTGATGGAAAGCCGTCTCAATCGCCTGGAACGCGTCCAGGCCATGCTGCTCGAAATCGGGCAACTGTCGACGACCTGCAACGACATCACGCAATTTGTCCAGGCAGTGCACGGCGCGCTCGGGCGCATCATGTATTCGGCCAATTTCTACGTGGCACTGTCGGACCGCGAGGACGGCACCGTGCGCTTCGTCTATTTCGTCGACGAAGTCGATCCGCCGATTGACCCGCAGGAAAGAGTGACGCTGGCGTCGCCCGACCAGTCGCCGACGGCCTGGGTCATCATGAACAAGAAGACGCTGGTGATGACGGCCGACGAGCACAAGGCGCGCCTGGTCGACGGCGCCGTGTGGGGCCGCGGCAGCACCGCCGAGCACTGGATGGGCTGCCCGCTGCTGGACCAGCAGCACCAGGCGCTGGGCGCCATCGTGATCCAGAGCTATGACGCCGAACACACCTTCAGCGCCGAGGACCAGGCGCTGTTTGCGCTGATCGCCAACCATGTGTCGAATGCGCTGCAGGGCCTGCAAAGCATGGACCGGCTCGAGCGTGCCGTGCAGGAACGCACGGCGCTGCTGGCGCACGAAGTGTCGGAGCGGCGCCGCGCCGAGCAGGTGCAGCATGCGCTGTTCGAAATCGCCAATTTGTCGGCCTCGGCGGTCGATGCGGAAAAACTGTCGGGCAGGCTGCATATGATCATCAGCGAGCTTATCGTGGCCGACAATTTCCTGATCGCCTTGTACCATCCGGAAACCAAGGAAATCAGCATCCCGTATTTCGTCGATGAAAAGGATGCCGAGGCGCCGGTCAAGCGCTTCCGCTACGGCGTCGGCATGAGCTCGTATGTGCTGGCCAGCAAGCAGGCCAGCCTGCACGACAAGGACAGCTACGCCAAATTGATCGCCGATGGGCTGATCACCGAGCCGCTCGGCAACGTCGACATTGCCAGCTGGATGGGCGCGCCGATGCTGGTGCACGACCAGCCGTATGGCGTCATCATCGTGCAGAGCTACGACCCGGCGACGATCTATACGGCGGCCGACCTGGAACTGCTCGCCTTCATGGCCAGCCATGTGGCGGTCGCGATCGCCCGCATGCAAGCCGATGCCGCCATCCGGCGCGCCAAGGCCAGCCTGGAAGAGCAGAACGCGGCGCTGGGGGCGGCCCTCAATTCCCTGCAGGAAGCGCAGTCCGAACTGGTGCGCCAGGAAAAGCTCGCCTCGCTGGGCCGGCTGGTGGCCGGTGTCGCGCACGAAATCAACACCCCGCTGGGCATCTGCGTGACGGCCACCAGCCACCTGGTCGAGGAACTGAAGCTGACCCGCGAAGACCTGGCGGCCGGCCAGATGACCGAGGAAAGCCTCGAGCAGTTCTTCGACATCATCGACCAGTCGCTGCGCATCATGACCACCAATACGCAGCGGGCGGCGGCGCTGGTGCGCAGCTTCAAGCAGGTGGCGGTCGACCAGTCGTCCGACGATATCCGCAGCTTCAACCTGCGCAAGTACCTCGACGAAGTCCTGCTGTCGCTGCAGCCGAAGCTCAAGGGCCGCAAGGTGGCGGTCGAGGTCGATTGCGACCCCGCCATCACGGTCGAAAGCTTCCCCGGCGCGGTGTCGCAGATCGTCACCAATATGGTCGTCAATTCGCTGGTGCATGGCTTCGACCATGACCAGACGGGCAAGATCAAGCTGGTGGTCAGGGAAGACGGCGGCAATTTGTCGCTCGACTACAGCGACGACGGCATGGGGATGGATGCGGACACGCTGTCGAAGCTGTTCGACCCCTTCTTCACGACCAAGCGCGGACAGGGCGGCAGCGGCCTGGGCGCGCATATCCTGTACAACCTGGTGACCGGTTCGCTCGGCGGCACGGTCAGGGTGGCCAGCGCGCCGAATATGGGCTTGCACTACTACCTGAAATTCCCCCGCAACCGGCGCACGGCAGCCGCATAAGAAAATGGCGGCACAAGCCGCCATTATTCATGGGCACGACCAGAATCAATCCGGGAAGCGGGCGATGATTTCCTGCGCCTTGTCCATGTTCTTGATCAGATGCTCGACATAGACCGGGTCCAGGTGCTGGCCCGCCACTTCGCGCAGGTGGACCATGACGTCGGCCACCGGCCACGCTTCCTTGTAGCAGCGCTTGTGCATCAAGGCATCGAACACGTCGGCCACCGCCACGATGCGCGCGTAGATGTGGATATTCTCGCCCTTCAGGCCTTGCGGATAGCCGCTGCCGTCGAATTTCTCGTGGTGCTGGTGGGCGATGACGGCCGCCGCCTTCAGGATCGGGCGCTGCGAGCCATCCAGGATCGACAGGCCGACCGCCGGGTGCTGCTTCATGATTTCCCATTCGGCCGCATCGAGCTTGCCCGGCTTGAGCAGCACCGCGTCGGGCGTCGCGATCTTGCCGATATCGTGCATCGGCGCAGCGTGCTTGAGGATGGCGCGCTCCTCGTCCGGCATGCCGGCCGATTGCGCCATCAGGTTGCAGATCTCGGACATGCGGCGCACGTGGTTGCCCGCCTCGTTCGAGCGCGACTCGACCACGTCGCCCAGGCGCATGATCAGCTCGGCCTGGGTATCGGTGATTTCCTGCGTCAGCAGGATATTGTCGAAGGCGATCGCCACGCCAGAGCAGAACACTTCGAGCAGCTGCGCATCGATCTCGGAAATTTCCTCGACGCCGCGCAGCACCAGCAGGGAAGCCTTGCCGCTCGAATTGGGGAAGTAGCCGACATAGGTGTCGCCATGCAGGTGCGAAATGCGGTTGCTGCGCGCATGGTCGAGCTGGGCCAGCAGTTCCGGTTCGAGCTGGGCGGCGTCGCCGATGTCGCCGATCTGGGCCAGCACCTCGTATTCCGATTCGCCCGTGATGACGGACGCGCCGCGCAGGCGCAGCAGCATGCTCTGGTCCAGCCGCAGCAGGGCCACCACTTGCTGCAGCAAGCCGTTGGCGAAGTCCTTCAAATTGCGCTGCTGGAAAATATGGGCCGAGGCGGCGATCACGCGCTCGAGGCCTTCGCGGTAATTGGCCTGCACGCGGCGCGCTTCCTCGACCTTCATGATGTCGCGGTAGGCGCGCAGGGCGGCAAAGGTCGTCGTAAACAGCTTGGTGCGGTCGAGCTCGGTCTTTTCCTTGTAATCGTTGATGTCGTAGTTGACGATCACGCGCTCTTCCGGCGCCTGGCCCGGCTGGCCGGTGCGCAGCACGATGCGGGTGAACTGGTTGTCCTGGTCCTGGCGCATCCAGCGCGCCACTTCGAGGCCGCTGTCTTCCTTCTCCATCACCACGTCGAGGAACACGAGGGCGATATTGGTTTCGCGCGCCAGCACTTCCTTCGCTTCGTCGCCGCTGTAGGCGTGCAGGAAAGTGAGCGGGCGGCCGTCGAGGCGAAAGCGGCTCAGCGTCAGCTTGGTGATGTCATGAATGTCTGGCTCGTCATCGACCAGCAATACCTTCCATGGTGCTAATTTGGGCGTGGCAGCAGACAAAAATGACATTTTATTGATCCGAATGGGTGGCGATGTAAAAAACACATCGATTCGACCTGCACGCTTCGCGGCGCACCAAATCTCTCCGATTGTAGTATGACATTTGCCCATAAACAACCAACATAATGAATACTTCTAATTCACTGGCATCTTTTTGTTGAGAAGCAAATAAGTATGCGCACAATTGGGGTAGAGATGCTTAACATTTCGATAAAACGGCGTATATTCAATGAGCCGATGCCGCCCATGCGGCCCTGTACCTATTGAAAGGAAACGCCATGAAAACCGGAACCCACTTTGCCGTTGCGGCGGCCTTGTCGCTACTGGCTGCAGGCAGCGCCGGCGCGGCGGTGACGGTCACTTTCGTCGACACGGAAAAGTACACCGACATGCCGCAGTTCGACGGCGACAGGAAGCGCGTGCTCGACGGTATAGAAAGCCATTTCAAGACGCTCGCTGCCGGCTTGCCGCCGGGCCATGACATGAAGGTGGAAGTACTCGATGTCGACCTGGCTGGCCGGCTCGACCCGATGCGCACGACGCAGGACGTGCGCATCCTGCGCGGGCAGGCCGACTGGCCGAGGATGAAGCTGCGCTACTCGATCGAACTGCAGGGCAAGGTGGTCAAGAGCGGAACGGAAAACATTGCCGACATGACGTATATGGATCACCTGAACCGCTATAACGGCAGCGACGCGCTGCGTTACGAGAAAAAAATGATCGATGACTGGTTCAAGAACACGGTATCGGCGCGGCAAGTGATGGGCGTGCCTTCAGCCAACAGCGCAGCCTCGCGATAACGCAAAGAACTAGCGTGGGCAAGGTCTTCCCTACCCACGCGGTCATTGGCGGTTGACGTAGCACAATCGCGCCGATCGGCGCCGCCTTACATGTCCGGGCATGTCACGCCGGCGCCGGTCACTTCAGGCCGTGAAGGCGGGGCACTTCGATCCCACCCACTGCCCTTATTTCTTCTCGACCTTTTCGACCATTGTGCGGGTGCGCGTGTTCATTTCCCTGACCGTGTAGTCGGTCGGCACGGTGAACAGGGCCGCCGCCGGCTCGTCGCGCTTCAGGTTGGCCAGGCGATAGATGCGGTCGCCCGAGCGCGGGTCGCTTTGCTTCGAGTAGACGGTAATCTGCAACTCGGGCGAGTACCACGATTCGTTCGATACGGTGATCGGATTCTTGTTGCCGACTTCGCCAGCCGGGATTTCATAGCTGCGCATCTTGCCTTCGGCCTTGATGCCGTCGAAGTCCTTGGTGCCCATGTCCCTGGTGGCCGGCCGCTGCGCCCACTTGACGTCGTTGAACGCGGTCGCCACCAGCGGTGCCACGCGCGCCAGTTCCACATTGAGCCCCGCGCTGACCGACTGGGCCACGCGCACTTGCACCTCTTCCATGGTGCGGTGCGGATTGCCGCTGCCATCGGTGCGCTCGATGCGCTTGACGATGACGTGGCCGTCACCCGGTTCGCCGGCCGGGATCTTGCCTTCCTTCCTCAACTGCTCGATGCGTTCGCGCGCCTTTTCTGCGGCCACGCGTGCCGTCTCCCGTTCCATTTTCATCGACATCTTGATGGCCTTCTTGTCCTTCGGGTTGAGCACATAGGTCACGTGCTCCGCCGAATCGACGATGGTGATGCGCCTGAGCTCGCCCTTACCGTCGCGGATTTCCTGGCGGGTGCGGCCGGCGCTGTCGCGGTACGTCATGGCCGTGGTCTTGTTGACGATCTGGTTGCCGTCTGGCAGGTTCTGCACGCGCTCCGAAATGACTTCGGCCGTGTACGGCGCGTTCTTGACCAGCTTGCTACGGCTGTGCAGCATCGGCATGTGCATCGTCGTCGAATCGAAATGCATGGTGTGGTTCATCGGGCCGGCTTCGATGACGTGTTTCTCGACCCTGGCCTCGGCCACGGCTTCGGCAGGCTCATCGGCCCAGGCCGGGGCGCAGGCAGTCAACAGGGCTGCCAGCAGGATGTTGTTGTGGTTCATATCGTCCTCTTACTTGGTTATATAGAAATCGCCTTGCCTACTCACTGAAGCGCACCGCCAGCGCCCTGCCGTCTTCATTGACGAGCAATTCGGCACGCACCGATTCGTTCGCGTTCTCCGGCGTGACCGACACGCCGAGCGCGGCCAGCTCGCTGCGCTGCAGGTCGGCCTGCACCACGCGGGTGCCCGGCTCCTGCTCGATGCGCTCGAGCGACTCGAGCGCGATGAACTCGGCGCCTTCATCGGCCGCCAGCGGCAGCGCAGCACCGCCGAGCGGCACCTGCATCGTCAGCATGAAGGCGATGACCAGCGTCGCCACCGTGCCGACGCCGCCCGCCATGCCCCATTGCAGCACCGTCCAGCCCTGGTACCACTTGCGCGGCGGATGGCTGCGCTTGAACGAGGACATCAGGTGCTGCTCGATGCCGTAGGGCGTCGACAGCTCCGCCATCTCGGCCCGCAGGGCCTTCAGCGGCGCGTGCAGCACGGCTTCGCTGTGCAGGGCGTCGCGCGGGGTGTCGGGTTGGTCGTTCCTCATGGTCGTGCTTTCAAGCGGCATTGGTTAATTCGGGGCGGCGGGCACTGAGCCGTTTTGCCAGCGCAGTGCGGCCGCGCGAAAGGCGCGAGCGCACGGTGCCGACGTCGACCTGGCAAATCGCGGCAATCTCGAGATAGGACAGGTCGTGCAATTCGTACAGGATCAGCGCATCGCGGTAATGGGGCGGCAGCAGCGCAAGCGCCTGGCGTACCTCCTCGGCCAATTCGTTGGCCAGCATGCGGGTCAGCGGTTCGGCGTCGTCGCTGCCCAGCTCGGGCACGCTGTCGTCGTCTTCAACCTCGCCCCCGTGGAACAGGCTGTCGGTGCGCCAGCGTGCCGCCTCGAGCTTGAGCAACATATTGCGCGCCACCCCAAACAGGAAGTGGCTGAACTGCCCGCGCCCGGCGTCAAATTGCAGCTTGTCCGACAGCAGCGCCATGAACACGTCCTGCACCACGTCGGCGGCCGTGTCGCGTGAGCCGCTGCGCAGCACGGCAAAGCGGTACAACGGTCCCTGGTGGCGGCGGTACAAGGCCTGGAAGGCGGCAGCCGTCCCTGCGCGCAGGTGGCGCAGTAATTCAATATCGCTTAGATCGGTGGGCAAGGTCGTCGTCATGTTCTTGATGGTATTCCCGCCAGGAAGGCAAAAAGTTCCAATTATTTGCAGACGACGCAAGAAAACTAATCGAGCCAGTTCACCCGGCTGAATTTGTCGCGGAATTCCATTGGCATGTTTACAACCTGGCTAGTCTTATAATTGAAAAAGACGAAGCCGGACTTGGCCATCGCGATCAGGGTCTTGTCGCGCGGGCGGGTGATGCGGAAGGTGATGTCGCCGCCGTATTTGTTGAAGTCCATCACGCCGACCTCGAACAGCAGGGTGTCGCGGGCATGGGCTTCGGCCCGGTAGGTGGTGACCAGGTCGGTGACGATGATGCCGGTGCCGTCGCGCTCCGTTTCGATGACGCCGTATTCGTGCAGGAACTGGGCGCGCGCCTCGGAAATCATCGAGATCATCGAATCGTTGCCCAGGTGCTGGCCGCTATTGATGTCGGTGATGCGTACCGGCAACGGAGTACTGAAGTAATACTGGTCTTCAGGAAAATCGAGCTGTAGGCGTGCCATGGCTGTCGGGACAATAAGGCGGGAAGGTCATTCTAACTCTTCCCGCGCGGCATTTGCCAGTCCCCATAGTGAGCTGCCTTTTTATTGCTTGACGATGCGGTAAATGCCGCTTGAGGCGATCAGGTAGGGCTCACCAAAGCCGTCGGACCCGAATGACACCACCTGGCCGATGTCCGGAATCGGCCACACGGTCGGCGTGCCGGCCTTGCCATTGGTGACAACCAGGCTGTGAAGGAAGGCCTTGCAGTAGTCGGAATACAGGTAGCTGCCCTCGAGCCCGACCAGGGCGCTGCCGCGGTAGACGATGCCGCCGATGATCGAGCAGCCATTGGCGTCGTTGTCGCCATGGTCGTAGTCGAACACGGGCAGTTGCAGAGCGCTCATCGTGCAGCCGGCATTGTTGAAGCACAGATTGCCTTCCATGACGGCCCAGCCGTAATTGATGCCGGCCGCGTTGGCGGGCACGGCGTTGATTTCTTCGCGCCGGTTCTGGCCGACATCGGCAATGTACAGCCGGGCCGTCGGGGCGTCGAACGAGAAGCGCCACGGATTGCGCAGGCCATAGGCCCAGATTTCGGCCCGGCCGCCGATATTGTCTGCATAGGGGTTGCTTGCCGGGATCTCGTACGGCGCGCCCATATTTGCATTGCGCACGTCGAGGCGCAGGATCTTGCCCAGCAGGCTGCGCAGGTTCTGGGCGTTGTTATTGGGGTCGCCGGAACTGCCGCCATCGCCGGTGGCGAGGTAGAGCATGCCGTCCGGGCCGAACGCGACCTGCCCGCCGTTGTGGTTATTGTGGGTCGGGTGGGCGATGGTGATGATGCGCAGCGCCGACGCCGGGTCGGCCCGGTTGGCGGCGGTGGCCGACATCTTCAGGCGCTCAATCGCAATGCTGCCATTCGGTTCGGTGAAGAAGATGTAGAACAAGCCGTTGCCGGCAAATTGCGGGTCGAACGCCATCGACAGCAGGCCGCGCTCGCCGTCGGTGCCGATGCGGCCGCTGATATCGAGCAGGGGCGTGGCCTGGGTGACGTCATTGATGACCACCTGGATGCGGCCGGGCCGTTCGACGACGAACAGGCGGCGGTCGCCGGCCGGCGCGGCGATATACACGGGGCTGTTGACGGCGGCGCCCAGCCTGGACAGGGCCAGCTTGAGCTGAGGCTGCGGCGGGTCGGCGCTGCCCGGCGTGCCCGGCGGCTGGCTGCCGCCGTTGGCCGGCGCAGTCGGCGTGGAGGGTGACGATGGCAGGCCAGGGTCGCCACCGCCGCCGCACCCGGCCAAGGCCGCCGGCATCGCAAACGCCAGCACGGCAAGGCATCGTCCAATCATGCGTGTCCGGCTCTTTTGCATGGCGTCCTCCGCTGGGTGGGGTGTCTGTTCCCTTGCAGCGTAGGGGGCGGCGCGCGGCTGGTCTGTGCGTCACCTAACGCGCCGCTGCGGCTGGCGCCAGCCTATTTGGCGGCCTGCGCGGCAGTGGCCGGCACCGGGCCGTGCGAGCGGATGGCCAACAGGTAGAAGCCGAGCGAGGCCAGCGAAAACGCCAGCAGGATGGCGAACAGGGCGGTCGGCGCGCCCGAGGCCTGCACCATCGCCGCCACCGCGATCGGGCCGGCTGCGCGCGCCACCAGCGACGGGCCCGACAGCGCGCCCGAAATGGCGCCGTAGTTGCGCGCCCCCCACAGGGCCAGCGGCACCGTGCCGCGCACGATGGTGATGATGCCGTTGCTCAGCCCGTACAGTACGCAGAACAGCGCCAGCGCGAACTGCTGCTCGCCATACAACAGCAGGGCCAGCAAGGCGCCCGGCAGCGCGCCGAAGGTGATTCTGCCGACCGTCTGGGGGCTGACGTGGCGGCCAAACGTCATTTCGCCGATGCGCCCGGCCACCTGCATCGGACCGATCAGCGCGGCGATCAG
>CBDDRJ010000075.1:0-7752 GCA_965233055.1 uncultured bacterium
GAAAAAGATTGGAAGATGCCGCAGCGGACGTGGAAGCTGGCAGCCAACCAATTCGCCATCATGTTTGGCGAGCGATTCACGAACGCGATTAACTAACTACGAAACCGTGGCCCCGCGCACACAAAATTCCTGACACGTCCAAGTTCATCGAACGTGGACCGGCCGATGATAGATTTACCAGTACAATTCCGGATCACTCCCAAGCTTTGCCACTCCATGCCTTCACTGCGCCACGCCTCATTGCGCCTGCACCTGCCTGCCATCGCCATCTGCACACTATTATTAGTGGCATGCGGCGGCGGTGGCAGCCCCGCGCCAACGCCTGCACCCGCACCTGCGCCGGCACCCGTCGTGTCGATCACGATGGCGGCATCGGTGCTTGAAACGACTGCTGGCAGCGGGCAAGTATCCCTCAGCGCTTTCGCGGTCGACACGAATGGCAGTAACTACGACGTCAGCTGGAAACTGGCCGAAGGCAGCCCCGGCTCGATCAGTGGCTCGGGTAACTACGCCCACTATATGCCGCCGAAATTTGGCATCACGCAAACGACCACGGCGACCATTGTCGCCACCTCGGGCACCACCAGCAACTCGCTGTCGCTCAAAGTCCATCCGAATCCGGGGCAAACGCCGGATCCGCTGCCCAACCCGGAGCCGCCACCCTTTGTTGGTCCGGCACCTGGCCAGCCCGGCCTGTCCCTGATCGCCGGCCACCTTGGCAGCCAGGCCCATGCCGACGGCAGCGGCGCCCGTGCGCGCTTCCAGTCGATTGGCAATGTACTGGTTGACCGCAACGGGAACATATATGTTTCGGAATCCTTCAAGGGGCCAGACGGGCTGGCTGACCGGGATGCGATGAATGTGCGCACCGTGTCCGCCAGCGGCCAAGTCAGCACTGTGCTGATGCTGCCCACCAAGGGAAAAATGGAACTGGGGCAAACACGCCGCATGTCGCTTGATTCCGCCGGCAACGTGCAGGTGTATATCAATGATCAGGGCGGTTGGCAGCGCCTGGCGGCGGACGGCTCGCTCAGCACTGGCGTCGAGCCGCTCATCCGTTCCTTCTTTGGCGCCGGCCAGGGCTATACCTTCATGCCAAGCGAGAATCCAAGTTACGACTATTCCGCGATCCACAAGGTCGACGGCAATGGCCGGACCACGCCATTTGCCGGCACCACGGAACAAGGCTTCAGGGACGGCGATGCCGGCAGCGCACGCTTCTACCGCCTGACCTCGGCCACCGTCGATCACGAGGGCAGCTTATACGTCATTGACGGCAATAGTATTCGCAAGGTCAGCCGTGACGGCGTGACCACCACGCTGGCCGGGATCGCAACCGAATCGACTTACACTTTAATCGACGGCAAGGGCAGCGCGGCCCGTTTTAACAGCCCGACCAGTATCGCCTTGGCTGGCCAGCACCTGCTGGTGCTCGATGGCTGCCTCGCCAACTGCGGTGGCCATGGCCGCGCACTGCGAACCGTCAGCCTGGACGGCGTCGTGACCACGCTCGGCCCGATGCCCGACGCGGCATACCTGTTTTCAGACAATGCCGCCAACGCCTATCTGCAGCGCGGCACCGACATCCTGAAGTTTGGCACGGACAGCCGGTTCCAGGTGTTTGCCGGCTACGGCGACGACTCCAGCATCGATCGCGATGGCAGCGGCGCCGCTGCGCGCTTGCGGCAAGCCAAGCTGATGGCGCTGGATCCGGCAGGCAATATGGTCGTGGCCGAGCAGATGCCATTTGGATTCCACCTTGGCCCGTATGGACAGGCCGGCATCATTTTGCGCAGAGTAACGCCGGCCGGCGGCGTCAGCACCCTGATCCGCAGCGACGGCAGCGGCGCCGCGGCGTGGCCGGCGCTGCCCGCCGGCGCGGTCACCGGCATGGCGTTCGACCAGGCGGGTAATCTCTACCTGTCGGAGAAAAGCGCTGGCGGCGACCCGCGCTTTACTTCGCCTGACGGCGGAGCGGTCTACCGGATCGCGCCCGATGGCAAGGCGAGCGTCTTTGCCGGATTGCATGGCAGCCCCGACGCCAATGCGGTCCAACGGGACGGCACCGGCGCCGACGCCCGCTTCACCGCGCCGTCCTTGCTCGGCTTTGACAGGCTGGGCCACCTGTATGTGGCAGACGCCGGCAACACCTTGCGCCGTATCACGCCGGACGCCGTCGTGACCACGGTCGCCGCCCTGCCACCAGAAGTCGGCGCGCTGGACGATGCGGCCGGCAACCGCTACGTGGCCGATACGGCTGCCAATACGATTTCCCGCCGCACGCCGGCCGGCGTGCTGACCGTCATCGCCGGCAAGGCCGGGCATGGCGCAACAATACCGGGCGCCCTGCCCGCCAGCCTCGACGCGCCGCGCGCCCTGATACGCCTCGGCCCGAGCACGCTAGGCTTCATTTCCGGCAATGCCGTGGTCCGGCTCGAGCTGGCAAAGTAGGCAGGCCAGCGCCCGGATAGGGTAAAATCCGCCTTTACGCTTAGCTCGTCCATAGACAGGTTTCCCCATGCTAGATAACTTAACCCAACGCCTTGCCAAGGTCGTCAAGACCATGCGCGGCGAGGCCCGCCTGACCGAAACCAATACTAGCGAGATGCTGCGCGAAGTGCGCCTCGCCCTGCTCGAAGCCGACGTGGCGCTGCCGGCCGTGCGCGAGTTCATCGGCAAGGTCAAGGAAAAAGCCCTCGGCGAAGAAGTCATCGGCTCGCTCTCGCCGGGCCAGGCCCTGGTCGGCGTGGTGCAGCGTGAGCTGGCCAGCCTGATGGGCGCCGACCTGGGACCGGAAGCGTCGCAGCTGTCGTTTGCGCAGCAGCCGCCCGCCATCATCCTGATGGCCGGCCTGCAGGGTGTCGGTAAGACGACCACCGTCGGCAAGCTGGCCAAATACCTGAAGGAAGAAAAGAAGAAGAAAGTGCTGACCGTGTCGGCCGACGTCTACCGCCCGGCCGCGATCGCCCAGCTGGAAAGCGTGACCAAACAAGTGGGCGCCGACTTCTTCCCGTCCGCCAGCACCGACAAGCCGGTCGACATCGCGCTGGCCGCGCTCGACTGGGCCAGGAAGCATTACCACGACGTGCTGATCATCGACACCGCCGGCCGCCTCGGTATCGACGAGGCGATGATGGCCGAGATCAGCGCGGTGCACGCGGCCGTCAAGCCGATCGAGACCCTGTTCGTGGTCGACGCCATGCTGGGCCAGGACGCGATCAATACCGCCAAGGCCTTCAGCGATGCGCTGCCGCTGACCGGCATCGTGCTGACCAAACTGGACGGCGACTCGCGCGGCGGCGCGGCGCTGTCGGTGCGCCACATCACGGGCAAGCCGATCAAGTTCGCCGGCGTGTCGGAGAAGCTCGACGGCCTCGAAGCGTTCGACGCCGCCCGCATGGCCAACCGCATCCTCGGCATGGGCGACATCCTGGCGCTGGTCGAAGAAGCGCGCAAGGGCGTCGACGTCAAGGCCGCAAACGACCTGGCCAACAAGATCAAGGTGGGCGGCAAGTTCGACATGAACGACTTCAAGGCGCAGCTGGGCCAGATGAAGAAAATGGGCGGCATGGCCAGCCTGATGGACAAGCTGCCGGCCAAGTTCCAGCAGGCGGCCGGCGGCGCCAACATGGACCAGGCCGACAAGCAGGTGCGCCGCATGGTCGGCATCATCGACTCGATGACGCCGCAGGAACGGGCCAAGCCGGAGCTGATCAAGGCCACCCGCAAGCGCCGCATCGCCAACGGCGCCGGGGTCCAGGTGCAGGAAGTGAACCGCATGCTGACCCAGTTCGAACAGATGCAGAGCATGATGAAAAAGCTCAAGGGCGGTGGCTTGATGAAGATGATGCGCGGGATGAAGGGCATGATGCCCGGTATGTAGATGGATATAGGAAGGCGCGGAAAACGTGGCGAAATCGGCTTTGCGGGGCATGCGGGGCCGTTTTCATAGGGGATTTTCTGAAAAAAAACAGAAAAACACTTGCATCCTCGGTAAATCCCCACCAATATAGCCCGTGCGATCAGTTTGATCACTTGCGCAATTTCCCATGTGTTCGTTAAGGAGGCTCGAAGATGGCAACAGCCAAAAAAACCCCAGCAGCAGCGCCAAAAAAAGCCGCCGCCAAGCCAGCAGCTAAAAAAGCAGCGCCAGCAAAAGCAGCAGCAAAGCCAGCAGCAGCAAAAAAACCAGCAGCCGCACGCAAGCCTAATGCAGCATTCATGAAAGCCATGACGCCATCGGCAGTATTGGCAGCAGTAGTGGGCGCGACCCCGCTGCCACGCACTGAAGTGACCAAGAAAGTCTGGGACTACATCAAGAAGCTGAACCTCCAGGATGCAGCTAACCGCCGCATGATCAACGCAGACGACAAGCTCAAGGCTGTCTTCGGCGGCAAAGCTCAGGTATCGATGTTCGAAATGACCAAGCTCATTTCGGCCCACCTGAAGTAAATCGATCCGGCGTCAGCCGAATATAAAAAAAGCCCCGTCAGCGCAAGCTGCGGGGCTTTTCCTTTTGTGGACTGCTGCCGAATTCGCGTGGGTAAGCGAGCTTACCCACCCTGCCGATCGAGACGCGCAGGGGGGGCGGATTCATCGAACCCACGCGTTCATTTGAATTCCCAGTTCTTCCACGCGGCCAGCACCGCATTGGGGTAGCCGGGCCGGCCGCGGCTGCCGTTGTAGCGGCCCAGCGCCATATACAGGCTGCCCTTTTCCATGTCGAGGTACATGCGCAGGATCGAGCAGCCATAGCGCAGGTTCGACTGCATATGGAACAGCTTGCTGCGGCTGCCGTCGCCGACCACCTTGGTCCAGAACGGCATCACCTGCATATAGCCGCGCGCGCCCGCGATCGAGATCGCATATTTTCGGTAAGCCGATTCGACCTGGATCAGTCCCATCACCAGCCCCGGATCGAGGCCGGCGCGGCTCGACTCGTACCAGATCGTCTCAAGCAGCTCCCGGCGCGACACCGCGTCCGGCACCTTGCGCGTCAGGCGCGCCGACATCTGCTCGAACCAGCGCGCATAGCGCTGGCGCGCCGTCTCTTCCTTGAACACGGGGCGCGGCGGCGCGCCGTCCCGGATCGCATTCGACAGGGCCACCTTGACCGCGTCGGCCAGCGCTTCTTCCTTCTGGTTGCCGGCGCTGGCCACCGCGCAGGCCAGCGCCAGCACGGATGCCAGCGCCGCGCGCGGCAGCAGCCTGGCCAGCACTGCGCGCCTGCTCATGACGCTCACTTGCCCAGTTTGCCTTTGATGAAGTCGACCATGCCAGCCAACGGCACAGCGGACGCTTCGGCATCGCGGCGGCCCAGGTATTCCAGGTTGCCTTCTTTCAGGCCGCGGTCGCCGACGACGATGCGGTGCGGTACGCCGATCAGCTCCCAGTCGGCGAACATGCCGCCCGGGCGCAGGCCGCGGTCGTCGAGGATGACGTCGATGCCGG
The DNA here is from genome assembly GCA_965233055.1 of uncultured bacterium. GTDB lineage: Bacteria > Pseudomonadota > Gammaproteobacteria > Burkholderiales > Burkholderiaceae_D > Telluria_A. The sequence continues at coordinate 5,452 of CBDDRJ010000075.1, forward strand.
CGGCGAGCAGCGCCGCATACAGCTTCTCGGCTTCTTCCTTGACCGCTTCGCTGCGGTCCATGCCCATCGGGCATAGCACCACCTCAAACGGCGCGATCGACGCCGGCCAGATGATGCCCTTGTCGTCGAAGTTCTGTTCGATGGCGGCGCCCAGCACGCGCGTCACGCCGATGCCGTAGCAGCCCATTTGCAAAGGGGCCGGCTTGCCGTTCTCGTCGAGGAAGGCGGCCTTCATGCTCTCCGAGTACGAGGTGCCGAGCTGGAACACGTGGCCCACTTCGATGCCGCGCTCGATCGCCAGCACGCCTTTGCCGTCGGGCGAAGCGTCGCCTTCGACGACGTTGCGCAAGTCGGCCACCTGGCTTGGCTCGGCCATATCGCGGCCCCAGTTGGCGCCCGTGTAGTGGTAGCCGGCGTCGTTGGCGCCGCACACGAAGTCGGCCATATTGGCCACGGTGCGGTCGGCGATGACGGTCACCGGCAGGCGAGTATTGATCGGGCCCAAGTAACCGGGCACGCTGCCATAGGCTTCGAGGATTTCCGCTTCGGTCGAGAAGCGGTACTGGGCCAGGCCGGCGACCTTGCCCACCTTGACTTCGTTCAGCTCATGGTCGCCGCGCAGCAGCAGCATGAAGTACTGCAAGCTCACCTTGCCGTCCTTCTCCGTTTCGACCGTCAATGCGATGGTCTTGACGGTGTGCGACAGCGCGATGCCCAGCAGGGCTGCCACCGTCTCGCACTTGACGGTGTCGGGCGTCGAAGCCTTGACCAGCGCTGCCGTCGCGGCAGGACGCTTTGCTGCCAGCGGCATCGCTTCGGCCGCTTCCATATTGGCGGCGTAGTCGGAGCTCGGGCAGTACACCAGCGCGTCCTCGCCGGTGCTGGCGATGACGTGGAATTCGTGCGAGCCGGAGCCGCCGATGGCGCCGTTGTCGGCAGCCACCGCGCGGAACTTCAGGCCAAAGCGGGTAAAGATGCGGGTGTAGGCGTCGAACATGACCTTGTACGACGCCTGCATGCCGGCCAGGTCGCGGTCGAACGAATAGGCGTCCTTCATCGTGAATTCGCGGCCGCGCATCAGGCCGAAGCGCGGGCGGCGCTCGTCGCGGAACTTGGTCTGGATCTGGTAGAAGTTCAGCGGCAGCTGGCGGTAGGACTTGATCTCGCTGCGGGCGACGTCGGTGATGGCCTCCTCGGAGGTCGGCTGCACGACGTAGTCGCGGCCGTGACGGTCTTTGACGCGCATCATTTCAGGGCCGAACTTGTCCCAGCGGCCGGTTTCCTGCCACAGTTCGGCCGGCTGGACGAAGGGCATCAGCATTTCCATCGCGCCGGACTTGCCCATCTCGTCGCGGATGATGGCTTCTACCTTGCGGATCACCCGCAGGCCCATCGGCATATAGGTGTAGATCCCGGAACCGAGGCGTTTGATCATGCCGGCGCGCATCATCAGCTGGTGGCTGACGATTTCAGCGTCGGACGGCGCTTCCTTGAGGGTTGAAATAAAAAAACGTGAGGCGCGCATATCGATGAATTCTTTTTAAAAAGAGAGAGTTATAATCATCCTAATTTTAAAGGATTAGCTGCACGATGCGTCCAAACTTTCTACAAATGGGTCCGATTGGAGGTGTTCCTTCCGCTTTCGCACGTCGAAAACGGGGCGGGACCGAGGATTTATAGGCAAAAAGACAACGCTCGTCGGCAGAAAGTATCGAGGTGCACTATGCTCGATCGTGAAGGGTTTCGGCCCAACGTCGGCATCATCCTGCTCAACGCCCAGAACGAGGTGTGGTGGGGTAAGCGGGTGCGCGAGCACTCATGGCAGTTCCCGCAGGGCGGCATTAAATACGGTGAAACGCCGGAACAGGCGATGTACCGGGAGTTGGAAGAGGAAATCGGCTTACGCCAGGAGCACGTCAAGATCATCGGTCGCACCCGCGACTGGCTGCGCTATGAGGTACCTGACCATTTCATCAAGCGTGAAATCCGCGGGCATTACCGTGGCCAAAAGCAGATCTGGTTCCTGCTGCGCATGGTCGCGCGCGACAATGACGTCAACCTGCGCCTGACCGACCATCCCGAATTCGACGCCTGGCGCTGGCACGACTATTGGGTACCGCTCGACGTCGTCATCGAATTCAAGCGCGATGTCTATCAGCGCGCCTTGCAGGAGCTGTCGCGCTTCCTGAGCTGGCCGTCACACGGCAACGAGCGGCGCAATAACGCGCGCTACCTGCGCCAGCCGCATGCGCCGCGCCAGAGCGCGCAAGCCGCCGTGGCGGCGGCGCCGGCCAGCGCTGC
>CBDDRJ010000076.1:0-29666 GCA_965233055.1 uncultured bacterium
GATCCATATGACCCAAGGCGCCACACAACCGCTCGAGATAAATGTCCAGCTCAGCCAAATTCGTCATTCCCGTCTCCTGTCGTTATAGACAGTTCAACAGTATACGCACATATTTGCTTTTTGTGACACAGTCAGACTAGGCACTAAACAGTGCTGTTTCTCGTGGAGATGGTCGAATCCGTCCGTTAAATCACACGATTTCTTCAGCTATCGGCTTTGCCTTCCCAATTCTGCGCGCACTGTACAGCATCGCCACTGGAGCGGCCGCATGCAACACGATCAGCCACCACAGACTGCCAGTAAGCGCATACCCTATTGTGAAGGCAAACGCCGCCGCGATCGAGCCGAAGAATTGCCTTGGATTCTTGTAGCCATGCCCAGCACCATACGAAATTGCCGCAAGCGCAACTGCCAGCGGCATGCCCAGAACCGGTGTGAGTACCAGCAGCAAATAGCCTCGAAAGAGGACGTCCCACGTTGCTGTCATTCCGATCATCGTAACGAAGTAGGCGACAGTTTCAATGGGCGTACGCGGCATCACAAACGGCAACTCGCGTAACATACCTTCCTGCTTGACGCGCTCTTCCTGCGTCATCCGTAGTTCCATCTGCTTGCCAATAATATGAAGAGCCAACAAGAGGCAGCAGGCGACTGCAAGTCCCCAAATGCCGCCTCGCGACAGTGGAAAATCTAGTCCGAGCTCGTTGGCACTGTGGTCCCCGAGCCATGCGACTAGCGCAAGAATACAAAGCAGGGCGAGCACGAATCGTCCTTGTCGCCAATAGCTCTGCAAGGCAGGTAAGACGGACTTTGGCGGGGCTGGATATAAGCTGCGCCATAGATTGCTAAGAGGGAAATATACGAGAAGGTACAGCGCAAAAAGTATATCAGGCATCGGGTATGAAAAAGTAGATATGGGCTATTGGCCGAACTGAGCCGGTCAGCCCAGGGCACTAGCTTGCCGGCCGATTGATATACTGTCAACCTGTGGTTTGCCGCATGAATTTTTGGATACGAAAAGTGAAACCATGTTGAAACTCGTGAATTGCACGTATGCCGCTCTCACAAGCGTTGCGTTCGGCTTGCTTACTGCTTGTGCCAGTGTGCAGCCTGGTGTGACGGATGTTGTGGTCGGTAAGGACTTTGTCAAAGTGTTGGACACAACCGTACAAACGCCAGATGAACTTATCCAACTACTGGCAGCCAAAAAAATTCGGAGAGTGAAACTGCGCGTCGAGCCTGAACTAGGATACGAGAGAATCGGCAAGGTTATCTACTCAGTTTCCCGCGCTGGCGTCGAAATTGAATCGGTCGACCTGCCGCCGCAGAACAAGTGATGTCGAGTCAATGCCGAGGGCATAGTCTTGATCCGGCCAGAAGCGGCCATCTAATTTCAGCGAGACGATGCGAGAGGCTCGTGATCTGTCCCCACAAAGGCAGACATTCGGTACAGGAGTGGAATCAGTTCCTGTCGCAGCAGTGCCACCATTCGATCATCTCTGTTCATGCGGCGGTCCTCGCCGCAGCCGAATCCAGCCGGCGAAAGCGTCATGCCGGCGTCCTGCCAATTGCCGCGTTGCTCGGCGTGCTGCTCGGTTCGCGGGATTCGCTCATGGCGGGACCGCTGCACTTGCGACGACTCAGACGCGCTGGCCGCGGTGTATTCGCTTTGCGTGGGAGGTGAACCGGCGGCAGGCAGGGCATTGGCAGGCTCGCGGACAGGTGCAGGCTGCGTCGCTGGTGTCCGCTCGATGGCGTGCGCTGGTTTGCGTGCACGGCGCGGACGTTCGCGGCTGCGCAACGTGTCGGCCAGCTTCCACTCCTTCGAATCGGGGAAAAGAATCCAGGTGCATCGCCACGCATTGCGCCGAGTGCCACCGACAGCATTAACAAAGCCGCTCGGCGAAACTGCCTTTCCATTGTAGAGAATCCTGTCGGCCTCAACCATGCAGTGAAAATTCTTCCCGCCGAACACGGTGCGCAACAGCGTCCCGTCGGGCAGGAACACGCTTTTCCATTGATACCCACGGACCAGCGGCATCGAAACTGTGTCCGGGTTGTGCCGCCTCATCCATTCGTTAATCGCTTCTTCAGCGATTTCCCAGTCTTCCTTTGCGAAGCCGGTGTCTGTAGATGCTCCGACTAGTTGTTTCCAAATCTCTAAGGAAACGGGGATATCCATCCGGTGGTTGGGGTGCTGGCGACGCATGGTTTTCTCCTTAGGGCGCGATTTGACCTGAAATGACCCGATTCCGCACGAAACGCAAACGCATACGCACGATAGCGATCTGATTTGGTCCGATTGAGCTACGCGATGATCCGATTCATGCACGATTTCTTGCGATGGCGGCGAAGTGCATGTAGGTTAGACAGAAAAATCGCGAATCGTTCGGTTTCGCGGTGAGATCGGAGGCAATCGGTTTGCTTGCGTGCGAATTCGGCTGAAATTCGCGGAAAATCGGAGAGAGTTCGGCGCGTATCGGGTTGAATCGGACACTATCGGGGCATTTGGCAACGCAGACGAATTGAAACCCTGCGGTCGGCATGCCACCGGCCGAATTCCTGGCAAATGCGGTCGCCCCCGGGACGATCATGTTCGAGAACAAGGCGCATGGCTTCCCCGCGCGTGATGTACGCGCAGGAAACGCCGGACGTCGTGGAGGCGCGCATCGAAGGCAAGGTTGGCGGTGTCGAGCGCAGCATGGTATGGCGATTCGCGCGCAGCAAATAGTTCAGTGTGATTCTTCGCATGGACATCGCCACAGATTAGCCCGGGAAGGTTGCCACCCATTCGTATCTGAAAGTTGCCACCTATTCGCGAGGCAGGCAGCATGCCAGCTTGACCCGAGCGGCGGCTTCCGCACCCCTAAGCGGAAGCTCCCGCCAGCCAAACACGAACTAGGAGTATCGCTAGATGCGATTGACAGCGTGACACAAAGTCGGATCAAACGGAGTTTCCACCGACGCGTCTATTGCCGGACAATGGTTACGCTTGGTTGAGTAATCTGGCGCGCGTCGAAGCGAACAACGTATCGCCCATTTTCCTTGACGTCCAGCTTGAAGTTCCCACCTTTGAAATCCACCGCCTTAGCCTTGCCCAGTGTAACTATCGGCTCGTCTATCTGTGAACCGAAATCGATGATGTTCCAATCTTCGGACGCTAATTTGAATATGTGCTGGCCGGCATCCAGATCAATGTCCGCTTCGTAAATGCCGTCTGTGGTTTTCCGCAGGCGGCTGACAAGGCCCCAGTTGTTCATGCTGCCGCGAATAAACATAGGAACAGAGGCAATTGCCTTGCGATTCGGCGCTACTGGGATCAGCGACGTCAGTGCCGGTATGTAGTAGGCGGCAATTTTGTCAGCGATAAGCCTTGGTTTCGCGCCAGAGCGGTTTGCCAGCACGATGACCGCCAGCTTGTCGTCCGCGAAGCGCGTAATGTGGGACGAGAAGCCTTGCCATGCCCCACTGTGCTGCACTCTGTGATGATCGTTCACTGGCGCCACTTCCCATCCGAAACCGTAGCCAGTGACGGTGCCATTATTTAGTTTGGCCGGCGTCCAGCTCGCGTTCTTGATGGTTGCACTTAGCACCTTGTCGCCTCCTAATGCCATAGACCAGTGCGCAAGGTCGCGCGCGGTCAGATATAGGCTTCCGTCAGCGGTAGTGTTTATTGAAGGCGAGACCCACGACTGGTTGGTGAGTACGCCGTCGTATCGGTCGTATCCGGCGGAGCGATGCGGCACGATATCGCGTTCACTAATGATGCGAGTGTGCATGCCGCTCGGCTTGAAGATGCGCTCGCGCAGCTGGTCACCGTAAAACGTCCCGCCGACTCTAGTACATAAGATACCTAGCACCTGATAAGCAAGGTTGCTGTAAGCCGATTGCTCACCTGGCACACCAATCATCGGGACCTTTGTGATAGCTGCCAACAGCTCGGCGTCGGTATAGTCCTTGCGATAGTCGAGCGTGTCGTTAAAGGCTGCAAGTCCCGAAGTATGGGTGAGAAGATGGCGCACCGTAATTGTCGACCAAGATGGAGGTATGCCTTGCAGGTACGCTGCCACCGGCTCATCAAGCTTTAGCTTACCGTCCTCGACTAGCAACATGACCAGAGCCGATGTGAATTGCTTGCCGATCGAGCCAGATTGGAAAATGGTTGCTGGTGTAACTCGCACCTGATGTTCGACGTTTGCCAGGCCAAATCCTTGCTCGCGAATTATCTTGCCGTCCTTCACGACAGCAATACTCAGACCTGGAATATGCTGTCGTCGCATTTCGGCAGTGACCAGTTTATCGAAGTCATCGGCCCAGGCCGTTCCAACAGATAAAATTCCCAGCAATATAGCGTTGCATTTATACATCTTCGATCTGATCTTTCGACGAATGACCGCTTCTGGCCGATTGCAGCCGGCGGCACTACAAACCAAAGATTGACACTAATCAATCCATTGGCAAGATTGTGCTTTCGGCTGACTTGCGGCTGAGGGTCAGTTCCGACTTTAGGACTTAGACTCTACAGGTGAGACTTTGTATCGAAGCGTACGTGAGTAGGCAAGTCTCAACGCTCAGTCAATCTTGACCTTGGTGGTTCCGCCGCAAGCAGGATGCAATTTCATGCGGTTCCCTTCCTCGATGCCCCGAAAGAGAAGCAAGTGAAACCCGAATGAGGATCCAAAGTTGGGAGAGAAGCGCCCCTCGCCCGGTTTCGCATTTTTGATGTTCATGTTGTTGGCGCCGAAGGTGTGGTACCTCTCGGCAAGCTGGGCTTCAACTTGTGCCTTTTGCTCATTGGAGACCGCAGCAGGAAATGTGCGCACGATGGATACAACGGTCCATTGTTGCTTGGACGTATCAGCTTGGTTTGGCGTCATGGAAATGCCAACACGTGTTGGGTTGCCGTTTTGCGTGGTATAGGTGCCAGTCAATTCATTTCTCTCACAGGCGGCTGTGACCCGAGAAATGGATGGCAGCGCTATTGAATCAAACAGACCGTCATAGAGAAACGGAGCCGCTTGCGCCAAATCCCCTCGGAACCTAGACTGCAGGATTTTCGTTTCGCTTTCGGACACTTTGCGGGTAGCAGTGTATAGCGGCTTTTGTCGACTGCTGAAAGGGTTCTTCGCTCGATCCCATTGAATTTTAGACAATTCGGCGATGCCATCGCCCAAACAAATTTCTGCAACGCATGGAAGGCCGTTCTTCTCAAACTCTTCGGCAAGACATACTTGCTGGGCGGTGAGCAGGGGAAATGCAAGAATGACGAATTTGAGAGACACGCTGATTTTCCTTTGTGAGTGTTGGTTGGGAAAAGATTGACATCAAATTAATCGGTTGGCAAGCTTGAACATCGGACAGCTCGGCTATACTCGGCCAGAAGCCGACCCTGGCGCAAGCGTGTGGCAAGTCATTTTGCGCTTCGTATGCTGTGGGGTGGCGGCGAAAAGAAAATTCCTAATCGGTCGCGTTCCCCCTCTACCGTTCTAAGGGTCTTTAGGCATCATGAAAAACTCTTCGTCGAAACTGAAGCGCCTGGGACTCGCTCTCATCGCGGCCGTGATCCTTGCATTCCTGACAGTGCATGTCGAGCGCACAGGCCCCGAGCTGGTTCAATACGGAAATCTGTGTGGGGCCTCCACATCCGATCCTTGTTACAAGCCCGCGTTGACGGGTGGCTTTCCGGTCGCGTACTTGCACGACGCACCGGGCGTCTCCAGGGAGCGTCAGCTTTCCTTTGTCGAGGACAAGTTGCACGTGGGAGCACTGGTCGCAAACGTCGCCGTGTATTTTGCGATCCTGGTGCTCATCGCCTGGGCCGCCTCGCGTCGTTCGGTGGTCAAGCCGGGCGTTAATTGACAGCCGCTGCCGTCGGGTACAATCGGCAGTGGTCGGCCACAAGCGGACGTTTGTAGCGAGGCGTGTTGCGCAACTATCATGACAAAAAGACGACAATTGGGCCGACCAGCGCCGCTATAATCTTTCGTTACGTAAATTCCTGCCGACCGAACCTCATGCTGCGCATTTTATTCCTCGCTTTATTTGCCGCTTCTGCAGTCGTATTGACTGGTTGCGCCAGCCTGCCCGCCGCAGAAATGAGCATCCCCGCATCTATTGCTGCAGAACGCGCTGAAACCGTGCAGGGCCTTGGAGGGTGGCGGAACGGCAGCTTCTCGCTGCCTCCGGAGACGGGCACCTTCAGCCGCGGGCGCGATCGCGTCGACCTGTTCTCTGTGGTGAACTGGAGCAGTGCCTCGACGCGCTACTCGCTCGTGCTCGCGGATGGCAGTCGCACCGAAGCGGCCTGCAGCGGCAAGGTGGTCGAGGTGACGTGGAAGGCCATAGCGGCCAACGCAAAACCGTTCTCGTTCGACTGCGAGTGGCGTGGGTCGCGAAGCGCGCAGCTGAAGATGAACGCCCCCGTGGTCAGCCTGACGATGAAAGCCGAGCGTAGCGGCCAATTCTCGATGGGGGGGGCCACGCTCGAGGTGCAATCGGTCCACGAGGTGCGGGGCTCATCGCTGCCGCTCGAGGCACCAATCGGGTACGTATTCAGACATGACGGGAAAGCGGTCGGTGCCATCGAACTCAATGGTCTGACGCCGCGCCTGTGGCGTCCAGCGTCCGGCAATGCATTGCGCGAACCGGTCACCTTGGCCGCGCTTGCGCTCGCGTTGTTGTGGGATCCCTCGACTTAATCGCCTTCATGGGGCGCGGTCCCTTGCGCTGAGTTCTGGATAAGCACCGGCCTAGTATGATCGAGCTGACAGTCCGCGATTTAGGCCCTTGCCCCCTGCTATGCTGAGCTAGACGGCCGGGTTCGGCCATTCCCTGCCTTAGGCGACCGTCCGCTTGGGGCGAAAGCCGCCTGCCGAGGTCAGCCCGAAGCCATTTGGCGCGCTGACAGTATTACTAATTGGCGGGGCTTTGCCGCGCGTATCAGTGGCAGTGCCCAGGCGAATTTTCAATTCAGTGCTGGGGGCTGGGCGGCGGCAGGCCGTGCTGGGGTGCGGGCGGCAGGTGTTTTTTCCAGATCGCGTCGAGCCGGCCGCTGGCATGCATGGTGCTGATCCCCTGGCTGAGCAGCTTGCGCAACTCGGGCCCGTAAGGCACGGCGCGCGATACCGCCATCGTGAACGAGGCCAGCCGGTAGCCGGGAATCTGGCTGTAGCCCAGGTCCGGATCGTCAAAATACCGGTGGCCGATCAGCGCATAGCCGAGCATTGCCTCGTACTGCGAGATGAACAGCGTGCAGCGGCCCAGGTGCAGTTTGGCGATCAGCGCGTCATAGGTCTTCGAACCCTGGTCGACCTGTCCCGGCTTGAAACCCATGGCCGAGTGGTCGTAATTGAGAATGCCGCACACCTGCTGCTTGCGCAAGTCCTCGACGCCGTTAATCGGCAGGCCGTCCGGATGGTGCTTGCGCGAGTAAAAATAGAAGTTGCGCACCGAATAGTAGGTCGTCGTCAGCAGGTAGTTGCGTTCGCGCTCAGGATTGCGCACCACATTGATGGCCAGCGCGTGCGTGCCCGCCGCCACGCTGCTGAGGCAGCGCGCCCACGGCAGCAGGGTCACCGTGTACTTGATTTTGTGCGCCGCCAGGATCTCGCCGAGCACCTCGATCGCGTAGCCGGCCAGTTTGTCGGTCTTTGCGCCATTGTCTCGCTGGTAGTACAGGTAGGGCGGCCACTCGTTAATGTCGTCGCAAATGACCAGCGTCTGGTCTGCCAGCGCGGGCGCGGCCCTCGCCTGCAGCGGCAGGCTGGCAATCAGCAATAGGAAGAGGGTGTATTTCACCTCTGCGACGATAGGCTGTGGCCCGCGCCAAGTCAAGCGTCAGGCCGGGCTGGCCGCTGCGCGTGGTTCCAGCCGCAAATTCTTCAGCGTCAACTCCTCACCGCATTCGGAGCAATGCTGGCCGGCCCGTGTGATCAAGCCGCAGCCGAGGTGGCGCAGGGAATTCGGCGGCTCCAGCTCGCTCGGCATCCACTGCTCGCCATAACGGATCAGCTCCAGCACCACCGGCAGCAGACCCAGGCCCGCCTTGGTCAGCCGGTAGCTGAAACGGGGTGGCTTGTCCTGGTAGGGCGCCTTGTCGACGATGCCCGCTTCCATCATCCGGCACAGGCGCTTGGTCAGGATATTGGTGGCGGCGCCGGTGCGCTTTTGCAGCTCGTCGAACTTGGCCGGCCCCTTGAACAGCTCGCGCAGGACAAGGATCAGCCATTCGTCGCCAAGCAGGTTGGCGGCGCGGGCCATCGGGCAGGCGGGGGCGCACAGAGTTTTCATGAATTTCATTGTACTCGCTTGCAAAATGAAAGTCTATGGACTATCATCAGTCGTCGCTTGCAAAATGCAAGTTACTCAACCACCAGGAGAATTTCATGCTTACCAAACAAGTTTTTGCCCTCGCCGCCCTGATCGCCAGCAGCGCCGCCTTTGCCGCCGACACCATCAGCGTCGATATCAGCCGCCCGGCCGGCACCCTGTCGCGTGCCGAAGTGGCTGCCGAAACCGAGCGCGCGCTGGCCGCCGGCGAAATCCGCAACGGCCCGCTGGCCGACCTGTACTCCCTGGTCGAGCCTGCGCCGGGCCGCGCCCTTGCCCCGCAAACGGCGGCAAGCCGCAGCAATGCCGATACCCGGCTCGCGAGCGCGCCAAGCAACACCCGCAAGTAATGCCCGTCCCCGCAGAAATCGTCTATACGCCAGAAAAAGCTTTATAATTCAGGGTTTTGACGATTTTTGCGGAGTTAATTGATGCCGATTTACGCCTACCGCTGCGATGAATGCGGTTTTGCCAAGGATGTGCTGCAAAAGATCTCCGATCCGCTGCTGACGGTCTGTCCAACCTGTGGCAAGAGCGCTTTCAAGAAGCAAGTCACCGCCGCCGGCTTCCAGCTGAAGGGTACCGGCTGGTATGCCACCGATTTCCGTGGCGGCACCGCGCCGTCCACCGGAACGGCGCCGTCCACCACTGCAGCCAAGGAAGCGTCCGCCTCGACAGAGTCGACGGCTGCCGCGCCGGCTGCCGCTGCGCCCACGTCCAGCCCGACCTGATTCCCCCCGTCCCTTCGAGAGAACAATGCGTAAATATTTCATTACAGGATTACTGATTCTGGTTCCCCTCGCTATTACGGCCTGGGTCCTCAATCTGGTCATCAGTACGATGGATCAATCGCTGTTGTTCGTCCCGGAAAAATGGCAGCCGCGCACCCTGTTCGGCTTCGACATCCCGGGCCTGGGCACGATCCTGACGGTGCTGATCGTATTCCTGACCGGCCTGCTGGCCAATAACCTGATCGGCAACTACCTGGTGCGCCTGTGGGAACGCCTGCTGCACCGCATCCCGGTGGTCAGCTCGCTGTACGGCAGCGTCAAGCAGGTGTCGGACACGCTGTTCTCGCCCTCGGGCAATGCCTTCCGCAAGGCGGTGCTGGTGCCTTACCCGCACCCGGGTTCGCGCACCATCGCCTTCCTGACCGGCGTGCCGGGCGGCGACGTCAGGAACCACCTGGTGGGCGACTACGTCAGCGTGTATGTGCCGACCACGCCCAACCCGACCTCGGGCTTCTTCCTGATGATGGAACGCAGCCTGGTCATTGAACTCGACATGAGCGTCGACGCGGCGCTCAAGTACATCGTATCGATGGGCGTCGTCGCTCCCGACGAAGCCCTTCCAAAAGAATAACTCAATCACTAACCTAGACTGACTGAAAAATTATGTCCTCCATGCGTACTCATTACTGCGGCCTCGTTACTGAACAACTGCTTGGCCAAACCGTCAGCCTGTGCGGCTGGGTACATCGCCGCCGCGACCACGGTGGCGTGATCTTCATCGATCTGCGCGACCGCGAAGGCCTGGTGCAGATCGTCTGCCATCCGGATAATGCCGACGTGTTCAAGGCGGCCGAGCATGTGCGTAACGAGTACTGCCTGCGCATCACCGGCGTCGTCACCGACCGCCTCGAGGGCACCGTCAACAACAACCTGAAGTCGGGCAAGATCGAAATCAATGCATCGCAGGTGGAAGTGCTCAATGCCTCCGTGGCCGTGCCATTCCAGCTCGACGACGACAACCTGTCGGAGACGACCCGCCTGACCCACCGCGTGCTCGACCTGCGCCGCCCGCAGATGCAGAACAACCTGCGCCTGCGCTACAAGGTGACGATGGAAGTGCGCAAATACCTCGACGCGCTCGGCTTCATCGACATCGAAACGCCGATGCTGACCAAGTCGACCCCGGAAGGCGCGCGCGACTACCTGGTACCGTCGCGCGTCAACGCCGGCAACTTCTTCGCGCTGCCGCAGTCGCCGCAGCTGTTCAAGCAGCTGCTGATGGTGGCCAACTTCGACCGCTACTACCAGATCACCAAGTGCTTCCGCGACGAAGACCTGCGCGCCGACCGCCAGCCTGAATTCACCCAGATCGACTGCGAGACTTCGTTCCTGACCGAACAGGAGATCCGCGACCTGTTCGAAGACATGATCCGCATCGTCTTCAAGAACACGCTGAACATCGACCTGCCTAACCCGTTCCCGGTGATGGACTTCGCCACCGCGATGGGCCTGTATGGTTCGGACAAGCCGGACATGCGCGTCAAGCTCGAATTCACCGACCTGACCGACGTGATGAAGACCGTGGAATTCAAGGTCTTCAACGGCGCCGCCAATATGGCTGGCGGCCGCGTGGTCGGCATGCGCGTCCCGCAAGGCGGCTCGATGCCCCGTTCGGAAATCGACGCCTACACCCAGTTCGTCGCCATCTATGGCGCCAAGGGCCTGGCCTACATCAAGGTCAACGACAAGGCGGCCGGCCGTGACGGCCTGCAGTCGCCGATCGTCAAGAACCTCGACGACGCCGCGCTCAGCGCCATCCTCGAGAAGACCGGCGCGCAGGACGGCGACCTGATCTTCTTCGGTGCCGACAAGGCCAAGGTCGTCAACGACGCCATCGGCGCGCTGCGCGTCAAGATCGGCCATTCGGACTTCGGCAAGAAGGCCGGCCTGTTCGACGACGTGTGGAAGCCGTTGTGGGTGGTCGATTTCCCGATGTTCGACTACGACGAAGAGTCGGATCGCTGGACCGCGACCCACCATCCGTTCACCGCGCCGAAAGACGGCCACGAAGACATGCTCGAAACCGATCCGGGCAAGTGCATCGCCAAGGCCTACGACATGGTCCTGAACGGCTGGGAGCTGGGCGGCGGTTCGATCCGTATCCACCGCGAAGACGTGCAGAGCAAGGTATTCCGCGCGCTGAAGATCGACGCCGAAGAAGCCCAGCTCAAGTTTGGCTTCCTGCTCGACGCCCTGCAGTACGGCGCGCCTCCGCATGGCGGCCTGGCCTTCGGCCTGGACCGTATCGTGACGATGATGACGGGTTCGGATTCGATCCGCGACGTGATCGCCTTCCCGAAAACCCAGCGCGCACAGTGCCTGCTGACCAATGCGCCGTCCGAAGTCGACGAGAAGCAATTGCGCGAGCTGCACATCCGCCTGCGCAACGCCGAGCCCAAGGTCGCGTAATGGGCAGGGTGGGTAAGGCTTGCCTTACCCACGCGTTGGTGCGGCACTGGCAACTGGTCCGCTTGGGTAAGCTCGCTTACCCACCCTACGATATACTGAAAGGCGCATGTGCCCAAACGGCCATGCGCCTTTTTTATGCATAAGATCCCTCAATCGGTCCTCGTCGTCATCCACACTCCGGAACTGGAGGTGTTGCTCATCGAGCGCGCCGACCGCCCCGGCTTCTGGCAATCGGTCACCGGCTCGCTCGATCATGAGGGCGAGGCCTTCATCGACACCGCCCGCCGCGAGCTGTTCGAGGAAACCGGCATCGTGTGCGACCAGTTGCTCGACTGGCAGCTGTCGAATGTGTATGAGATCTACCCCGTGTGGCGCCACCGCTATGCGCCTGGCGTGACCCACAATACCGAGCATGTATTCAGCGCCTGCGTGGCGCCCGGAACAAAGGTCATCCTCAGCCCGCGCGAACACCTCAACTATGTGTGGCTGCCTTACCTCGAGGCCGCCGACCGCTGCTTCTCGTCGTCGAACGCCGAGGCCATCCTGCAATTGCCGCGCCATGTGGCATAAGGCGCTGGCACCCCTGCTGCTGCTGCCCTGCGCCGCCGGCGCCGGCGAACTGCTGATCGATGTCCCAAGCCGCCCCGGCGCCCTGGTCCCCGTGCTCGAGTTGACGCGCGCCGGCCCGGTGGCGCAGGTGGTGGTGGCGCTGGCGGGCGGCTCGGGCCAGCGCGGCCTGCACAACCTGAGTCTGGACGATCTGCCGACCGATCCGGAAAGCCCGTTCGGGGCCTGGCGCCAGCTGGCGCAGCGGGTCGGGGCAGTGGCGCTGGTCGACACGGCGCTCGACCGGCCAGTGCTGGAGATGTCGGACCGCCACCGCGGCGAACACCGCGAAGACATCCGCGCCGTGCTGGCCGCCATGCGCCAGCGCCACCCGAAGGCGCGGCTGGTGCTGTTCGGCAGCAGCAATGGCGCCTATTCGGCCGGCGTACTGGCAAAGAGCCTGGCTCCGCTGGTCGACGCCGTCATAGTGGTCAATGGCAATTCCGACGCGTGGAACGAAATGACCCACGTCACCCAGCCGGTACTGGGCGTGCACCACCGGCGCGACGGCTGCCTGCTGTACAAAGACAGCTATGCCAAGGCCAAGTTCTATCCCTTGATTAGCGTCGACGACCCGGACCAGCCGTTGCCGAACCGCTATGGCCCGCGCGACTGCGGCCCGGCCAGCGCGCATGCCCTGCACGGCCGGCGCGCCCGAACCTTTTCCGCCATCGGCGACTGGCTGGTAGACGGCAGCTTGCGAGAAACAGTAGACTAAGGCAATGAAGCGCGCTTTCCTCGTCATCGCCGTCGTCCTCGCATCGGGTGCGGTCCAGGGCCGGGACCGCCCGCGCCTGTCGATCACGACCGAACTGACGCCGCCGTCATCGATGCTGGTCGACGGCAAACTGACCGGCTTTTCGACCGAGAAGCTCAAAGTCATGTTCCAGCGCAGCGGCATCGACGCCAGCTTTGCGCATTATCCGTGGAAGCGCGCCTACGTCATGGCCAGCACCCAGGCCGGCACCTGCGTCTATTCGACCACCCGCCTGCCGGAACGCGAAAAACTGTTCAAGTGGGTCGGGCCGACCCACGAGAACGACTGGACCCTGTTTGCGATGGTCGAGCGCCAGCTGAAGCTGGCCAGCATCGACGATGCGCGCAATCTGCGCATTGGCGCCTATAGCGGCGACGTGCGCAGCGAATTCCTGATCGCGCGCGGCTTCAATGTCGACGCCGTGCAAAATGGCGAGGTCAACCCGCTCAAGCTGTCGGTCGGCCGCATCGACCTGTGGGCCAGCAGCCTGCGGGTGGGCACGGCGCTGGCCGCCAGGCAGGGCTTCGCCGGCAAGATCGTGCCGGTGCTGACCTTCAGGCGCACCGGGCTTTACCTGGCCTGCAACCGGTCGGTGCCCGACAAACTGATCCATGCCATGAATGCAAGCTTGCACGCCATGAACAAAGACGGTACGTCGCGGGCAATCGAGCAGCAGTTCGACTTTGTCCAGCCGACGCAACAACAGGCCAAGTAATCCCGGCTACCTGAGTTAGAATCGTTGCATGAAGATTCGCGTGGCAACTTACAATATCCATAAGGGCGTATCGTCGATCCGCAGCTTGCCGCGGGTGCATGCGCTCAAGGAAGCGATTGCCCGCTTCGATGCCGATGTGGTGTTCCTGCAGGAGGTGCAGGGGCGCCACGACCTGCACGCCGCCCAGTACGGGCAGGTCGAGCGCGGCCACAAGCACTGGCCGGAAGCGGCCCAGCATGAATTCCTCGCCAACGAAACCCACCACACGGCCTACGGCATGAATGCCGTGTACGACCACGGCCACCACGGCAACGCGCTGCTGTCGGCGTTCCGCATTGCCGATTCGCGCAACCATGACGTGTCCGACCATGCGTTCGAGCAGCGCGGCATCCTGCACTGCGTGCTCGACACCAAGGCCGGCCAGATCCATTGCTACGTCGTCCACCTGGGCCTGTTCGAAGCCGGCCGGGCGCGCCAGGCCGAAGCACTGATCGAGGCAGTCAACGCCTCGGCGCCGGATGGCGAACCGGTCATCATCGCCGGCGACTTCAACGACTGGCGCGACAATCTGTCGGACCGGCTGCGGGCGGCGCTGGGCGTGGTCGAGGTATTCGACGAGCTGGGCTCCGGCTCGCCGATCGGCAACTATGTGCGCAAGCTGGCCGGGCGCAGCCGGGTGCGGCCGATGCCGGCCCGCACTTTCCCGGCGGCCGTGCCCGTGTTCCGGCTCGACCGCATCTATGTGCGCGGCTTCATGGTGGCCGAAGCGCAAGTGCTGCACGGCACCCTGTGGGCGACCCTGTCCGACCATGCGCCGATCGTGGCGACCCTGAACCTCGCATGAAGAACCCCCTGCGTCGCGGCAACAAGGCGGGCGGCAAGCCGGATGCCGACTTGCGCAGCTTTCAATTCCTTGCCGACAACGAGGTCAGGCTACTGTATTGCGGCGTCGAGTATTTCCCGGCGCTGATCGCGGCGATCGACGCGGCCCGCTTCGACGTCTATTACGAAACCTATATTTACGGCGACGACGAAACCGGCGATGAAGTCCAGGCGGCCCTGCTGCGGGCGGCCGCGCGCGGCGTGTCGGTGTTCGTGATGACCGACTGGTTCGGCACCGGCAACGCCAAGGTCGTCAAGATGAAGCTCGAACTGGGGCAGGGCGGGGTCCACTTCCGCGTCTTCAACCCTTGGTTCTCGCGCGGCATCACGCGCACCCACCGCAAGATCTGCGTGGTCGACCGCGACGTCGGCTTCGTCGGCGGCATCAACACCAATGACGACTGGCTGTGCGACTACAAGCCGGGCCAGCGCCTGCCGGCGCCGCGCTGGGACTTTGCGGTGCAGGTGCGCGGCCCGCTGGTCGAGCGCATCCACCAGGAAGTGCAGGCTCAGTGGTCGCGGCTGGGGCAAATGAATATTATCCGGCGCATCGGCCTGTACCGCGAAATGCGTCAGCGCAGCAAGGTGGTGATTGACAATCCGGTGGCTGCCGCCTTCGTCGTGCGCGACAACCTGCGCAACCGCCGCACCATCCAGCGCGCCTATCTGCAGGCGCTGGGCAAGGCGCGCCATTCGGTGCTGCTGGCCAATCCGTATTTCGCGCCGGGGCGCAAGCTGCGCGAAGCGCTGGCGCGGGCGGCCGCGCGCGGGGTCGACGTCACGCTGCTGATCGGCCATGGCGAGTTCAAGTTCCAGGACGCGGTTGCCCATTCGTTCTACCCGAAGCTGATCGCCAGCGGAGTCAAGGTGGTCGAGTACCGCAAGACCCAGCTGCATGGCAAAGTGGCGGTGATCGACGACCACTGGGCCACGGTCGGCTCGAGCAATTGCGACGGCCTGTCGCTGTTCCTGAACCAGGAAGCCAATGTGGTCGTGCGCGACCCCGCGTTCGCGGCGACACTGCGGCGCCATATCGAGTACGGTATCAGCGACGGCGTGCAGGTCAGGGCGGACGACTTCGACAACGCCAGCTGGTGGCGCCGTACCTGCAATGGCGCCGCCTATGTATGCTACCGCTTCGTGATGCGGATTTTCGATATCGGTTACGCATGATGGACAATGTCAGGATCGACAAATGGCTGTGGGCGGCGCGCTTTTTCAAGACGCGTTCGCTGGCGACCGACGCGGTCGACACCGGCCGGGTGCGGCTGGGCGGCGAGCGCATCAAACCGGCCCGGGCCGTCAGGCTGGACGACAGGCTGACCATCGATAACGGTTCGGACCGCTGGGAAGTGGTGGTGACCGGCATTTCCGACGTGCGCGGCAACGCCACCATCGCCCGCACCCTGTATCAGGAAACCAACGACAGCATCGTCCGCCGGGAGAGGGAAAGCGAGGCCCGGCGCCTGTATCCGGAGCCCGGCAGCACCATCAAAGGCCGCCCGACCAAGCGCGACCGCCGCACGATCGACAAATTCGGCTCGTAGGGTGGGCACTGCGTGCCCACGCGTGACGTATGCGTCGAGTTGGCTTGCTACCCACGCGGACCAAAATTTGCTGCATCGCACCAATAGAACGTCCCTTCTAAGTTCCCGTTTGACATTTACTCCCCAAAGGATAATAGTACGAGCGTTCAGATTTGATTCTATGCACCCCAACATTCTGTGAGTAAATACCATTAATACTTCAGTCAAATTCATGCGTAAAGGCGAGCTGACCCGGGCTGCCATTCTCGACGTGGCGCTCGACCTGGCCAGCCGCGACGGGCTCGAAGGCCTGACCATTGGTTTGCTCGCCGATAAGATGAACATGAGCAAATCAGGCGTGTTCGCGCATTTCGGTTCGCGCGAAGACTTGCAGATGGAAGTGTTGAAGCTGTACCACCACCGCTTCGAACAGGAAGTGTTTTTCCCGAGCATGAAGGAAGCGCGCGGGATCGAACGCCTGCGCTCGATGTTTGCACGCTGGGTCAAGCGTGTCAGCGTCGAGATCGCACTGGGTTGCATTTATATCAGTGGAGCAGTCGAATACGACGACCGTCCTGGACCGATCCGCGAGGAGCTCGTATCGATGGTGAAGGCATGGCAGGGCGCCCTGTTGCGCTGTGTCCGCCAAGCGATCGAAACGGGCGACCTGAAGGCCGATTCGGACGCGCAGCAGCTGGTGTACGAAATGTACGGTCTGATCCTGGCCCTGCACCACGACGCGCGCTTCCTGCGCATGCCAGGCAGCGTCGACCGTGCCCGCATCGGCTTTGAACGCCTGATGCAGAACTACCAAAACCCGCAGGCACGCAAAGAAGCGGCCGCTAATTAATTAACGATTCACAACGGAGAAATATCATGGGTCAATACGTCGCGCCAATTCGGGATATGCAGTTCGTACTGCACGAGTTCCTCGGTGTATCCGATGAATTGAAACAAATGCCATCGTTCGAAGATGTCGATGCCGACATCATCAACCAGGTGCTGGAAGAAGGCGCGAAGTTCACGCAGGAAGTGCTGTTCCCGCTGAACCATTCGGGCGACCGCGAAGGCTGCCACTTTGACCCGGCGACCAAGGCAGTCACCACGCCGAAGGGCTTCAAGGAAGCGTACAAGAAGTACGTCGAAGGCGGCTGGGCTGCGCTGGCCTGCTCGCCCGACCACGGCGGCCAGGGCCTGCCTATCGTGCTCAATAACTCCTTCTACGAGATGCTCAATTCGTCGAACCAGGCCTGGTCGATGTACCCGGGCCTGTCGCACGGCGCCTACGAGTGCCTGAAGGAGCACGGTACCGAAGACCAGAAAAAATTCTACCTGCCGAAGCTGACCTCGGGCGAATGGACCGGCACCATGTGCCTGACCGAAGCGCACTGCGGCACCGACCTCGGCATGCTGCGCTCGAAGGCGCTGCCGCAGGCCGACGGCTCGTGGCTGATCACCGGCTCGAAGATCTTCATCTCGGCCGGCGAGCACGATATGTCCGAGAACATCATCCACCTGGTACTGGCCCGCGTGCCGGACGCGCCGGAAGGCTCGAAAGGCATCTCGCTGTTCCTGGTGCCGAAGTTCATCCCGAATGCGGACGGCACGGTTGGCGAGCGCAATGCGATCGCCTGCGGCGCCATCGAAGAAAAAATGGGCATCCACGGTAACTCGACCTGCCAGATGAACCTGGACGGCGCCCGTGGCTGGATCATCGGCCAGCCGAACAAGGGCCTCAACGCCATGTTCGTCTTCATGAACGCGGCCCGCCTGGGCGTGGGCATGCAGTCGCTGGGCCTGACCGAAGTGGCGTATCAGAACGCGCTGGTGTACGCCAAGGACCGCATCCAGATGCGCAGCCTGTCGGGCGTGAAGGCGCCGGACCGCCCGGCCGACCCGATCATCCACCACCCTGACGTGCGCCGCATGCTGTTGACGGCCAAGGCCTACGCCGAAGGCGGCCGCGCCTTCTCGTCCTATGTGGCGCTGCAGATCGACCGCGAACTGCACCACCCTGACGAAGAAGTGCGCAAGGACGCCGCCGACGAAGTGGCCCTGCTGACCCCGATCATCAAGGCCTTCATCACCGACAACGGCTGGATCGCGACCTCGGAAGCGATGCAGGTATTCGGCGGCCACGGCTACATCTCCGAATGGGGCATGGAGCAGTACGTGCGCGACGCCCGCATCAACCTGATCTACGAAGGCACCAACACCGTGCAGTCGCTCGACCTGTTGGGCCGCAAGATCCTGATGGACAACGGCGCCAAGCTGCGCAAGTTCGGCGAGAAGATCAAGACCTTCGTCGAAGAGAACGGCACCGACGAAGCGATGTCTGAATTCGTCACGCCGCTGGGCGACCTGGGCGACAAGGTCACCAAGCTGACGATGGAAATCGGCATGAAGGCGTTCCAGAACCCGGACGAAGTCGGCGCCGCTGCCGTGCCTTACCTGCGCATCGTCGGCCACCTGGTCTACAGCTACTTCTTCGCGCAGATGGCGAAGATCGCGCTGGCCAAGGAAGATTCGGGCGACAACTTCTACAAAGCGAAACTGGCGACCGCGCGCTTCTACTTTGCGCGCCTGCAGCCCGAGACCGCAACCCTGATCCGCCAGGCGCGTTCGGGTTCGGCCAACCTGATGGCACTCGACGTCGATCTGTTTTAATCATTAGAACCGGGGTCAGTGCCGGCGTCGCGGCTTCATGCGGCGACTGCTCTGACCCCGCCACCAAAGGATCCAAAAATGACCAATTTCATCGTTAAAAAAGTCGCCGTGCTGGGCGCCGGCGTGATGGGCGCGCAGATCGCCGCCCACTGCGTCAACGCCAAGGTGCCGGTCGTCCTGTTCGACCTGCCCGCCAAGGAAGGACCGAAGAACGGTATCGTCCTGCGCGCCATCGAGAACCTGAAGAAGCTCAGCCCTGCGCCGCTCGGCAACAAGGACGACGCCTCGCTGATCGAGATCGCCAACTACGAAGACAACCTCGAGCTGCTGGCCGGCTGCGACCTGATCATCGAAGCGATCGCCGAGCGCATGGACTGGAAGCACGACCTGTACAAAAAGGTCGCTCCGCACATCGCGCCGAATGCGATCTTCGCGTCGAACACCTCGGGCCTGTCGATCACCAAGCTGTCCGAAGGCTTCGACGAAGCACTCAAGGCACGCTTCTGCGGCGTCCACTTCTTCAACCCGCCGCGCTATATGCACCTGGTGGAACTGATCCCGACGGTCTCGACCAAGCCCGAGATCATCGACCAGCTCGAAGTATTCCTGACCACGACCCTGGGCAAGGGCGTCGTGCGCGCCAAGGATACGCCGAACTTCATCGCCAACCGCGTCGGCATCTTCGGCATGCTGGCCACCATCCATGAAGCCGAAAAATTTGGCATCTCGTGCGACGTCGTCGACGACCTGACCGGCGCCAAGCTGGGCCGCGCCAAGTCGGGCACCTTCCGTACCGCCGACGTGGTGGGCCTGGACACGATGGGCCATGTGATCAAGACCATGCAGGACACGCTGCCGAACGACCCGTTCGCGGCCGTCTACAAGACGCCAGCCGTGCTCACCGCGCTGATCGAAAAAGGCGCGCTGGGCCAGAAGGCCGGTGGCGGCTTCTACAAGAAGGTCGGCAAGGACATCATGCGCCTTGACTTCGCCAGCGGCGAGTACGTCGCCGGCGGCGGCAAGGCGGCCGACATCGTCGCCCGCATCCTGAAGGAAAAGGACCCGGTCAAGAAAATGAAGACCCTGCGCGAGTCGACCAATCCGCAGGCGCAGTTCCTGTGGGCGATCTTCCGCGACGCCTTCCATTACATTGCCGTGCACCTCGAATCGATCGCCGACAATGCGCGCGACATCGACTTCGCGATGCGCTGGGGCTTCGGCTGGAATGTCGGCCCGTTCGAAACCTGGCAGGCATCGGGCTGGACCCAGATCGCCCAGTGGGTCAAGGAAGACATCGACGCCGGCAACGCCCTGTGCAGCGCGCCGCTGCCGGCATGGGTATTCGAGAAAGAAGGCGTGCATACTCCCGAGGGCTCGTTCTCCGTCTCGCAAAACAAATACATCCCGCGTTCGACCCTGTCGGTCTATGACCGCCAGCCGTTCCGCGCGCCGGTGCTGGGCGCCGGCGTGGCCGACGGCCGCACCGCAGGCGTGACCTTCTTCGAAGACGATTCGGTACGCATCTGGCACCAGAACGACGACGTGCTCGTCATCTCGTTCAAGACCAAGATGCACGTCATCGGCGAAGGCGTCATCAAGGGCCTGCAGATGGCCCAGGCCGAAGCTGCGAAAAACTTCAAGGGCCTGGTGCTGTGGAGCGCCGACGCTGCCGAAGGCGGCGCCTTCTCGGCCGGCGCCGACCTGCAGTCGGCATTGCCGGCCTTCATGCAAGGCGGTGCCAAGGCGGTCGACCCGATCATCCGCGAACTGCAAGACACCTTCATGGCGATGAAATACTCGAACGTGCCGGTGGTCGCTGCAGTGGCTGGTCTGGCACTGGGCGGCGGCTGCGAAATGGCGCTGCATGCCTCGAAGCGCGTGGCCTCGATCGAATCGTATATCGGCCTGGTGGAAGTGGGCGTCGGTCTGATCCCGGCCGGCGGCGGCCTGAAGGAAGCAGCCGTGCGTGCAGCCAATGACGCCAAAGGCAACGACCTGATGCAGTTCCTCAAAACCGGCATGATGAATGCGGCGACCGCCAACGTGTCGAAGTCGGCACTGGAAGCGCAGGCGATGGGCTACCTGGCGCCGTCGGACGTGATCGTGTTCAACCCGTACGAACTGCTGCACGTGGCCAAAGTGGAAGCGCGCGCCATGTTCGACGCCGGCTACCGCCCGCCGATGAAGAAGCTGGTGCCGGCGGCCGGCCGCAACGCACTCGCCACCATCATGTCGCAGCTGGTCAATATGCGTGACGGCGGCTTCATCTCGGCGCACGACTACAAGCTGGGCCAGATGATCGCCGACATCGTCACCGGCGGCGACATCGATCCGGGCACGCTGGTGCCGGAACAATGGTTCCTCGACCAGGAGCGCAAGGCCTTCCTTGAACTGCTGAACAACCCTAAATCGCAGGAACGGATCATGGGCATGATGCAAACCGGTAAACCGGTTCGCAATTAAGCTGCGATGACAGCCTTCCTGTCCTTTGTCTTTAAACTGCTACTGCGTGTGAGGCCCAGCATGGTGTATGAACGAATCAA
Organism: uncultured bacterium; assembly: GCA_965233055.1. Lineage (GTDB taxonomy): Bacteria > Pseudomonadota > Gammaproteobacteria > Burkholderiales > Burkholderiaceae_D > Telluria_A. The sequence goes on from CBDDRJ010000076.1 coordinate 21,225, forward strand.
GCAGCAAATGATGGACACGCTGCCGTTTGTGCGGCTGCTGGGGATCCAGATCGACGAGATTGGCCACGGCACCTCGAAGGTGTCGATGCCGGCGGATCCGAAGCTGAACAACCACCTTGGCACCCAGCACGCCGGCGCGCTGTTCACGCTGGCCGAAACGGCATCCGGCGCGGCCATGGCCGGCGGCTTTGCCGACCTGATCCTGGGCCTGCGCCCGGTGGCCAAGGAATCGCGCATCCAGTACCTGAAGGTGGCCAAGGGCGCCACGCGGGCCGAAGGCCGGGTGCCGGGCGACATGGTGGCCTTCAAGGCAGCATTGGCAACGGACGGCAAAGTGTTCTTCCCGGTTGAAGTCGACGTGTTCGACTCCGAAGGAACGCTGGCCGCACAAGTACAGGTTGACTGGTACCTATCGCAGAAGCGTTGAGCTTCTTCCCGACATCCATACAGCATTCAATTCCTGAAAATTGAGAGAACAAAATGAGCAAACAACTTCAAGACGCCTACATTGTCAGCGCCACCCGCACCCCGATCGGCAAGGCGCCGCGCGGCATGTTCAAGACTACCCGCCCGGACGACCTGCTGGTGCGGGTACTGCAGCAAGTGATGGCGCAGGCGCCAGGCCTTGACCCGGCCCTGATCACCGACGCCATCATCGGCTGTTCTTTCCCTGAAGGCCCACAAGGCCTGAACATGGCGCGCAATGCCGTGGTGCTGGCTGGCCTGCCGAACACCGTCGGCGGCGTGACCGTCAACCGCTTCTGCGCGTCCGGCATCACCGCCATCGCGATGGCAGCAAACGCCATCCGCGTCGGCGAAGCCGACGTCATGATCGCCGGCGGCGCCGAGTCGATGTCGATGGTGCCGATGGGCGGCATGAACCCGTCGATGAACATGGGCATCTTCAACGATGAAAACATCGGCCTGGCTTACGGCATGGGCCTGACCGCGGAACGCGTGGCGACCCAATGGAAGGTCTCGCGCGAAGCGCAGGATGCGTTTGCCGTCGAATCGCACCGCCGCGCCATCGCCGGCCAGCAGGCTGGCCACTTCAAGGACGAGACCACGCCGTTCGAGATCATCACCCGCACGCCGAACCTGGCCACTGGCGGCATCGACATCGGCAAACGCACCGTCGACACCGATGAAGGCGCGCGCGCCGACTCGACCATCGAGTCGCTCGGCAAGCTCAAGCCTGTGTTTGCAGCCAAGGGTTCGGTCACGGCGGCGAACAGCTCGCAGATGTCGGATGGCGCCGGCGCCATGCTGATCGTCAGCGAAAAGATCCTGCGCGAGCACAACCTGACCCCGCTGGCCAAGTTCTCGGCGTTCGCCGTGCGCGGCGTGCCGCCCGATATCATGGGCATCGGCCCCAAGTTCGCCATCCCTGCAGCGTGCGCGGCGGCCGGCATCACCCAGGACCAGCTGGACTGGATCGAACTGAACGAAGCGTTTGCAGCGCAGGCGCTGGCCGTCATCGGCGACCTGGGCCTCGACACCGCCAAGGTCAACCCGCTGGGCGGCGCCATTGCGCTGGGCCACCCGCTGGGCGCGACCGGTGCGATCCGCGCCGCGACCGTGGTGCATGCACTGCGCCGCAACAAGCTCAAGTACGGCATGGTGACGATGTGCGTCGGCGCCGGCATGGGCGCGGCGGGCATCTTCGAAGCTTGCTAAGCATCGGTTAAAATCCGGTCTTGAACAAAGGGCGCCTGGGGCAAACCTCGGCGCCCTTGCCTTATTTGCTTTGACCGCGTGGGCACGCAGTGCCCACCCTACGCAGAATGCGACGGCACAGGTAGGGTGGGCACTGCGTGCCCACGCGGCGACAGCGCATACCAGCACAATGGAGACAGCATGGACATCTTGAGCAGCAAAGCCGACGGCATCCTGACGATCGAATTCAACCGCCCCGAACGCAAGAACGCGATCACGGCCGTCATGTACCAGGCGATGGCCGACGCCATCAACGACGGCGAGGCCGACCCGCAGGTGCGCGCCATCCTCATCACCGGCAAGCCGGAGATTTTCACGGCCGGCAATGACCTTGACGACTTCCTGAAGAATTCGGGCCCCGGCCTGCCGCTGGAGGAACGTCCGGTATTCAAGTTCATGTGCGCCCTGAACGGCGCCACCAAACCGGTGGTCGCCGCCGTATCGGGCGGGGCGATCGGGATCGGCACCACGCTGCTGATGCACTGCGACCTGGTCTATGCGTCGGAGACAGCCAAGTTCTCGCTGCCGTTCTCGCAGCTTGGCCTGTGCCCGGAATTCGCCTCCAGCCTGCTGCTGCAGCAAGTGGCCGGCTACCCGCGCGCGGCCGAAAAGCTGCTGCTTGGCGAAGCCTTCCTGGCCAAAGAAGCGCTGGAGATGGGCCTGGTGTCGAAGGTGCTGCCAGTCGGCGAGCTGCGCGCGTTTGCCGAAGGCCAGGCCGCCAAGCTGGTCGCGCTGCCAGCGGCGTCGATCCGCGCCACCAAGGGCCTGATGAAGCGCGCCAAGGCCGCTGCAATCAAGGACGCGATGGCTGCCGAAAACGAGTTCTTCGGCGCCATGCTGCAGGCGCCGGAAGCGAAGGAAGCGTTCACCGCCTTTTTCGAAAAGCGCAAGCCGGACTTTTCGCAGTTCGCCTGACTACTGCTTATGGCAACTTTACTTCACGCACGAATCCATCCGATTTCAGCAGGGAGAGATTGCCGTCCGCACTGTGCGTACCGGGACCGTTTTCCATTCCTCCCGCCAACCAGCCGTTGCCAAACGGAGTAAGCGAACGAAGCTGGTTGTGCCGGAGGCCCGACGCGACGGCGATTTGCTCCCGCACTGCGCCATCCGATTCCAGCAGGACCAATAGCGGACGGGCTTGTTCGGAAATGCTGGCCCCGCTTGGATTCTGGGTATAGCCGGTACTGCCAGCGGCCAGCCAGCGCCCCCCGGCAACGGGTGCAAGGTCGAGAATGACATCGCCCCTGTCGATGTCGACGGCACGCGGCGCCAGCTTGCCGTGCGCGCCTGCATGCGCCTGTGCGAACAGACCGTCCCAGCCGCCGCCGTCGTCGCGGCGGACACGATAATAGCGGCCGGCCACGCCAATGGTGTCGCCGTGCCACTTGACGACCTTGATTTCAGTTGGCGCACCCGACTCGAGCACACTGGTGCCCACCCGGCGGCCATCTGCGGCCAGCTCGGTGATCAGTGCACCAGTGAACAGCTCGGGATGGATCGCGCCGCCGAACAGCTGGCCATGGCCATCGGCGTAGTCGCTCCAGTCCAGGCCGACCGCCACAGCCACACGGCCTGAGCTGTCGGCATCGACTGCGACACGCCATTGATTGTCCAGTCCACCATACGGGTCGTAAGTTCCTCCCATGATGAAGCGCGCGATCAAGGAAACACCCGGTTCGACCAATGTGCGCCAGCTTCGTCCGAATTTGGCCGAGTAGCCATATCGCATTGCGATGACTGCATTGCGTCCGTTGTGCATTGCCACAACAAGGTCCTCGCCAACCGGCGCAATGCGTGCGGCATCGCGTGTCGTGTGCGGCAGCAGCGAGTTCGGGTTGCGCAGTTGTATCGGGTCGCCATAGAACGGATCGGAAGCGGCTTGCGGATCTTCCACATCGTGCTGTGCCACCACTGCGCCTTGCCGGCTCAGGCGAACCAGACGCAATTGGGTGTCATTGGCGATCAGCACACTGAGTTCGCGTCCGGGATGCACCGCGACGTCGATCAGGGACCAGCCATCGGGCGGGGCATACGACGCAGAGGGCGTGGCGCCGTCGATGGCGAGCAGTAGGCGCCGCTGCGGCATTGTGAACGTCGCCAGTTGTTGCGCAGTTTCGACCAGGGCGACCCATCCGGTTCCGTTGGAGCGCACCTTAACCACAAATTCACTGGTGACGCGCAGGTCGACTGGCGCATAGACCGGTGGCGGCTGCTGGCTCTGGACTGACTGGGACGATCCTCCGCCGCAGGCGGCGAGCAGCACGGTGAGGGCAAGCAGGACAAGATTGCGCATGGACGGATCTCAGGAATGCTAAAAATGGCAATCCTACCCAAGTCGTGTTGCGTGTATTTCGCCAATTTGTCGGTGGCTTGTCTGAGAATTGTATCGGCAGTCGATAATATTCATCAATCTATTCACTGATCTATTCATAATTCCGTTGGATACTCGTTTCCTCCATGTGGAATAAGAAAATAGGGCTTTAGACCAGCCCAATAAACCTATTCACCTTGAATTGCGGCACTTGCATACCTGTTTCAGGATGGCCCGGGAGTTCTGGGATGACGGACTGCTGGACCCGCGCATTTCACAGGGCTACAAACAGATCGCCAAAGTCCACGTGGTGGAAACGAATAGGCTCAATCCTGATCTCCGATCAGGCATTGAATCAGGCAGGCAATTCGACGGTGGAGGATTCACCTGGGCCGGAAACGCCGGACAAAGGGCCGGCGTGGTTGCCACATGGTCCGGCAACCTGGCGGCCAATCCGCTATAGCAAGAGCGGCGCTCGATGGGGCCTTCTCCAGACCCCATCGCCACCCTTCGCAGGCTCCTAGGCAAGCGGCATCGCCAGTTCCTGCCTGGGCTCGCGCGCCGCCATGCCAAGCCGCCTGCCGCTGAAGAACGCATGCACGCCCTGGCGCAGGTCGTCGATGTGTTCGAACTCGAGGTAAGTCACGTCGGCCAGGTCGTCCAGCTCGCGCAGCAGGGTCGTCTTGATCGGCGCATGTTTCCATACGAGGAACAGGATCGGCGCATTGGTGCCCTTGAATATGTGGTAGCCCAGCTCGAAGGCGCTGCTCTCGCTCATGCCCACCCGGATATTGATGAACACCTCCGCCTGCGCCAGCAGGCCAAGCCGGTGCTCGCGGAAGTGCTGCGGCGTGAACGGCTTGCCGGTCTCGCGCTCGAACGACTTCTTGAACGTGGTAGCGCTCTCGGCCTGGATGCCGGTCAGGTAGTCGAAGGTGTAGGGCGCGCCATTGGCGCCGTCGATCAGTTGCAGGATGTCGGCGATCAGGCGCTGCTGCTCGCGGTCCGATTCGGTAAACGGCTGGCGGATGAAGACCTTGAGCGGCAGCGCGCCAAGCTCGCGTGCCATGCGCGACCGCGCGCGGCGATCGGGCAGTTCGATGGCCGTCGCTGCCAGGTCCTGCGGCTGCGGTGTGGCGCGGCCGGGTGCAACCGGCGCGCCGTCGGCCGCACTCAGTTTCGTCAGCGGATACAGCCCGAAGCTGTCGATGTGCCGAATGGCCTCGATCGCCGCTTCGGCGCCGGCGATGGTGGTCATGTAGGGCACGCCCGCCTTCAGCGCAGCCACGCGGATCGGGCGTGAGGCCGTGATGGCGCTGCGCTTCTCGTCCACCGTGACGATCGCCATGGCGATCTGGCGCCCGGCCAGCTGCGCCAGGATGTCGTCGTCGGCGATGGCGCTGACGGGGATGTCAGCCGCGTCAATGATGACGGCTGTGACGGCGCTGGCGCACAGCGTAAAGCCGGCCTGGTGCAGCTGGCGCGCGGCGGCCACCGCGCGGGCCTGGTCGCCGCGCTTGACGCGCAGGTACACGCACCCGCTCCCCGGCAGCCGCACGCCGGCCGCCAGCTGGGCCTTGTAGTAGGCCTCGCCGAAGGTCTTGCCAATACCCATGACTTCGCCGGTCGATTTCATCTCGGGCCCGAGCAGCGGGTCGACGCCGGGGAATTTCATGAACGGGAACACGGCTTCCTTGACGCTGAAATGCGAGGGCACCACTTCCAGTCCGATGCCCTGCGCTTCGAGCGATTGGCCCGCCATGCAGCGCGCCGCGATCTTGGCCAGCGGCAGGCCGGTCGCCTTCGACACGAAGGGAACCGTGCGCGAGGCGCGCGGGTTTACTTCGAGCACATAGATCACGTCGTGCAGGCGGCCGTCAATCCTGGACTGCTGGACCGCAAACTGCACATTCATCAGCCCGACCACGTTCAGGGCCTGCGCCATCAGCGCGGCCTGGCGCTTGAGTTCGCGCAGCGTCTCGTTCGACAGTGAATAGGCCGGCAGCGAGCAGGCCGAGTCGCCCGAGTGCACGCCGGCCTGCTCGATGTGCTCCATCACGCCGCCGATGAAGGTACTGTGGCCGTCGCACAGGCAGTCGACGTCCACTTCGATGGCGTCGTTGAGGAAGCGGTCGAGCAGCACCGGCGAGTCGTGCGAGACGCTGACCGCCTCGCGCATATAGCGTTCCAGGTCGACCTGCTCCTCGACGATTTCCATCGCCCGGCCGCCCAGCACGTAGGAAGGGCGCACCACCAGCGGGTAGCCGATCTCCTGCGCCAGCGTGCGCGCTTGCTGTTCGCTGCGGGCGGTGCGATTTTCCGGCTGGCGCAGTCCCAGTTTGCGCAGCAGCTGCTGGAAGCGTTCGCGGTCTTCGGCGGCATCGATCATGTCGGGCGAGGTGCCGATGATCGGCACGCCGGCCGCCTGCAGTGCCAGCGCCAGCTTGAGCGGGGTCTGCCCGCCGTACTGGACGATGACGCCATGCGGCTTTTCGACGGCGACGATTTCCAGCACGTCTTCCAGCGTCAGCGATTCGAAGTACAGGCGGTCCGACGTGTCGTAGTCGGTCGACACGGTTTCGGGGTTGCAGTTGACCATGATGGTCTCGTAGCCGTCCTCGCGCATGGCCAGCGCCGCATGCACGCAGCAGTAGTCGAACTCGATGCCCTGGCCGATGCGGTTCGGCCCGCCGCCCAGCACCATGATTTTCTTGCGGTCCGTTGGCTTCGATTCGCACTCTTCGTCGTAGGTGGAATACATGTAGGCGGTGCGGGTGGCGAACTCGCCGGCGCAGGTGTCGACCCGCTTGTAGACGGGCCGCACGCCCAGCGCGTGGCGGTGCACGCGCACCTGGGTCTCGCTGGTGCGCAGCAGGCTGGCCAGGCGCCGGTCGCTGAAGCCTTGCTGCTTGAGGGCGAACATGGCGTCGCGCTCGAGCGCGTCAAGCGAGGTGCCGGCCAGGCGCAGCTCGGTCAGCACCAGGTCGTGTATCTGGATCAGGAACCAGGGGTCGATATGGGTCAGCTGGCCGACCCGCTCGAGCGTGTAACCCTGGGCGAAGGCTTCGGCAATGTGCCAGATCCGCTCCGGCCCCGGCGCGGCTAGTTCCTCGTCGATGACGACCGGCCCGTGGGGGCTGCGGCGCAGGCCGTCGGCGCCCGCCTCCAGGCCGCGCAGCGCCTTCTGGAACGACTCCTGGAAGCTGCGGCCGATCGCCATCACTTCCCCGACCGATTTCATCTGGGTTGTCAGGCGGTCGTCGGCCGCGGGGAATTTTTCGAACGCGAAGCGCGGCACCTTGGTCACCACATAGTCGATCGACGGCTCGAACGAGGCCGGGGTCTGGCCACCGGTGATCTCGTTGCGCAGTTCGTCGAGCGTGTAGCCGACCGCCAGCTTGGCCGCTACCTTGGCGATCGGGAAACCGGTCGCCTTCGACGCCAGCGCCGATGAGCGCGATACGCGCGGATTCATTTCAATGACGATCATGCGGCCGTCCTGCGGGTTGATCGCGAACTGGACGTTCGAACCGCCCGTGTCGACACCGATTTCGCGCAGCACCGCCAGGCTGGCGTTGCGCATGATCTGGTACTCGCGGTCGGTCAGGGTCTGCGCCGGCGCCACCGTGATCGAGTCGCCGGTGTGCACGCCCATCGGGTCGAGGTTTTCGATCGAGCAGACGATGATGCAGTTGTCGGCCTTGTCGCGCACCACTTCCATCTCGAACTCCTTCCAGCCGATCAAGGATTCCTCGATCAGCAGTTCGGAGGTGGGCGACAGTTCCAGCCCGCGCGAGCAGATCAGGTGGAACTGCTCGGCGTCGTAGGCGATGCCGCCGCCGCTGCCGCCCATCGTAAACGAGGGCCGGATGACGGCCGGGAAGCCGAGCTCCTGCTGGGCGGCCCAGGCCTCGGCCATCGTGTGGGCGATGCCGGAGCGGGCCGAACCGAGCCCGATCCGGCTCATCGCCTGCTTGAATTTCGAGCGGTCCTCGGCCATGTCGATGGCGGCAAGCGTGGCGCCGATCAGCTCGGTGCCGTTCTTGTCCAGCTCGCCCTGGCGGTGCAGGTCGAGCGCGCAGTTGAGCGCGGTCTGGCCGCCCATGGTCGGCAGCAGCGCGTCGGGCTTTTCCTTGGCGATGATGCGTTCCACCGTGGCCGGGTTGATCGGCTCGATGTAGACCGCGTCGGCCATGTCCGGGTCGGTCATGATCGTGGCCGGGTTCGAGTTCACCAGGATCACCCGGTAGCCCTCGTCGCGCAGGGCCTTGCAGGCCTGGGCGCCCGAGTAGTCGAACTCGCAGGCCTGGCCGATGACGATCGGGCCGGCGCCGATGATCAGGATGCTCTTGATGTCGCTGCGCTTGGGCATGGGTCTGGCTGTCCGGGTTTGCAGTGGGGAGCGGCGCCGG
>CBDDRJ010000077.1:0-20858 GCA_965233055.1 uncultured bacterium
GCGGCCGCGGCGTCGGTGGCGCCGTCGGCCTGGGCGGCTTGCCGCGCGCGGCAGCGGCGTTCGACCCGATCGGCGGCGGCCGCGGTCCGGGCGCAGGCCAGGGCCGTCCGCAGGGCCAGGGCCGCCCGCAAGGCCAGGGCCAGGGCCGTCCAGGCGGCCAGGGCCGTCCCGGTGGCCAGGGCAAGGCAGCCGGCGGCGGCGCCAAGGGTGGCCCGCGCCAGCCTGATCCGCTGCAAACGACTTTCGGTTTTGGCAACGCCGGTGGCGGCAGCCGCCGTCCGCAGGGTCCGCAAGGCCCGCGCGGCGCCGACCATGGCATGCCACGCCGGGGACGACGAGGCTGACGAGACTGGCCAGGCATGGTGGCGCAGGGGTTTCACGAAGCGGGGCCTCGTGCCTGCGAAACGGATCGGCCATGCTTGGCCGATCTCCTTCCCAGCCCCTGTTACGCCGTCGCGGCCGCCGCGGCTGGGCTGGCGCTGATCCGGGTGGGTAGGCAAGCCTACCCACCCACGCGTGAATGTGGCAAGGTGGCGGCTGTCATTATTGCTGCATTGCAATAAAATATCTGTTGTTTGACTGTTTCGCGCCTTGTTTGTCGTTGCTACGGGGGGTGAAACAGGTTATAATCTGCAGCCTAATAAAAGCTCTTCCGCGTAAGAGCTTTCATCTGGTCGGTATTACAGAAGATGGGCAGATGCCCATTTTTTTTTTGTTGAACGGTTTATCGCACGTAGTGGACTGTGACAGATGGAGCAGCAGCGAAGGACGGGTGCCTGCGGTGCAGGGCAAGGCGCAAAGCGCAGCAATAGCAGCGCTATAGCGAGCATTTGCAACGCTGCCATGCGCAGCGGGCACGCGGCAGGCGCTGTTGTTTCATCAGTCACAGTTCACTAGTGCACACTCTGGAGAGCGGGATTGCAGCAGTTTGAATTGATCGAAAAGACCGTCACTGGCCTGGGCTACGAGCTCGTTGATGTTGAACGGGGCGAGCGCGGCATCCTGCGCGTGTACATCGATTTCTCTGCCGCCGACGCCGAAGAAAAAGGCCCGATCACCGTGGAAGATTGCGCCACGGTCAGCCACCAGTTGTCACACGTGCTGACGGTTGAGAATGTCAACTACGAACGTCTCGAGATTTCCTCGCCCGGCCTCGGCCGCCCGGTGCGCAAGATGGAAGATTTCGTCCGCTTCGCCGGTTGCGAGGCACAAGTCAAGCTGCGCGTGGCGATGCCAGGCACGGCCAACCGCAAGACGTTCACCGGGGTCTTGCAGGCGCCCGAGGGCGACAAGATCGGTTTGGAATTTGTTGGTAAAGATGGTCCGGCGCTGTTGGAGTTTACGCTCGCCGATATGGATAAGGCACACCTTGTGCCGCAGGTGGATTTTAAGGGACGCAAAGCATGAGTCGCGAAGTTTTGTTATTGGTTGATGCGCTGGCGCGCGAAAAAAACGTCGATAAAGATGTCGTCTTCGGGGCGCTCGAATTCGCGCTCGCGCAAGCGACTAAGAAACGCTATGAAGGCGAAGTCGACATTCGCGTATCGATCGACCGCGAGACGGGCGAGTTCGAGTCCTTCCGCCGCTGGCATGTGGTGCCTGACGACGCCGGCCTGCAACTGCCAGACCAGGAGATCCTGCACTTCGAAGCCGTCGAGCAGATCCCGGACATCGAAGTCGATGAATACATTGAAGAGCCGATCGAGTCGGTCGAGTTTGGCCGCCGCTTCGCGCAAGACACCAAGCAGGTCGTCTTGCAGCGCGTACGCGATGCCGAGCGCGAGCAGATTCTGGTCGACTTCCTCGAGCGCGGCGACGCGCTGGTGACTGGCACGATCAAGCGCATGGAACGGGGCGACGCGATCGTCGAGTCGGGCAAGATCGAAGCCCGCCTGCCACGCGACCAGATGATCCCGAAGGAAAACCTGCGCATCGGCGACCGCGTGCGCGCCTTCATCCTGCGGATCGACCGCAATATGCGCGGCCCGCAAGTGATACTGTCGCGTACCGCGCCTGACTTCATCATGAAGCTGTTCGAACTGGAAGTGCCGGAAATCGAGCAAGGCCTGCTGGAGATCAAATCGGCGGCACGCGATGCCGGCGTGCGCGCCAAGATCGCTGTCTACACCGCTGACAAGCGCATCGATCCGATCGGTACCTGCGTCGGCATGCGCGGTTCGCGCGTGCAGGCCGTGACCGGCGAACTGGGCGGCGAGCGCGTCGACATCGTGCTGTGGTCAGCCGACCCGGCGCAATTCGTCATCGGCGCGCTGGCTCCGGCCAATGTGTCGTCGATCATGGTCGACGAAGAAAAGCATGCAATGGATGTCGTCGTCGATGAAGAAAACCTGGCCATCGCGATCGGCCGCTCGGGCCAGAACGTGCGCCTGGCGTCGGAACTGACCGGCTGGAAGATCAACATCATGACGGCCGAAGAGTCCGAGAACAAGTCGGCGATTGAAACGGCCGCCGTGCGCGCGCTGTTCATGGAAAAACTCGACGTCGACCAGGAAGTGGCCGACATCCTGGTCGAAGAAGGTTTCGCCTCGCTCGAAGAAATCGCCTATGTGCCGATTTCCGAGATGCTCGAGATCGAATCGTTCGACGAAGACACTGTCAACGAACTGCGCACCCGTGCCCGCGACGCGCTGGTCACCGAAGCGATTGCTTCGGAAGAAGGCCTGGAAGGCATGGAAGAAGCTCTGGTCAACCTGGAAGGCATGGACCGCAACACGGCCGGCAAGCTGGGCCTGGCCGGGATCAAGACGCTGGCCGGTTTTGCCGCCCTCGCGTACGACGAGTTCGGCGCCATCCTGGCATTGAACAGCGATCGTGCCCGCGCATTGATCAAAAACGAATTTAGTGATGTGACCGACGACGAGATGAAGCTGGTCGACTCAAAGTACGATGACCGCGCTAAAGGTCTGCAGGCGAAAGCCTGGAGCCTGGCAGAAACGGCCAAGGCTTAATTTGAGTATCTTTATCATCTCCGCGACACATAGAAAAGAGGACTGAATGGCGAGTAACAACGTAGCCCAATTTGCCACCGAACTGAAGATGCCTGCAGATTTGCTGCTGACGCAGCTGCGTTCTGCCGGCGTCGAGAAAAGTTCCACGTCAGACCCGTTGTCGAAGGATGATAAGGACAAATTGCTCGATCACCTGCGCCGCACCCACGGCACGCAAGCGGACACCGAGAAGAAAAAGATCACGCTGACCCGCAAGGAGACCACCGAGATCAAGCAGGCTGATGCTACTGGCAAGTCGCGCACGATCCAGGTCGAAGTGCGCAAGAAGCGCACCTTCGTGCAGCGCGACGACCCGGCCCCGGCGCCGGTCGTGGCCGCCGCGCCTGCCGCGCCCGTCATCGATGCCGCCGAAGTCGCGCGCCGCGAGGAAGAGGCACGCCGCCAGGCCGAGCTGATCGCCCGCCAGGAAGCGGACCTGCAGGAAAAGCAGGCCCGTCTGGCCAAGCTCGACGAAGAAAAAGAAGCGCAAGCGAAACAGGCTGCCGCCGATGCCAAGGCAGCCGCCAAGCGCGCCGCTGCCGCCGAGCAAGCCAACGTGGCCAATGCCGCCGGCGAAGCTGCCAGCGCCGAGAAGAAGGCCGCTGCCGCTGCCGCTGCCGACGAAGCCAAGAAGGCCGCCGCTGCCGCTGCCGCTGCTGCAGCCGAACGCTCCGCTGCCAACGACCTGGCGCGCAAGGCCGTGGCCGACGAAGTGGCCCAGATCAAGGCCATGATGAACGCGCCGCGCCGTGCCATCAAGGCGCCCGAGCCTGCCCCGCTGCCTGCGGCCGTCAAGGCCAAGGCACCGGAAGGCACGCTGCACAAGCCGCTCGACAAGAAGCCCGCTTCGCCGGACAAGAAGCCGGCCGTCGGCGACAAGAAGTCGATCAAGTCGGCCAATGTGTCGTCGACCTGGTCGGACGACGCCAAGAAGCGTGGCGCACCAGGCGGTGCGATCAAGCCGCGCGGCAACGTCGGCACCGGTGGCCGCGACAGCTGGCGCGCCGGCGCCAAGGGTGGCCGCCGCAATTCGCACGCGGACGACCGCGAAACCAATTTCCAGGCGCCGACCGAAGCCGTGGTCAAGGACGTCCACGTCCCTGAAACGATTACCGTCGCCGAACTGGCGCACAAGATGTCCGTCAAGGCGTCCGAAGTCATCAAGCAACTGATGAAGCTGGGCCAGATGTGCACGATCAACCAGGTGCTGGACCAGGAAACGGCCATGATTCTGGTCGAAGAAATGGGCCACAAGGCGTTTGCCGCCGAGCTCGACGATCCGGAAGCACTGCTGGCCGACCAGGGCGAGCACGCCCACTTCGAAGCCAAGCCGCGCGCGCCGGTCGTGACCGTCATGGGCCACGTCGACCACGGCAAGACCTCGCTGCTGGACTACATCCGCCGTGCCAAAGTGGCGTCGGGCGAAGCGGGCGGCATTACCCAGCACATCGGTGCTTACCACGTTGAAACCGAACGCGGCATCATCACCTTCCTCGACACCCCGGGTCACGAAGCCTTTACGGCCATGCGTGCGCGCGGTGCCAAGGCAACCGACATCGTCATCCTGGTGGTGGCGGCGGACGACGGCGTCATGCCGCAAACCAAGGAAGCAATCGCCCACGCGAAAGCGGCCGGCGTTCCCCTCGTGGTCGCGATCAACAAGATCGACAAACCGGGCAGCAATATTGACCGCGTGACGCAGGAACTGGTCGCCGAGCAAGTCGTGCCGGAAGAATACGGTGGCGAATCGCCATTCGTGCCGGTATCGGCCAAGACGGGCCAGGGCATCGATGCCTTGCTGGAACAGGTGCTGTTGCAAGCCGAAGTGCTGGAACTGAAAGCCCCGATCGACGCGCCTGCGCGCGGCCTGGTCGTCGAAGGCCGTCTCGACAAGGGCAAGGGCCCGGTCGCGACCATCCTGGTGCAGTCCGGCACCCTCAAGCGCGGCGACGTCATCCTGGCCGGTTCCTCGTATGGCCGCGTGCGCGCCATGCTCGACGAAAACGGCAAGGCGATCACCGAAGCCGGCCCGTCGATTCCGGTCGAAATCCAGGGCCTGACCGAAGTGCCGGTGGCCGGCGAAGAAGTGATGGTCATGGCAGACGAGCGCAAGGCGCGCGAAATCGGCCTGTTCCGCCAAGGTAAGTTCCGCGACGTCAAACTGGCCAAGCAGCAAGCTGCGAAGCTGGAAAACATGTTCGACAATATGGGCGAAGGCGAAGTCAAGAACCTGCCAGTCATCGTCAAGACCGACGTGCAAGGTTCGCAGGAAGCGCTGGTTGGCTCGCTGCAGAAACTGTCGACTTCCGAAGTACGGGTCCAGATCGTGCATGCTGCGGTCGGCGGCATCTCGGAATCGGACGTCAACCTGGCCGTTGCGTCGAAAGCCGTCATCATCGGCTTCAATGCCCGTGCCGATGCGCAGGCGCGCAAGCTGGCCGAGTCGAACGGCGTGGACATCCGTTACTACAACATCATTTACGACGCGATCGAAGAAGTCAAAGCAGCACTGTCGGGCATGCTGGCGCCGGAAAAGCGCGAGACCATCACCGGTGCCGTCGAGATCCGCCAGGTCATCCTGGTGTCGAAGGTTGGCGCGATTGCAGGTTGCCTGGTCACCGATGGCGTCGTCAAGCGCTCGTCGTCGGTCCGCCTGCTGCGCAACAACATCGTGTTGTGGACTGGCGAAATCGACTCGCTCAAGCGCTTCAAGGACGACGCGAAAGAAGTGCGCGCCGGCCTCGAGTGCGGCCTGTCGCTCAAGAATTTCAACGACATCGAAGTGGGTGATACCCTCGAAGTATTCGAAGTCCAAGAAATCGCACGTACCCTGTAAGCGTTCGGTAGTAAGTCAGCCCGGGGTCAGATCCGGCAACCGGACAAATGTCCAGCAGCCCGGGGTCAGATCCGGCAACCGGACAAATGTCCAGTTGCCGGATCTGACCCCGGGTTCATTTCGGACAACTTGTCCAGTTGCCGGATCTGACCCCGGGTTCATTTCGTCAAAGTAGAAAATCATGGCAAAACATAGCAAGACCATTCCACAGCGCGGCCTGCGCGTGGCCGACCAGATCCAGCGCGACCTGGCCGAAATTATTTCGTTCGAGCTCAAAGACCCGCGCATCGGCATGATCACGATCACCGAAGTGCAGCTGACGCCCGATTATGCGCATGCCAAGGTGTTCTTCACGTTGCTGCTCGACAAGCCGGAGCAGATCAAGAACAACGTCGACGGCCTCAATTCGGCTGCCGGCTTCATCCGCAATCTGCTGGGCAAGCGCCTGCACATCCACACGCTGCCCATGCTGCATTTCGTGCACGACACGTCTACCTCGCGCGGCATGGAAATGTCGCTGCTGATCGACGAAGCCAACAAGACGCGCGCGCTCGACGCCGAACCCGATGCTGCGGCTGACACCGACGCCGATGCCGACCAGCCATAAGCCTGCATGAAGCAAGAACCCCGTATCAAGCGCGTGCGCGACCTGGTCGACGGCGTGCTGCTGCTCGACAAGCCGGTCGGCCTGTCGTCCAACGACGCCCTGATCAAGGCCAAGCGCGTGCTCAACGCCAAGAAGGCGGGCCACACCGGCACGCTCGATCCGTTCGCCACCGGCCTGCTGCCGCTGTGCTTCGGCGAGGCCACCAAGTTCTCGCAAGACTTGCTGGAAGCGGACAAGACCTATGAGGCGACCGTCCACCTCGGCCTGACCACCAATACCGGCGACACTGAGGGCGAGACGATCGCCACCCATGACGTCAACGTCAGCGTGGCGCAGATCGAAGCGGTGTTGCCGCAGTTCCGCGGCCCGATCATGCAGGTGCCGCCGATGTACTCGGCCCTGAAGCGCGACGGCAAGGCTTATTACGAATACGCGCGCGAAGGCATCACGCTCGAGCGCGCAGCGCGCCCGGTGACGATCCTGGCGCTCGAGCTGATCGACTACCAGGCGCCGTTCCTGAAGCTGAAGGTCACCTGCAGCAAGGGCACCTATATCCGCGTGCTGGGCGAGGACATCGGCCACGCGCTCGGCTGCGGCGCCCACCTGAACGCGCTGCGTCGCATCCAGGTCGGCGCGCTGACGATCGATGGCGTCGTTACGCTGGAAGAACTGCAGGGCCACGCCGCGCCGCTGAGCCTGCTGGCGCCGGTCGACGCCCTGCTGTCGTCGTTCCCGGCCATCCATTTGACCGATGAGCTGGCCAAGCGCTTCCTGCACGGCCAGCGCCTGGCGCTGGGCAAGGAAGATGTCGCCGTCCCGGCCGAACAGGGCAGGGTGCGCATTTACCATGGCGAGCGCCTGCTGGGTACCGGCATGCTGGGCGAATTCTCCATCCTCGCCCCTGAACGCCTGATCGCCCGCCCCGTGTAACTAGTGGACCGCAGCAGTGGGATGCAGAGCGCCTGCCGCGCCGGCATTTGCAGGGAAGGCGCAGCGATAGTGCGTAGTATTGCGAGCATTTGTAACGCGGGAATGTGACTTGCCGGCGCGGCAGGCACTCCGCATTCCACTGTGACGTTTCACTAGGTGTCCGCCCGGCGCGGCGGACAGTCGCCGCGCTGTCTGCGGACGGGCGCGATGCCGGCAATTCCCTCTGGCACATGCTGGCATGGCTTTTGCATTTTGCAAACTACCTTTACTACGGAGTTTGACCATGCAAGTACAAAGCTTTCGCGCGGCGTTCGCTGCCGCAATCCTGTTCGCGTTCGCCGCAGCGGCGGGCGCCGCCGCGCCGTCGCCGCGCAATGCGGTAGCCGACGAGGCGCTGGCCCAGATCAAGGCGCAGTACGTATTCCCCGACAAGTTCGATGCCATCGAGAGCAAGGTGCGCAAGCACCAGCAGGCCGGCGACTACGACAAGGCCGCCGACGACAAGGCCTTTGCCGAGCTGCTGACCGCCCACCTGCAGGAGATCAGCCACGACAAGCACATGGCCGTCAGCTGGCAGCTCAATGCGCGCGCGACGCGCCCGCGCCAGCACGTGGTCAGCCCGGCCAAGCGCGACAAGGAGCGGCGCGAAAACTACGGCTTGCGCAAGGTCGAAATCCTGCCCGGAAATATCGGCTACCTCGACATCGCCTATTTCCACGACGACGCGCAGATGGCGGGCGACACCTATGCGGCCGCGATGTCCTTCGTGGCCAATACCGACGCGCTGATCATTGACCTGCGCCAGAACAAGGGCGGCGGCAATACCAACCAGTTGCTGGCGAGTTATCTGTTCGACCGCCCGACTATCCTGGTCGAGCTGCGCTACCGCGGCCAGAGCCCGCTGCAAAACTGGTCCCAGCCCTATGTGCCGGGCCACCGCTACAGCGTCAAACCGGTCTACGTGCTGACTTCGGGCCGCACGTTCTCGGCCGCCGAGGGTTTCGCCTTCGCGCTGCAAAACAAGCAGCGCGCCACGCTGGTCGGCGCCACCACCCGCGGCGGCGGCAATCCCAATACCTTCGTGCCGATTGGCAACGATTTCGTCGTGTCGATCCCCGTCGGCCAGGCGGTCGACCCGGAGACGGGCAAGGGCTGGGACGGGGTCGGCGTCAAACCGGACCTGGCGGTCGACGAGCAGCAGGCGCTCGACGTGGCCCGGCGCAAGGCGCTCGAAGCGCTGCGCGACGGCGCCACCGACCAGGCCACCCGGGACGCGGCCAGCAAGGCGCTGGCTGGCCCGGACCAGGCCTGAGCGGGGCTGTGCCGGCCAGGTTTTCATCGGCAAGCCATTGAAATTGAACGATTTTCAGCTAATGCGCCTAGGTAATGCCGGCGGATGCGTGCTATACTAGTGGGTTCCAGTATTTCGCAATATCCCCGGCCGCCTTTGGCCGCACACTTCTCCGCTCGAAACGACTATGTCAAACACTAAACGCGCAATTCGTAATATCGCTATCATCGCCCACGTTGACCACGGCAAAACTACGCTGGTGGACAAACTGCTGCGCCAATCCGGTACTTTCCGTGAAAACCAGCAGGTCGAGACCCGCGTGATGGACTCGAACGACCTCGAGAAAGAGCGCGGCATTACGATTTTGTCGAAGAACTGCGCAGTCGAGTATAACGACACCCACATCAATATCGTCGACACCCCGGGCCACGCCGACTTCGGCGGCGAAGTCGAGCGCGTGCTGTCGATGGTCGACTCGGTGCTGCTGCTGGTCGACGCGCAGGAAGGCCCGATGCCGCAGACCCGCTTCGTGACCCGCAAGGCGCTGGCGCTGGGCCTCAAGCCTATCGTCGTCGTCAACAAGATCGATCGTCCGGGCGCGCGCGCCGAATGGGCGATCAACCAGACCTTCGAACTGTTCGACAAGCTGGGCGCCACCGACGAGCAACTGGACTTCCCGGTCGTCTACGCATCGGCACTGAACGGTTACGCCAGCCTGGACGCGGAAACCCGCGAAGGCGACATGACCCCGTTGTTCGAGGCGATCCTCAAGCACGTGCCTGTGCGTGACGACAATCCGGACGGCCCGCTGCAGATGCAGATCACCTCGCTCGACTACTCTTCGTACGTCGGCAAGATCGGCATTGGCCGCATCAACCGCGGCCGCGTCAAGACCGGCCAGGACGTCATCGTCCTGAACGGCCCGGATTCGACCCCGGTCAAGGGCCGCATCAACCAGGTGCTGAACTTCAAGGGCCTCGAGCGCGTGCTGGTCGACGAAGCCGTCGCCGGCGACATCGTGCTGATCAACGGTATCGACGAAATCGGCATCGGTTCGACCGTGTGCGCACCGGACACCCCGGAAGCGCTGCCGATGCTGACCGTCGACGAGCCGACCCTGACGATGAACTTCATGGTCAACAATTCGCCGCTGGCCGGCCGCGAAGGCAAGTTCGTCACCAGCCGCCAGCTGCGTGACCGCCTCGACCGCGAACTGAAAGCCAACGTCGCGCTGCGCGTGTCGCCGACCGACGACGACACCATCTTCGAAGTGTCGGGCCGCGGCGAACTGCACCTGACGATCCTGATCGAGAACATGCGCCGCGAAGGCTTCGAGCTGGCCGTGTCGCGTCCGCGCGTGGTCTTCAAGATGGTCGATGGCGTGCGCCACGAGCCGTTCGAGCAACTGTCGGTCGACGTCGAGGAAGCCAACCAGGGCGGCGTCATGGAAGAACTGGGCCGCCGCCGCGGCGACCTGACCAATATGGAATCCGACGGCAAGGGCCGCGTACGCCTCGAGTACAAGATCCCTGCGCGTGGCCTGATCGGCTTCCAGGGCGAATTCATGACCCTGACCCGCGGCACCGGCCTGATGAGCCACGTGTTCGACGAATACGCTCCGGTCGACAACACCAAGGGCGAAATGGCCGGCCGCCGCAACGGCGTGCTGATCTCGCAGGACGACGGCGCCGCCGTCGCCTACGCGATCTGGAAGCTGCAAGACCGCGGCCGCATGTTCGTGGTCCACAACGACCCGGTGTACGAAGGCATGATCATCGGCATCCACTCGCGTGACAACGACCTGGTCGTCAACCCGATCAAGGGCAAGCAGCTGACCAACGTGCGTTCGTCGGGTACCGACGAAGCGGTGCGCCTGGTGCCGCCGGTCCAGATGTCGCTCGAATACGCCGTCGAATTCATCGCCGACGACGAGCTGGTCGAGATCACGCCGAAGTCGATCCGCCTGCGCAAGCGCTACCTGAAAGAGCACGAGCGCAAGAAGGCCTCGCGCGAAGCAGCGTAATATCCGAAAGAGGCGCGCAAGCGCCTCTTTTTTAGTAATGGCAGGGTAGGTTCGGCTTGACCGAACCCACGCGTGGGTAAGCAAGCTTACCCACCCTACCAATCAAGGGGGCGCTACGGCGTCCTTTTTTGCATCTGCAGCCGCAGAATGTGTTCAAATATGCGATTCCCTGGCACCCCGGCGAGAGCGCATGTCCCCAATCATCCTGTTCTGCATCCTGATCGCGTATTTCGGCCTGCTGCTGGCCGTCGCCTGGGCCACCTCGCGCAACGCCACCAACGACAGCTTCTACATCGGTAACAAGAACAGCAACTGGATGCTGGTCGCCTTCGGCATGGTCGGCACCACCTTGTCGGGCGTGACCTTCATCAGCGTGCCCGGCGCCGTCGGTCGCGACGGCTTTGGCTACCTGCAGGTGACGATCGGCTATGTGATCGGCTACCTGGTGGTTGCCTTCGTGCTGCTGCCCCTGTACTACCGCCTCAAGCTGACCTCGATCTACCATTACCTCGACGTGCGGCTTGGCCGCAGTGCAGGGCGCAGCGGCGCCGCCTTTTTCATCCTGTCGCGGCTGGCCGGCGCCACCGCGCGCCTTTACCTGGTGGTCGCCATCCTGCAGGCGATCATCCTCGACAGCCTGGGCGTGCCGTTCTGGCTGTCGACGCTGGTGATCCTGGCCATGATCCTGATGTACACCTACCAGGGCGGGGTCAAGACCATCGTCTGGACCGACACCTTGCAGACTTCATGCATGCTGGGCGGGCTGCTGGTTTGCGTCGGCTTCCTGCTGCACCGGATGGACCTGTCGGTGCTGGACGCGCTGGGGCAGATGCAGGCGCAGGGCCTGGCCAATGTCTTCACCACCGACATCGACAGCCCCAATTTTTTCATCAAGCAGATCGTCGCCGGCGCATTCATCACCATCACCATGACTGGCATGGACCAGGAGATGATGCAAAAGACAATCTCGGTCAAGACGCTCGGCGGCTCGCAAAAGAATATGGTCACCCTGACCGTGACCCTGGTCGGCGTGCTGGGACTGTTCCTGTATCTGGGCGGACTGCTGCACCTGTATGCGCCGCTGGCCGGCGTGACCGCCAGCGGCGACAAGCTGTTCGCCGCCGTCGTCATGGGGCAGTTGCCTGCAGCCGTGCAGGTCATTTTCCTGATCGCCCTGGTATCGGCTCTGTTCCCCAGCGCGGACGGTGCCATCACGGCACTGACATCGAGCTTCTGCATCGACATTCTCGGCCTGAACCGGCGCCACGACCTGCCCGAGGCGGCCAAGATGCGCTGGCGGCATCGCGTCCATCTCGGCTTTGCGCTGGCTTTCCTGCTGCTGGTGCTGGGCTTCAAGTGGATCGACGACCCCAGCATGATCAACCTGATCCTGAAACTGGCCGGCTACACCTACGGCCCCCTGCTTGGCCTGTTTGCCTTCGGCCTGCTGACCCGGCGCAGCGTGCGCCAGGCCTGGGTGCCGTTGGTCTGTGTGGCCGGCCCGCTGGCCTGCGCCTGGCTCGACCTGCACCAGGCGCAGCTGTTGGGCAGCTACCGGCTCGGCCTGGAACTGCTGATCATCAATGGCATGCTGGTCTTCACTGGCCTGCTGGCCATTTCGCAGCCGCCAGCTCGCGTATAATGGCGCACCCTGAATGGCCGATGCCGCAGTATCAACATGTCAACCGATCCGAAACAAAGCAGCAAGAGCGCGCTTGCGCCCCGCACCCTGTCCGTCGCCCCGATGATGGACTGGACCGACCGCCACTGCCGCGTGTTCCACCGCCAGATCACGCGCCACACGTGGCTGTATACGGAAATGGTGACGACCGGCGCGCTGGTGTATGGCGACGTCGCGCGCCACCTCGACTTCGATGAAGTCGAGCATCCGGTCGCCCTGCAGCTGGGCGGCAGCGATCCGGGCGACCTGGCCACTTGCGCGCGGCTGGGCGAGCAATGGGGCTACGACGAGATCAACCTCAATTGCGGCTGCCCGTCCGAGCGGGTGCAGAAGGGCGCCTTCGGTGCCTGCCTGATGGCCGAGCCGCAGCTGGTGGCCGATTGCGTCAAGGCCATGCGCGACGCGGTGTCGATCGACGTCACCGTCAA
Organism: uncultured bacterium; assembly: GCA_965233055.1. GTDB lineage: Bacteria > Pseudomonadota > Gammaproteobacteria > Burkholderiales > Burkholderiaceae_D > Telluria_A. Next base: position 12,805 of record CBDDRJ010000077.1, read on the forward strand.
GCACCGGATCGGTATCGACAAGGATGAATCCTATGGCTTCGTGCGCGACTTCGTCGGCACCATCGCCGAAGCTGGCTGCAAGACTTTCATCGTCCATGCGCGCAATGCCGTCCTCAAGGGCCTGTCGCCGAAAGAAAACCGCGAAATCCCGCCGCTGCGCTACGAGGTCGCTTACCAGCTCAAACGCGACTTCCCGCAACTGGAAGTAATCATCAATGGCGGCATCAGGACCGACGACGAGATCGCCACCCACCTGCAGCATGTCGACGGCGTGATGATGGGGCGCGAGGCCTATCACAACCCGTACGCGATGGCGACCTATGACGCGCGCTTCTATGGCGATCCCACGCCCGTCAAATCGCGCGACGAGGTGCTGGCCGCGATGGTGCCGTATATCGCGGCCCAACTGGCCGCACACGGCGCGCGCGGACTCAAACTCAATAGCGTGACGCGCCATATGCTGGGCCTGATGGCCGGCTTGCCGGGCGCGCGCGGTTTCCGCCAGATGCTGTCGGACCCGGCCAGGCTGGCCCTGGCCGACCCGCAACTGCTGCTGGCGGCGGCGGCATCGATGCGGCGGCACGCATAGGCCATATATTTTAATTAATACTATTTCTTCCAGGTAATGAAAAATGGTGGATTTGCGATAGAATCTGGCAGTTTTAGCTTGCTTCGAAGCAAACTGAACGCCTATAATCTATGGGCTGAAACTGCCTCAATACCGCGAGGCGCCAGTCCCAGAGCGCGGCATATTTGATCAATAGTGTCATAGAAGAAGAGATGAAATGAATTTAACAAATATGAAAGTTGGAACCCGTCTGGGACTCGGCTTTGCACTGGTGCTGGTGCTGCTGGTGGCCGTGACAATGCTCGGTATCAGCCGCATGTCGCAGATCAACGACCGCCTCGATCGCGTGGTGACCGTCAATAACGTCGTCACCCGCCTGGTGCTCGACATGCGGACCAACGTCAGCATTCGCGTGACGTCGCTCAAGACCTTGACCCTGATGACCGATCCGGAGTCGATGGAACCGGAAATGAAGCGCTTTGCCGAGCAGACCGCCGCTTATAACGTGCTTGAAAAGAAGCTGTCCGACAAATTCGCGGCTGAAGGCACGCCCGAAGAGAAGGCCATGCTCGCCGCCGTCAAGGAAGCGTCCGGCGTCGCGATGCCGGCCATCGCCAAGGCTTCCGAGCTGTGGCTGGCCAATAAGGCCGAAGATGCGACCCGCGTCTTCATCAAGGAAATCCGCCCGGCGCAGAAAAAATGGATGGATGGACTCGACAAGCTGGCCGAACTGGAAGACAAGGTCAATGCCGCTGCCGGCGAAGAAGCCGAGAGAGCCTACAACACGGCCCGCAACTTCATGATCGGCCTGGGCGTGATGGCCGTCGTGCTGGGCATCGTCGCCGCCGGCGTGATCACCCGCGGCCTGCTCAAGCAGCTGGGCGGCGAGCCTGACTACACGGCTGAAATCGCCGGTAATATTGGCCATGGCAACCTGGCCATCTATATCGAGTCCGACTCCTCCGACACCACCAGCGTGCTGGCCGAAATGCGCGCGATGCGCGACTCGCTGGTCGGCATCGTCAGCCAGGTTCGCACCGGTACCGAAACCATCGGCACCGCATCGCGCGAAATCGCGGCCGGCAATATCGACCTGTCGTCGCGTACCGAAATGCAGGCCAGTTCGCTGGAGAAGACCGCATCGGCGATGGAAGAACTGACCTCGACCGTCAAGCAGAACGCCGACAATGCACGCGAAGCGAACCAGCTGGCCGCCAATGCATCGGACGTGGCGCGCAAGGGCGGTGAAGTGGTCTCGCAAGTGGTCGACACCATGGGTTCGATCAACGATTCGGCCAAGAAGATTGTCGACATCATCGGCGTCATCGACGGCATCGCGTTCCAGACCAATATCCTGGCGCTCAACGCAGCGGTGGAAGCGGCGCGTGCCGGCGAACAGGGCCGCGGTTTCGCGGTCGTCGCATCGGAAGTGCGCAACCTGGCCCAGCGCTCGGCAGCGGCAGCAAAAGAAATCAAGACCCTGATCGGCGACTCGGTCGAGAAGGTCGAACGCGGTTCGAAACTGGTCGGCCAGGCCGGCGTGACGATGGATGAAGTGGTTGACTCCGTCAAGCGCGTGACCGACATCATGAGCGAGATCGCCAACGCCAGCCAGGAACAGAGTGCCGGCATCGAACAGGTCAATCTGTCGATCATCGAGATGGACAGCATGACGCAGCAGAATGCGGCACTGGTCGAGGAAGCGGCAGCGGCAGCGCAAAGCCTGCAAGACCAGGCCAGCGACCTGGCGCACGTGGTCAGCATCTTCAAGCTGGTCGAAGGCGAGGAGGCGCATGTGTACACGCCGCCGGCATTCGAGACGTCGGCACCGGCATCGAACCAGGTGGTGGCGATCAAGCCGAAACCAGCACTGAAGCGTCCGGCGCCGGCAGCGGCCAAGCCGCAAAAGACGGCCGCCGCAGCGGCGGCTGACGATGGCTGGGAAGAGTTCTAAACTCGAGCGACGTATTCAACAATTTGTGGAATGGAATGACTAGTATGGCTACAACTAAACTCATCACCCGTGCTGTCGCAGTCGCCGCCTTCATGGCCGTGGCCGGTGGTGCCATGGCTGCTGAAACACCGGCGTCGTTTGACTCCAAGAACTGCAGGGCCGAATACCCGAAGGCGTCGCTGATGAACGAAGAGCAGGGCACGGTATCGATGTCCTTCCTGGTGGCGGCCGACGGCAGCGTCAAGGACTCCAAGCTGGACAAGACCAGCGGCTTCAAGAACCTGGACAAGGCGGCGCTGAAGGCCATTTCGGCCTGCAAGTTCAAGCCGGGCACCAAGGACGGCGCGCCGGCCGAGACCTGGACCAAGGTCGACTACGCGTGGAAGCTCGACTAAGCGAGCTGTTGTACCACCGGAAGTGAATGAGGCGGCCCTTGCGGGCCGCTTTGCTTTAGAGCAGATGACTTTCGTAGGGTGGGCAGGTCGCCGCACCAATGACCGTGCGACGACCCCGTGCCCACCGTTACCGGTGCGCCGCCAAGACGGCCAGGGCCACCGAAAACTCAAAACGTCCGATCGCCAGCGCCAGTTGCTCGTAGGCCGGCTCGCCCAGGGCCGCGCGCAATGCCGCAGCATGCTGCTCCAGATAGTCGATCGTCTCGCCGCTATGGTTGTCGAGGCAGGCTGACAGGCCGGCCAGCGCGTCGGCGGCCTGCTGGCGCGGAACGGCTTGCCCTGCGGCGGCCTGCGTGCCCGGCATGGCTGCCATGTCGGCCGCCTGGCTGGCCGGCTGCGCTGCGGCATCGAGCGCCGCACGGATGCCGGCCACCGTTTGCGCCAGCGCGGCAGCGAACGCATCGATCAGCTCGTCGTCTTCGCTCTGGCTGGCCAGCGCGCGTTCGAGTGCCGCCGCCGCGTCGGACAGGCGCTGCGCCCCCAGGTTGGCCGCCACGCCGTTGATGGAGTGGGCGATGCGTTCGGCGTTGTCGCGTTCGCCATTGCCGAGCGCCGCCATCAAGGCCAGCGCCGCGCCGGCGTGCGTGTCGCAGAACATCTGCAGCATGCGTGCATAGGTGGCGGGATTGCCGCCCACCCGGCGCACGCCTGCGCGCATGTCGATGCCATCAATCGACCCGTCGGCAAGTCCTTGATTGTATTGGCATTGTGACAATTTTGCTGCAGATTTCGGCATCGTTGCGGCTTCCCGGCGGCATGGAGATCGTACCCTCCATAGTACCGCGATGGCTGGCCGGCCGCATGCTAAAAAGCCCTTAGTCTACTGCGCAGCCGGTCGCCGCGACTGCACGAACTTCCTGACCTCGTCGAAGCTGACCGAGCCGCGGTGCGCCGTGTCGATGTCGGTGAAATGCTGGGCCACGAAACCGAGCCCGCCGGCCCTGGCCTCGTCCTGGGTCAGGCGCGCATCGCGGTCGGCATCGGCCGCATCGAAGCGGGCCTTCAGCTTCTGTATCACCTGCTGGCGCAAGTCGTCGCCGCTCGCGCTGTTTTCGCGCGGGGCCTGGCGCAATGCGGGTGGCACAACGGGGTCGCCCTGCGGCAGATCGGACGCGTAGGCTTCGCCGTCGGCGGCCAGGATGGAAAAGGCGAGAATGGTCAACAGGCTCATTATTGGCTCCTGCCTTCGCTGGCATAAAAGACCAGCAGATCGGCTTTTTGCGCGCGGCGTGCCGTGTCGTCAAGATAGGACATGTGGCCGCCGCTATAGTTGCGGATCGTGATGTTGGGATTGTTGCCGAGCCGGCCGAAATCGAGTTCGGTCTGGTAGAACGGGGTCGCCAGGTCATGCATGCCGCTCATCGACAGCACCTTCAGGCGCGGGTTGATCAGGATTGCGCTGGCCAGGTCGGGAATCGTATCGGGCACGACCTTGCCGTCGTGGCTGAAATTCCAGTCTTCGATGATTTCGCTGAACGGGCGGTAGCTCGAGGCCGCCCGGTACTTCAGTTCATTGCTCAGGTAATTGAGCATCGTGGTGCCGAATACATTGCTGATCACAGACTGCGACGGATCGCCGCCGGACGCGAGCGCGCTGCCATTGGCCGCGGACACCCGCCCGTCATAGCGGCCCACCAAATGGCCCGGCAGGACATTGCGCTGGAAGTAGCCGGGGCCGATATTGAAGTCCTGCTGCCAGGTCAGCGCACCGACCCCCGTATAGGCGGCCAGCTGATCGGCCACCACCACGGGCGGCCCGATGCGCGAGGCGAGGTAAGCGCTCATCGCATTGCGGTAGGCTCCGGCGGCAAAGGCGCGCGCCTGCACGATGTATGTGCCGAAGTCGGACGGAACCGGGGAACTGCGCTGGTGGTAGGCGCCGATCGCGGCATAGGTCGGCACATAGCCTTCGCAGCTGATGGCCGTGTCGATCACGCCGCAATTGCTGTTGTAGTTCATGGCAGGGGACTGCATGATCACGCCACTGAGCCGCACGCCCGCGCTCTCGAGCAGGTTGGCCAGCACGGCCGTGCGCGGGCCGCCATAGGATTCGCCCAGCAGATACAGTGGCGACGCGCTGCGCTTGTTCACTGCCAGGTAGCGCCGCACAAAATCGCGCAACGACGCCGCGTCACTGTCGACGCCCCAGAAATTGGCGTTGGTGAAGGGCGCGATCGCCTGCGAGAAACCGGTGCCGACCGGGTCGAGATAGACCATGTCGGTCACATCGAGCAGGCTCTCCTGATTCTCGATGAGCTGGGTCGGTGCGGGCATCACCGTGGACGGAATATTGGTGACGATGCGCTTGGGGGCGAAGGCGCCCATGTGCAGCCACATGCTGGCCGAGCCGGGGCCGCCATTGTAAAAAAAGGTCAATGGCCGCGCCGCCGCTGCCTTATTGTCGGCGGTGTAGGCCATGTAGAAAAAGGACGCGATGTTGCGGCCATTCGGATCGCTTGCCGTCAGGTGGCCACTGGTGACGGTGTAGTCGATCTGCTGGCCGGCCAGCGTCATCCGGGTGCGCACGACGGCGGCCTGCTCGTTGGGCGTGGCGAGCGAGGCATTGCGGGCGCTGGAGTAACTGTTGGTATCGTCAAACGAGCCGTCGCTGACGGCAGGCGGAGGTGTTGGCACGTTGGCCGGTGGTGGCGCCGTCGTGCTGCCCCCGCTCCCGCCGCCGCACGCCTGCAGCAGGAACAGGGTGGCAATGGCGGCACTGCGTGCGCGCCAGGTTTGCCTTGCCGTATCCATCGTGTCTGACCCCGGTTTGTGTCAAATCATATTGACATTATGCACCCTTTATACTGGATGTCTACTGACCCGTCCGCCAGGCGGGCATGCGTTCGCTACCAGACAGATCGGCCTTTTATTTGATGCAATAGTTTGCCTGTTGCGGAGACATTTCCGCTCATGCTGAGCATCAAGGAATACGCCATGCTTTATACAATTGCAATCATCCTGCTCGTCCTGTGGTTACTGGGTATGGTTTCCTCTACCACCATCGGCGGCTTGATCCATGTCCTGCTGGTTGTCGCCATCGTCATGTTCCTGTTGCGCCTCATTAGCGGTCGCTCCGGCCGCTAATGCCTGACCGGAGCGGGGAGCGCGTGGACAAGCTAGAGACAGCCGCGGCCATCAAGGCTGCGCTACCGGCGGCCGGCGGCGATGACGTGCTGGACCACAAACCGGTGCTGCTGCTGGTCGACAATGACCAGGATCAGGTCTGCCTGCTGGTCGAGATGTTCAAGAGCGACTACACCGTCTACACCGCCAACGACGGGCAGCAGGCGCTGGCAATGTGCATGCAACTGCGGCCGGACCTGGTACTGCTCGATAACATCATGCCTGGCATGAGCGGCTACACCGTTTGCCAGCAACTCAAAGGCAATGCCCAGACCCGGCATATTCCCGTCATCTTCATCAGCGCCCTGTCCGAGCCGGTCGAGGAGGCGCGCTGCCTGGAGGCGGGCGCCGTCGACTTCATCGGCAAACCCTTCCACACCCGGGTGGTGCAGGCGCGTGTGCGGGCCCATGTGCTGCTCAAGAACCAGGCCGACACCTTGCGCTCGATGGCCTTGTTCGATGCCTTGACCGGTGTCGCCAACCGCGGCCATTTCGACAGTATGCTCAAGGCCGAATGGCGCCACTGCGCGCGCATGGGGCACGACTTGTCGATAATTATGATCGACGTCGATTACTTCAAGCTCTACAACGACCACTACGGCCACCCGGCGGGCGACGCCTGCCTGCAAGCGATTGCAATTGCCCTGTCGAATGGCCTGTCCCGCTCGCACGATACGGTGGCGCGCTACGGCGGCGAGGAATTCGTGTGCCTGCTGCCGGGCACGCCGCTGAGCGGGGCCGTTCAAATTGCAGCGGCGCTTGAGCTGGCCGTGCGCGCGCTCAAGCTGCCCCATGCGGCATCGCAGGTCTGTGGCAGCGTCACCATCAGCCTGGGCGTGGCTTGCTTGCGTCCGGATAACGGTACTGATCCGCAAGCCTTGCTCGAGCAGGCGGATGCCCAGCTGTACCTGGCGAAGGACGCTGGACGGGCCCGGGTGATGCCTGCCTGAATGTTTACGCGACTGGACTCGTGCGCAGCGGAAAAGCAGCGCGGCGCAGCCAGCCCCGCTTCACTCGCATGGTCCACATGCGCTGCGCCAAGGCATCTGCGTCCGGCACCTGATTCCACAGGACTTCTGCTTCCCCCTGCAATTGCAATATATCGCCGCTGTCGAAATCGACCAGTACCAATGCGCAGCGCGGCTCCAGTACCAGGTTGCCAAGGGTGTTGAAGTAGCGGTTGCCGGGATAATCCGGCACCAGCAGCGTGTCTCCCTGCACCCGCACGTGTCCGGCGGGGCCACCGCGATGGGAGATGTCGACCGTGCCGCCACTGGCGGTGGCCACGAACAAGGTGTCGCTGTTTGACAGCAGGTCGGCGGCAGCTGCCGGCAAGCCATTGAAACTGAGCGGTGCCGAGGCGGGAACGGATACGGGCACCGGCACCAAGGCGCGCGCGCGGATATATTTTGGGCAGTTGCCAAACGATTGCTGCACTTCCAACAGCAGGCCGTCGCGGTCGCTGCGGGTCAATCGTCCATTGGCCCGGTTGCGGCGCCGGGTGGGCAACTCGATGCCGAGCAGGCCAATGGCCGCACCCTCGACCAGCAGGCCGTGGGCAGGGTCGCTGGCGTCGGCGCCGGCCGCAATGGCGATCGTGTGCGCCGTGGGGGAGGTCGCGAATCCAGGGGCGCCTGCCAGGACCGTGGCCAGCGGCCAGCCTTGCCGGTCCAATGCGCCCACGCACAGGAAGGGCAGCTGCGCAAAGAAGCTGCGGTGCTGCTCAGGCATGAAGTCCCGAATGGCAAAGCCTGGCGGCCCGCCGCCGGCAAGTTGCTGGGCCAGCAGTTCGCCGGCGTGGAACGGCGCTTCAAGCTTTTCGCTGGACATGGGCATCGCTCCTAGCAGCCTGTCGGACCTAACGAATCGGTCAGGAAATCCGCCTGACCGGTCCATATTTCGCCGATTTTTGGGTCAATAGGGACCACTATTGGCCCAAAAATCCTCAAAATCT
>CBDDRJ010000078.1:0-5401 GCA_965233055.1 uncultured bacterium
AAGAGTGGGGTGAGGACGGCCCCTGGTTGCGCCTGTTCCGCAATGCGCGGGTGGCGGTGGGGTAGTGTAGTCCGCTTCTCGCATCCTACCGTTACGCGCCCCTCTCGCGGAGCGTTAGGGGTGGAAGCAGGGGTTTACCGGCTTACAGGCCAACCCCCAGCCAAGGCCTTTTGTTTCAAAATGCAAAACACCGCTCGGACCGAACATTAGCGGCTGATCAACCACATCCTGCGTCAATAGTTGCGTGCCGAAAGCGCCTTCCTGCGCGACCAACGCACTGCCTGCAGCCTGTGCAGCGATGAGTCCCACGCGAGTAAGTAGGCTGGTTTCGCCGACTTGCGCACCGACGATGATTCGCGCACCACGTTTACGAACTGCGTCAGCCATATCCAAAGTACGCAGCAGACCTCCGAGCTTGGATACACGCAAGTTGGCGATCCAGCGCGTGCTGGTGTCGAGGGCGTCGAGCTGATCCAGTCGCGTTAGACTCTCGTCGAGGATGATGGCCATATCCAGTTCATGGGCCAGCCGTGGAAGGTCTTCGGCATATTGAACCTTGAGCGGCTCTTCGATGGCGAAGGCCGGCGCTTCAAGATTGGCAAGCCAGGCAATCGCCGTATCAGCCTCGGACCAGAGATTGTTGGCATCGAGCCGCAGGCGTGCGACATCTGGACCGGCATCGCGCAGCACCGTGAGTTTGTCACGATCGTACGCAAGATCACCGGAAAGCTTGAGCTTGTAGTCGGTAAATCCAGCGGCACGGTAACGCGCAAGGGTGGCTGCGAAAGTGTTCGGAGCGGCATCGCCTAGTACGGCGCTGTACTGAAACTGTCCGGCAGTTTCTGGCAAGTCCAACCAGGCTTCGGCACTCTGCCCGGCATCGCGCGCCAAAGCGTCGATGAGTGCGAGTTCGATAGCACACCAGGCGGCGGGATGGCGATCAATGCGAGAGGCGTGCTTGGTCACCCAGGCGCGCAGACTAGCGGCGTCGAAAATATCGGCCAGCACTTCAGCGCGCACTTCTCCAAAGAAGGCTCGTGCAGTGTCTAGGGTTTCCCCTGTTACATAGTCGCGTGGGCAGGCCTCGCCCACGCCAGTTGTACCTGCTGCTGTGACAGCCTCGATCCACACACTGCAGGTCGTCGTTCGCGTCGCAGAGGCGTGACTGAAATGCTGGCGAAAAGGAATCTCCAGAGTATGAAAATGCAGGTCGGCGAGTCGAGTCATATCTGCCAGGCCATGAAATCAAATTCGCAGTCACGCTGGTATTGCACAGTCAGATATTTGAATTGGCCTTCACGTTGGCCGCGTGACATCAAGTACTGTTTGTAAGCATCGCCAGCACCCGCGCGCAATTTAATGATCTTCGGCAACCGCAATCGGCCGCTGGCGCGCTTGTCGCGGTATTCGACGTTTCGTGCCGCCAATTTACGGTCGAGTGCATCGGGAAGAAAATCGGTCTGCACATCTGCCTCTATGAAAAGGCAGTAGCGACTTTCCGACTCGTCAGCAAGCAGCAGATAAAAGCTTGCATCAGGGGCCAGATCACGCATGCCGTCTAGGAATTGGCCTTCGTAGAGTTTCTCGCCGGTGATGCTGGTGACGCCGAGCCCTTTCTGCACGAAATGCAGCAAGGGTGTGGTTGAGTGCCAGCCATCGACAGTGACGAGGTCGTTCATGAAGTAGCGGACAAGACCGGACACAGTCGTGACGATCACGTAGTAGAGTGGGCCTTCGACCAACTCGTGTAAGCCCAGGAAGACCGGTACTCCTCTGTCCCAAGCCTCTCGTTCAACGAACTCATAGAAATGTTCGTTGACCAGTGGCAGCCCTGCTGTGTGCTCAGGCATAAGCGTTATTGTGCCTCGGAACTCGGTCGAGAGGTAACCGATGTCGAAAACCGTGCAATCGGATGGCAGGTCGCGCCGAAATCTGGCCAATGCGACACCGCAACTGCCAGCAGTCCAGGTTGCAACGAGGCGCAATTCGGGCCAGACGCGTGAGAATGTGAGTGGTGTGCTGATGGCCCGCAAGGTCGCGGCGCGTTCCGGTAAAGGGACGGTGGCGGACAGCAGCGCCGTTTGTAATTCTGGCGAGAAATTATCCCAGTCGGCAAACTGACCGGTCTCTACCCCGGCGATCAGTGTCTCGCGTTCCTTGTTTAGTATTTCCTGCAGGCGCAGAAATGACGAAGGATTGGCACCGGCGAGGTAACTAAGGCTCGATTGGCGCAGCGCAATCTGGGCGAGCGTGCGATATTTGACGTCATAGTCAGCGATGGCAAATACTTCGGGTGGGGTGATGTAGCGTGAGCGTATAAAGGCGGGCATGCTGGCATACAGCGTGCCTGACACCGAACCTATGGGTACGCCCTGCGAGGTACGGTCTTCAACCGCGCTGCCGACCATGCCAAGGGCAGGGCCGAGAAAAGCCTCGGGACAGGCTCGGAATTGCAGATACGTATAAAGTCGCTGGCCGCGCCGATGCTGGGCGAGTGCCGCCCCGGTGATCGGCACGAATTTTGGCCGGTCGGTGGTGCCACTGGTGCGTGCGTAGAGTACCGGTGCTTCCAGTGTAAGGCCCGCTTCGCCGCGTTGCTGTGCCTCTATCCACGGTCGCAGGTCCTCGTATTGCTGAATCGGCACTCGGGCGCGGAAGTCATCACAGCCGTTGATGTGCGAATAGTCATGGGTGCGACCGAAGCCACTCTCACGGTGGCGGGCAAGAATGTCGCGCAGAACAGCAGCCTGTGCGCGTGCAGGATCGCGCGCGGCGCGCGCCAGTGGCCGCCAGTATTGCCAGTAGTAGCGGGCCATGAGGACTTCCAGGGTGGCGCGCTTGACGGTGCGCGCAATAGAATGGAACATGCGCGGTGGTGACGGAAGGGCTGCAGCGCGTTTGGTAATGTCGCCAACGAAAGGAGTGATCAATTGTGCAGCAAGATCGCTCGGGTAATTCCGGTTGAGGAGGCCAAGATCTTCGCTCTCGCGATCCGGCGGCAGGTAGCGCGTGCCAAAAAGCCAATCCCAGATAATCAGGTTATTGCCGAAATTGTGGTCGGACTCCTCCGGAATGCGCGAATGGTGCCAGCGATGCAGTTCAGCACTGCTGATCACCCAGTTGAGCCATCCGAAGCGCAGGCAGATATTGGAATGCTGAAAAAAACCATTCACCGCATAGAATACAAAATACAGTGCAATGACCTCTACACCCACACCGACCAACATGAACGGCAATGTGTCGAGTGCCATTTGCAACGACTTTTCCAGAGGGTGAAAACGCCCGACATTGAGCCAATACAATTGCTTGGGTGAGTGATGTACCGCGTGCAGTTGCCACAGTGGCAAGTAGCGGTGCGCGGCGCGATGCAGCCAGTAGCGGAAGAAATCTGCCACCAGCAACATCAACATTGCCTGTGCCCACACCGGCCAGGCATGTGGCCACAGCCTGGCCAGCTCGAAACTTTGCAAGGGTTCGATGAATAGCAGTACGAATAGTATTGCCACACCTGGAGGCAAGAGCATTTGCACAAGCGCCATATAGGCAATATCGTTGGCTATCGTTGTTCCGTCAGGCCGCCAGGCGCGGCGGTGCGGGAAGCGCCGTTCGAACACCATCACCAGCGCGGCGCCTAGAAAGGCGGGGACATACATCGACCACGGGAGTGGTACGCCGACCGAATTCAGCGTGAAGTACGTTGCTAGGCACAGGGTCATCGTCGCCGGATAGATGATCCAGGGGGCAAGACTAGGCACGTGCCCTCCCAAGCAGACGGGACACGATCAGTAACCAGCTTGCCAGCACCAAATGAAACAGGCTGGGCAGAGGTCGGTCAAACCACGACGGTGTGGCGTCGAATAGCTGTCCAATGATGAGTCGGCCGAGCATGGCGATGAAATACATTGCGCCGAAGACAGTCAGTCCCTTCGCCACCCGTGGCCAGTACGGGAGCCCAGTACGGCCGGCGTGGAGATTGATTCTAATCATGATGAGCAGGATGGCTAACTGAAGCACCAGCAGCAATGGGTAAGGCATCGCCCCACCATGCCAGAGTCTGAATTCCGGCAGCACAGGCACGACGAGCGCGAGCGGCTGTGCAGCGACACGCAAGGCGAAGAGCACAGTCAAGACCCAGAGAATGATAAGGATCCGGCGATCCGGCCGTTGTTTACGTTGGAGAGGTGGTGAAATTGCTGGTGTCACCATCGATCACGTCGAAGGCAATATGGATATAATCCTGACAGCTGGAGCGGAAGCGTTAGCAAGACCATAAGCAGTGCAAAGGCAGGACGGAAAGCGAGGTTGCCATTGGATTATGTTGCGCCATTTTTACACACATCGCCTAGGTAATGAATAGCGTCGTATCTGCAGTATTCCTGGCATCCGCAAGAATGGGGCGAGGACGGCTCCTGGTTGCCCCTGTTCCGCAATGCGCGGATGGCGGTGGGGTAGTGGTTCTGGGAAGCGGTCTTTGACCGATTCTGTACCGGAGGTTCCGGCGGAAACCGGAACTTGGCATTGAGGGCTTGTTGTTCAGAGGGTTACTGTTTTTCGTCCAGCCAGTAATCCTCGAAGTCACTCAGGTTACGGCGCAATTCCTCGATCTCGCGCTTGCGTTCCAGTGCGCGCATGGCGGCGCGGTGGCTCAGGCGTTCCTTGCTCACTTGCCTGATCTTGCTGCCTCGTTCCTGTTCGGCGGCTTCTGCCGCACGGGCCAGTACTTCTTCGTCTACGATCCGGGTACGCATCTTGATCCCCCTTGGCGAGATCCTCGCGCCATGGCTGGCGGCAACCCCGGCGCACGGCCCGGGCCCGGGCGGACATCGTCGAACGACGCGTCGCCTTGAAGACTATAGCGGCCGGGCGTCGCAGTGGCTTTAGGCGCAATAGTGTCCTGGCGGCCATCATGGGCGGCCGGTAGAATCCAGGCCATGCCCGGCCCTTTTACCCTTGGCAGGAACACTGGATGGAACTGACCACCGAAATGCTCTGGGTGTTGGGGCTGCTGGCCTTCACCGTCTACCTGTTCGTCTCCGAGGTGGTGCGGGTCGATGTGGCCGCGATCCTGGTGCTGGTGCTGCTGGGCCTGACCACGGTGCTGCCCTTCGTTCCGCCTTTGGTCGAGACGGAGCAGCTGTTCGATGGTTTCGCCAGCAACGCGGTCATCTCCATCATCGCCGTGATGATCATCGGCGCCGGCCTGGACCGCACCGGCATCATGGGGCTGGTGGCGAACCAGATCCTGCGCATCGGGGGCACTACCGAGCGGCGCATCATCCCGCTCATCTCCGCAACCACCGGTGTCATCTCCAGCTTCATGCAGAACGTGGGCGCGGCGGCCCTGTTCCTGCCGGTGGTCAGCCGCATCTCCGTGCGCACCGGTCTGCCCCTGTCGCGCCTG
>CBDDRJ010000079.1:0-27145 GCA_965233055.1 uncultured bacterium
AATCCGCAGACATACCGCGTGGTATGGCGAGGATTTGCAACGCCGCAGGATGTTTTTTTTGAGGTCAAGACCGCCGGCACGAATAGATCAGGGCTTCCCTATAGCCAGTATGCCCAGCGGCGCGCAAACCACTGTTTGAAGCGCTCCACCAGCGGGCGGTCAGACCATTGCGCCTGGGTGATCAGGGTTGAATTGCGCACGTCCTCGCGGAAGGCGTTTTCCATTTCTTGCCCGAATTGCTCATCGAGCACGATGACGTTGAGCTCATAGTTGTGCAGGAAACTGCGGCGGTCGATATTGCTCGAGCCGATGGTCGACCAGTTGCCGTCGATGACAGCCGCCTTGGCATGCAGCACGTTCACCTGCATCTCGTAGATCTTGACGCCGCCAGCCAACAATTCGTCATAGAAGGAGCGGCCGGCATCGACCACCAGGCTGTGGTCCGACACGCCGGGCAGGACCAGGGTGACGTCAACCCCATTGCGCGCCGCCGCCGTCAGCGCATCGACGATTTGCTGGTCAGGCACGAAATAGGCGGCCGTCATGTGGATCGATTTCCTGGCTTGCTGCAGTGCCAGCACGAAGGAACGGTAGATTTGAAAGCCGGAATCAGGATCGGTCGCCAGCACGCGGATCAGCTTGCTGCCGACTGTCTTTTGCGGCGGAAAGTAATTGCGTTCGGGGAGGTCGCCGGCTTCTTGCTTGATCCAGGCGTTGATGAACATGTACTGGAAGGCGGCCACGGCCGGCCCTTCGATCTTGATGTGGGTGTCGCGCCAGCCGACCGCAGCATTGGCTGCCGGTCGCGAGCGCTTGCGGAACAGGGAGCTGGCCGCATAGTCGGCGCTGATGTTGACGCCGCCGGTGAAGGCGAGCTTGCCGTCGACGATCATGACCTTGCGGTGGTCGCGGTTATTGATTTCCCATTTGCCGCTCTTGCTGCCCGGGGCGATGGGGTTGAATTCGATCAAGCCGATGCCGGCGTCGGCCATGCGCTGGAAGAAGGCCTTCGGCGTGCCGATGGTGCCGACGCTGTCGTACAGCACATTGACGGCCACGCCTTGCTTTTGTTTTTCGATCAGCAGGTCGGCGAACTTCAGGCCGATTTCATCCTGGTCGAAGATATAGGTTTCGAGGTTGATGGTGTCGACGGCGGCGCTGGCTGCCGTCATCATTTCCTTCATGATTTGCGGGCCGTCGAACAGCAGCGTGAGCTTGTTGCCGGCAATCAGGGGCACGCCGGTCACTGCTTCTTCGAGCGAAGCCAGCGCGGCCATGTCGGGCGTGGCGCTGCGCCAGCGGCGCTCAAGCAGGGCGCCGGCCTGCTTGGACGAGAGCATGCCGTTGACACTGGTCACAGTTGGCGTGCCGGGTGCCACGCTCGCCGCGCCGGGTGTCACATCCGGCATCGACGCGCAGGCGCCGACTATGGACAGCAGGGCCAGGATGCACAGCAAGTGGCGGGGACAAGGCATGGCAGCTCACGGTCTCTGGATGGGAAAGCATCAGCGGCCAGTGTACTTCTGTCCGCAGGCAATGATTGTTCGCTACCGTACAGAGCAAGCCTGGCCCGGGTTCACTTGGGGCAGGTGGCGAAGGTGGGCCGGATGCCGGTCGACATCTGGTCCTGATTGGAGCCGGGCTTGGGCAGCATGTCGGCCAGCGTGTGGTTGCTGGCGACCCGGATGCAATAGGTGCCGAGCGCAGACACCACTTTAACCATGCGTGCGCCGGTGCCGGCCTGGACGCCCAGCTCCGTAATGCGGGCCGCCTCGTACCATTTGGGCGGTACCGCGTCCTTGGCCGCATCGAACGCGGCCTGCATCCTCGAATGGGGCGTGCTGGCCGGAGCCCGCACCCACTTGGCATCGGCCGCGCGGATGTCGCGGTCGATCTTGCCGAGGTCGCGCCTTGCCTGGCGCATGATGTCGGCGCTGGTGCGGCCAGTCGCTTCCACTGGCGCTACGACGGGCAGGGCGGGTTCCTTGTCGTCGGGCGTGGCAGCCGGGTCGGCCGCGGTGGGCGGGGGACTGGGCGCTGGCAGGGAGGTCTTTGGCGTGACCGCGCTGGCAGGGGAAGCCGCGGCGGGCGGGCGCCTGGCCAGCGGCGGCGGCGGCAGTGCCGGCGGCCTGGCGGCGGGTTGGCGCGGCGTCAGTAAAGTCAACCATTGCATGGGCGTGGACGGCAGCGCCGGCTTGGGTTGCCGGGCAATTTGCCATAGACCGAACAGTCCGAGGTGCAGCAGCAATACCAGTAGCAGGGCGGGGGCGCGCTGGCGCTCGAACGGGGCGGTCATGGACAGAATGTATTGCTTGAAGCCATAAGTTGCATCTATTGAAACATCTGCTTACACCATGCGAAAGTCGGCATTGCGGTACACTGGTCCGGACTTTTTACTTGAGGATCAGCATGTATCTGACTTACTTCAAAGGACAATGGGCCGAAGGCAATACCGCCTTGTTCGGCGCGATGGACCACAGCGTCTGGCTTGGCTCGTCAGTGTTCGACGGCGCCCGTTCGGTGCGCGGCCATATGCCGGACTTGCGCCTGCATTTGCAGCGCGTGATCAATTCGGCCGAGCGGGTCGGCCTGCGTTGCCCGCTGTCGGTCAATGAGATGGAAGAACTGGTGCGCGAAGGCGTCGCCAAATTCCCGACCGACGCCGAGCTGTATATCCGCCCGCTGGTGTTTGGAACCGATGGTTTCCTGATCGCCGACGCCGACCAGAGCGGCTTTGCGCTGACGCTGTTCGATGCGCCGATGCCGCCGTTCAGCGGTTTCTCGGCTTGCCTGTCGAGCTTGCGCCGGCCCGACGCCTCGATGGCGCCGACCGATGCCAAGGCCTCGGCCCTGTACGCCAATAGCACGCGCGCGATGCGCGAAGCCAAGGAGCGCGGCTACGACAATGCCGTCATGCTCGACAGCGAAGGCAATGTCGCGGAGTTTTCGTCGTCAAATATCTTTATCGTGACACCGGAGGGCAAGGTGGTGACGCCGGTGCCGAATGGCACATTCTTGTCCGGCATTACGCGCGCACGCGTGATCGCGTTGCTGGCTGATGCCGGTGTCGCCGTCGAGGAGCGCACGGTGAAGAAGGAGGAGCTCGATACGGCTTTGGAGATCTTCAATACCGGCAATTACGGCAAGGTCACGCCGTGCGTGCGGTATGAGTCGCGTACCCTGCCAGCGGGGCCGGTGACGACCAGGGCGCGTGATTTGTACTTCGCGTATATGGAACAGCACTAAGGGGATTGTTGGCACGGCGTCCGCGTCGCTAACTACCTTACCCACCCTACGCTGAAACACGTAGACCGGTAGGGTGGGTAAGCTTGCTTACCCACGCGGTGCGCATTGTTGGCATTGCGTCCGCGCGATTACCCACCCGAATCGGTCGAGATGCTGGCGTCGCAGCCGATGCCGGCCGCAATCTTGCGCCGGATGCGGCGCCCGAACCATTGCTCTGCGCGCCAAGGCAGCCACGCCACATAGGTGGCTGGCCGCATCAGCATGCCGCACAAGTAGCGGCCATCCTCCGCATGCCATTCCAGCGCCGGGCATGGCCCTTTGATGCGCCACAGGAAGACCCGCGCCACCGGGCAGGTCGTGACGGCGCAACACACGCCGCAGCCATTGCACGGCGCACCGAGCTCCGGCTTGGCCGGCGCTGCCAGCTGCAAAT
The DNA here is from genome assembly GCA_965233055.1 of uncultured bacterium. Lineage (GTDB taxonomy): Bacteria > Pseudomonadota > Gammaproteobacteria > Burkholderiales > Burkholderiaceae_D > Telluria_A. The sequence goes on from CBDDRJ010000079.1 coordinate 3,680, forward strand.
AGATGACGTGCCGGCTCACTTGGCCTTTGGCGCCGTGAACGGCTTGATGGCGCCGCAATCGGCGCCAAGCCAGTTGCCGCGCGCATTGAGCGACATGGTCTCTTCCTTGCCGGACATATTGGCCGTTACCTTCATGGCCATCGTATAGGCGGTATCATTGATGAAGCTGGCCACGCCTTCGCCGCGCGACGGTGGATTGGTGCAGACGAAACTGATGGCCAAGGTGGTGGCGCTGGTCTTCTTGCGGGTCGCCGTGCATTCGCCCTGGGTCTGGATCGGCAACTCGCTTTGCGCCGCCATCTCGCGGGTCATGCACATCTTGACGGTGACGCCGCTGGCGCCTTTGCCGAGCGAGACGCCTTGCTTGGCCATCATTTGTTCCATCATCTTGCGCTGCTCCGGATCCAGCGCGGCCATCTGCTGCTCGAGACCGGCCATCGCCTGTTCGAGCTTGCCGTCGCCCGACTGCGCCTTGTTGTTGATCTCCCACAAGCCCGGCTTCATGCTCTGGGCCTGGACGGGCAGGGCGAGGGCAGCGCTGAACAAGAGGGCAAGGCATGGGGCAAAGGGTTTCATGGCAGCTCCGGGTAAACGCAGATGGCTCAAGAATACGCGATATTCCCGGCGCTGCGTGTGCGCGGCGTCATGTGCGCAGGTGCAGTTGCATATATTGCAGCAGCATGATGGTCTTGCCGTCGGCAATGCCGCCGGTGGCCATCGCAGCGACTGCTTCATCCATGCCCATTTCCAGCACTTCGATGTCTTCGCCTTCGTCCGCCAGGCCGCCGCCGTCGCCGATCCGGCTGGTGTGGTCGTACTCGCCGACAAAGAAATGCAGGCGCTCGGTGACCGAGCCCGGGCTCATGAACACATCGAACACCTTGGTGACCTGGCCGACCCGGTAGCCGGTTTCTTCCTCGGCCTCGGCACGGATGCGCTGTTCGGGGCTGGCATTGTCGAGCAGCCCGGCCGCCGCCTCGATCAGGAAGCCATCGTGTCCGTTGACGTAGGCGGGGAAGCGGAACTGGCGGGTCAGCAGCACCGTCTGGCGGGCGCGGTTGTACAGCAGAATGACAGCCCCATTGCCGCGGTCATAGGTTTCGCGGGTCTGGGTTTGCCAGCTGCCGTCGCGCCGCTGGAATTCGTAGGTGGTCTTGCGCAAGATGTGCCAGTCGTCCGACAGTAACTGAACTTGCTTGATGCGTACCCGGTCTGCGTGCATGGTTGCTCCTGAAAGTGCTTGGTGTTTTTAAGAATATCGTGCAAAATCGTGCAATGTCAAGAAGATACGTGCAAACATGCTGGCCACCCAACGCAAGCAATACCTGATGGACGTGCTCAGGCGCGAGGGCCAGATCGTGGCCAAGGCGCAAAGCGCAGCGCTCGGCCTGTCCGAGGACACGATCCGGCGCGACCTGCGCGAGATGGCGCGCGACGGCCTGCTGCAGCGCGTGCATGGCGGCGCCTTGCCCGCTTCGCCGGCGATGGCCGATTTCGGCGTGCGCCAGCAGATTGCGGTCGATGAAAAGAGCGCGATCGGGCGCGCGGCTGCGGGCCTGGTGCAGCCGGGCCAGGTGCTGTTTGTCGACGGCGGCACGACGGCGGTGCAACTGGTGCGGCACTTGCCGTCACAGCTGCAAGCCACGGTCGTCACCCACAGCCCGAGCATCGCGGTGGAACTGGCCGCCCACGCGCACATCGAGGTGGTGATGCTGGGCGGGCGCCTGTTCAAGCATTCGATGGTGGCGGTCGGGGCCGGCACGATCGAGTCGATCGGCCAGATCCGCGCCGACCTGTATTTCATGGGCGTGTGCAGCCTGCATCCGGAGGCGGGGCTGTCGACCGGCGACTACGAGGAAGCCTGCGTCAAGCGGGCCCTGTCGCGCGCCAGCGCCGAGACCATCGTGCTGGCATCGCCGGAAAAGCTGGCCACGGCTTCGCCCTACCAGGTGATCGGGCTGGACGAACTCGATGCCATCGTCACGCCGGACACGGTGTCCGACGCGCTGCTGGCGCCCTACCGCACGGCAGGCATCACGATCCACCGCGCCGCACAAGGGTAGTGCAACGGCGAACATGACAAATGTCACCCAAAAGTGGTGGCACTTGCTTCTGGTTTGCATCGGCCGGCGCGGGCACACTGGCTCCATGTTCAACCCGGAGACCGATATGAAAACAACCCCATTGCTTGCCTTGCTGCTGGCCGCTTTTTCCCTGTCGGCGTCGGCCGCCACCCTGGTGCGCGATGCGCGCGTGTTCGACGGCCAGCAGATGCATGCCAGGCGTTCCGTGCTGATCGACCAGGGCAAGATCGTCAGCGCCGACTTCAAGGGCTTTGTTCCGGCCGGTGCCACCGTGGTCGACGGCAATGGCCGCACCTTGCTGCCTGGCCTGATCGACGCCCACGTCCACGCCTACCAGCACGCCGAGCTGCCGCTGCTGTTCGGCGTAACGACCCAGATCGATATGTTCACCGGCGTGCCGATCATGCAGGCAAGCAGCGCAAAAATGGCGCGCGGCGACAACAAGACTCAGGCAGATCTGTTTTCGGCTGGCACCTTGGTCACGACCAAGGGCGGCCACGGTACGGAGTACGGCATGCCGATCCCGACGCTGGAGAAGGCGCAGGATGCGCAAGCCTTTGTCGATGCCCGCATTGCCGAGGGATCCCACTTCATCAAGATCGTGATGGAAAGCGGTATCCAGGGGCGCAACAAGATGCCGACGCTGGACCATGCGACGGTGCGCGCCACCATTGATGCGGCCCACCTGCGCGGCAAGTTGGCCGTGGTCCATATCAGCCGCCTGCAGGATGCGCGCGACGCATTGGAAATGGGGGCGGACGGCCTGGTCCACCTGTTCACCGGCGAAACGATCAGCGATGCCGAGATCCAATCCTTTGTGGCGCTGGCAAAGCAGCGCAAGGCCTTCGTGATTCCGACGTTCAGCGTGATGGAAAGCCTGGCAGGACTGGCTCCAGGCGACCTGCTGGGCGATGCGGCATTACTGGCCCTGTTGAGCAAGGAGCAGAAGCAGCCGCTGTCAACGACGTTCAGCCCGCAAGCCAAGCCGGCCATGCTGACTGCACCCAAGCGCCTGGTGGCCGCGCTGAGCCAGGCAGGCGTGACGGTGCTGGCCGGGACCGACGCCGGCAATCCCGGCACCCAGCACGGGATCAGCATGCATCATGAAATGGCTTCGCTGGTGCAAGCCGGCATGAGTCCGGAGCAAGCGCTGATTGCCGCCACTGCGGCGCCGGCCAGCGCTTTCCGCCTGCCGGCGCGCGGCCGCATCGCCGACGGCTACAAGGCCGACCTGCTGCTGGTCGACGGCAACCCGGGCGCCGACATTGGCGCCACGCGCCGCATCGTCGCCATCTGGAAAGACGGCGAACCCGTCGACACCTTGCGCGCCGCCCAGATGGCCACGGTCGCGCAGGAACTGTTGCCCCAGGCGCGACAGCCGCAGGCACTACCGGCCGATGGCCGCATCAGCCTGTTCAGCAAGGACAAGCTGGCCAGCCCGTTCGGCCTGGGCTGGATGGCGTCGAGCGACAGCTTCATGGGCGGCAAGTCGCAGGTCAAGCTCGAGGTGCAAGACAAGGACGCCAATGGCATCGCTGCGCTCGAAGTGCGGGCCCAGATCGTGCCGGGCTTTTCCTACCCATGGGCTGGCGTGGCCTTTGTGCCGGGCAAGCAGATGATGCAGCCGAGCGATTTGTCGGACGCGCGCGTACTCAGGTTCCGCGTGCGCGGCGACGGCGGCCGCTACAGCGTGTCGATGATGGCCAAGGGCGTGACAATCCCCGTCAACGTCGCATTCACGGCGCCCGAAGGCTGGAATGAAGTGAGCATTCCGCTGGCCGACTTCAAAGGCGTAGACGCAAGCATGGTCACCATGATAGCGTTCAATGCTGGGCCGAAAGTCGGCGATTACCGCTTCCAGCTGGCCGATGTGCGCCTGCTCGGCGACAAACACTAATCTGACAAGACCATGGCATTCAAGTTCACATCGATCCGGCGCGCATTGCAGTTCCCGTGGGTGCCCGATTACATGGGCGTCGCGCCATATGTGTGGCCGCTGGCATTCTGCTTCTTCTTCTGGCAGTACTTTTATGTCACGCCGTCGGTGACCGAACTTGTTTGCCTGGCCGTATCGATTGGCTTGTTCCTGCCGATCTACTTTGCCAGTTTCTGGGCCAGCGGCGCGCAGTCGCTGCTGTTCGCCCTGTTGTCGACCTTGCTGGGCGCGCTGTGGGCGCCGCATAATTTCGGTGCCAATACCTTCTTCATCTTTGCCTGCGGAATGTGTGCCGGCCTGCAGCAGCGCCGTCATGCCTATGGCATGCTGGTGGTGGTGATGGCGGTGGCGGTGCTGTCGTCGCTGACGCTCGATACGGTGCAGCTGGCCTTCCTGGTGCCGACCATGATCGTCGGCATCCCGGTCGGCATCTCGGCGATCGGCGATGTGCGCCTGCGCCGCGCCAACGAATGCCTGCAGCGCACGCAGGAAGAAGCCGAGCATATGGCGCGTATTGCCGAACGTGAACGCATCTCGCGCGATATGCACGATCTGTTGGGGCACACCTTGTCGCTCATTACCCTCAAGGCTGAGCTGGCCGCCAAGCTGGTCGGGCGCGATACCGGGGCTTGCCGCAACGAGATCAGCGATATCGAGCAATGCGCGCGCCATGCGCTGGCCGAGGTCAGGTCCGCCGTCACCGGCTACCGCCAGACCGGCTTCGCCCACGAACTGGCCGGCGCCAGGGCCAGCCTGGCCGCAGCCCGGGTCGAGCTGACGGTCGACATGCAGGAGTGCGCGCTGACACCGGCGGTAGAGAATGTGTTGGCGCTGGCCCTGCGCGAGGCGGTCACCAATATCTTGCGTCATGCCGGTGCAAGCCGTTGCACCGTGTCGCTGGCCGGTGACGAAAACATGATCGTGCTGCGCATCAGCGACAACGGGCAAACCCTGGCCGCTGGCTCGCCCATTAGACATGGCAACGGCCTGACTGGCATGGGCGAGCGGGTGGCGGCACTGGGTGGCAAGCTGGCCGTGATCGCCGCCAATGGCCTGTCGCTCGAGATGAGCTTGCCGCGGCGCGCAGCCGCATGATTCGAGGGATTAAATGATACGTATCGTTATTGCGGAAGACCAGGCCCTGGTACTGGGGGCGCTGGCCGCCTTGCTCAGGCTGGAAGACGACCTGGACGTGGTCGGCACCGCGCGCGATGGCCAGCAGGCGCTGGTGCTGTGCCGCGAACAGCGTCCGGACATTGTGCTGACGGATATCGAAATGCCCTTGATGACGGGGCTGGAACTGGCTACCGCGCTGGCGGACGAGGCATTGCCGTCGAAGCTCATCATCGTCACCACCTTTGCCCGTTCCGGCTACTTGCGGCGCGCGCTTGGCGCCGGCGTGCGCGGCTACCTGCTCAAGGATGCGCCAGCCGATACGCTGGCCGCGGCGATCCGCACGGTACAGTCGGGCGGCCGGGCGATCGCTCCTGAGCTGGCGCTGGAAGGCTGGAGCGGCGCCCAAGACCCGCTCAACGAGCGCGAACGGCAAGTGCTGCGGCTGGCCGGCGAGGGCAGGACCAGCGCCGAGATTGCCAAGGCGATCCACCTGTCCGAAGGCACGGTGCGCAACTACTTGTCAGAGGCAATCAGCAAACTCGACGCCGGCAACCGGGTCGAGGCATTCAGGCTGGCGCGCGATGCCGGCTGGTTGTAGGCGGCCGCTTGCGCACGCGGCCTGGCCTGGCGCGCGATCAGCTGTGCGCTGCTGGCCAGTCTGGGGTTGTCGATCGCCTGCACGGTGGTCCCGGTCGAGTTGGGTAGCCAGCCCATGATGCCCGCCATGGCGGCGCCGCAAAACAGGATGACGGCCACGGCGGCGATGATGATGAGCGGATGAAGGGAGCGACGGCTCGCAATGCTGGAAGGCATGGCAATTCCTTTCTTGGTCTGTCGTCATGGAAAACCGGGAAACGCAGAGTTCCCAGTCGCCATTGTCCAGACGAAGAGCAGGCCCTTCAGTGCGGCAACGAACGCAAACGGCAATTCGCTTTACAAGCTTTTAATAGCGATAGACGCGGCCATCGACGATGCGCACGCGCTGTCCGACGCGCAGGTCGACGACGCTGTCCTGCACGACGCTCTGGTAGCCGCCATTGTCCAGACGCACATTGATCTGGTAGGCGTCCGACTGGCGGTTCGCTTCCATCTGGTTGCCGACATAGGCGCCGCCTGCCGCACCGGCCACCGTGGCTGCGGTACGGCCGCTGCCGCTGCCGACCTGGTTGCCGACCAGTGCGCCGAGCACGCCGCCGACAATGGCGCCGCCGCCCGAGGTGCCACTGGCGCCAGCGCGGGTGACCTGGATCGAGTCAATCGTGCCGTAGCCGGCTGCCAGAGTCTGGTTCGAGTACGGCGAACTCGACTGGGTACTGGCGCAGCCGCCGAGCAGGGCAGCGCAGGCAATCATCAATGCAGCAAGTGGTTGGGACGTGTTCATTTTATTTCTCCTGAAGAAGTGTAGGTCTAGCTTATGCAGGGAAAGAGGGACGGTCTGTTCGCTTCCGCACGTGCCCAAGAATATGCGCACTAACGATGCCTGAATTGCTATGTTCGGAAACGTACAGAGAACTGCAGAGTTTCCACGTACAACTGACACCTGTTCCATCAACCCCCAATTAGGAGTCAACCATGAAAACCACCCAACGCTTGCTGACGGCACTGCTGTCGTTTTCCCTGATCGCCGTCACCGTCGGCTGCGCATCGACCCGCACCAGCGAGAGCGTCGGCGAATACATCGACGACGCGGCCCTGACCACCAAGGTCAAGGCATCGATCCTCAATGAGCCAACCCTGAAGGCGACTGAAATCAATGTCGAGACCTTCAAGGGCGATGTCCAGCTGTCTGGCTTTGTCAGCAACCAGGACATGATCAACAAGGCGGTCGACATCGCGCGTGGCGTCAAAGGCGTCAAGTCGGTCAAGAACGATATGCGCGTCAAGTAAACGAGCCTGCATCAGCGTTCGATGGCGCAGCCCCGCGCCGGCCCTTGGAGGCTGGCGCGGGGCTGCGCCATTGCCGCTTAAAGTTTCGTTTCGAAGTAGGCGTACAGGTAGTTCGAGCCGCCATTGATATTGCCGAGGATCTGGGCCGAGCCGAAGATGCCGGAGCGGTGCGATACTCCGATGCCGAGGTAGCTCTCCTTCATGCCCGGCCTGCCCAGCAGGTCGCCGACGCTGACGTCGATCGAAGGATCCAGATAATTGAGCAGCTTGGACGTCTGGCGCCCGCGCCGGGCCTGGTCGCGCTGTTCCGTCAGTGGCACCCGCTCGGCCATCGCAAAGCCGGCCGCCATGCCGACCCGGGTGCGGACCCGCGCGCTCCACGGGAAGCCATAGTAATACGCCTTGATGCTGGCGTTGACCTGCCATGCCGACGGCACGATCCCCCGTTCGTCATGGCGCAGCAGGCCGGCATAGGCGACGAAGTCGAGCGGCCAGTTGTTGACCTTTTCGATCAGCGGGCGGCCCAGCTCGAAGCCCCAGATACGGGTGTCGTCGCCGGTGCGCATCGAGCCGCAGCGGAACGTCACGACCGGCAGGAAATTGCATTCGGTGGCGCGCCCGCCCAGCAGTTTCAAGTGCAGCGGCAGGCTCGGTTCGGAATAGGGCTTGTGGCTGCCAAAGTCATACGCGAGCCCGACCAGCACGCTCTTTTGGCGCTTGTCCACGACGATCGGGCTGTCGCGCACCGCGCGGTCGGCCAGGTTGACGCCGATGCCGCCCAGCAGGCGCCAGCGTTCGGTGATGTTGTAGTAGCCGTAAAGGGCCAGCGACCAGTCGGTGCCGGCGCCGGGCTGGTAGGCCGGGCGGTCGGCGCGCGCTTCCTGCGGCAGTACGCCGTAGTAATAGTTATTGAGCCGGGCATTGCGGCGCGCCATCGCGATCGCCGGGCGCAGGTGCAGGCGGCCGAATTGGAAGTCCAGGTTGTACGACAGGCGCAGTTCGGTGCCGCCGCTGGCCTGGTTGGCGTCGTGCATCAGTTCGACGTCAACGCTGCCGATGCCGCTGCGCTGGCGGTAGCGGTAGCCGAGCCCGACGTCGATCGACGGCTTGCGCTTTTCCATGCCGGCCAGCGAGTTCGGCGTGAGTTCGAACGGGAAGCCTTCGAAGCGGTAGTCGAGGAACACGTCGACGCTGTGGCGCGGCTGCTCGAACAGCTTGAGCCCGATCCGGCTCGCATGCAGGTACATCCGCTTGCCTTCGTACATATACAGCGGCACCAGGTCATAGCCGATCTGGGCGTCCTTGTACGGGGTGGTGCCGCTGCGCTGGATGGCGCCGAGGCCGGCGCTGCCCGGTATGGCCAGCAAATCGACCAGCACCTCGGAGGTGGCGCGGGCGGCCAGCGGCACCAGCAGGCAGGCGGCGAGGACGGGGGCAAGGGCAGGGCGCAGGGACATGGGCGAATGGGACAGCTTGATATGAATGAAATTGCAAGTTTACCTGAAGTATAGGGATTACCGCGCCTTGTTACTGTTCGCCAATACACGCCTTTGTCTTGCCCCCAGCTTTTTGCATCTTTAGCCATTAATTCTCCTAAATGTTCGTTGACGCACAGACCGTAACTGCCCGCGGTTGCAATCTTGTGCCTAGCGTTACGGAACTGTGGAGCAAAGCCGCGGTCGAATAGCCACTCTTCCTCCAATGACTATCCTTAAATGGAGTACTAAAATGCACGCAAACTACTACCATACCCCTGCGCCACGCGAGTCGCATGGCAGCAGTGATTCAGTCACCGCACTGATCGAGCGGCCTGCGCCGCAGCCTGCCGAGCGCGCGCCCATTTCGATGGCGCCGATTGAGCGCGTGCGTTCGACCTCGGCGACCCAGCGCCGCATCGAGAACATGCAAAAACTGATTGGCGAACTGTCCACCCACGAAATGCTGGCCGACGAAATCGCCTGGTTCCTCAAGTTTTCGCCATCCGGCGCCCGCAAGTACATCCGCGACCTGCGCGATGCTGGCGTGATCGAACTGGCCCGCTATATCGAAGGCACCGCCACCTACCTGGGCAAGGCGGTCTACCAGATCTCGCCCGACCCGGAACGGGTCAAGGCCTTCCTGGCCGCCATCGTCCAGCCCAAGCGCGAAGGGGCACCGGCCCGCAAGGAACGTCCCGGCCAGCGCGAACAGAACATGGCTGGCACCGGCCGCCACTTCCACATCCTGGCCGATGACACCCACTACGCGATCCGCATGAACCGCACGCCGGTCACGCGCGACCCGCTGGTGGCCGCCCTGTTCGGCGAGGCGCCACCGTCGGGCAATCGGAACTAAGCTAGCCACGGCGCACCGGGCCGCCCCAGGCGGCGCACCGGCGGCCCCAGCGGCCGGCGCTGGCGCCGGCGCCCCTTGCTCCCGGGCGCCGGCGCCGCCCTGTTCTCTATTCAATAACAAAAAGCGATTGAATTGGTTCACACTAACCCCATGTGGGGTGGGTGCCGGCGCGCCTGCCTGCCAATTTCAAGGATTCGCCATGCATTTGAACAGGACCACCCGCTGATGGAAGCGGCGCTACTGATCCTCGGCATCACCGTGACCGTGGTACTGGCACTGATGCTGCCCGGCTGGCGCCTGCGGCGCGCCCTGGCGCGGCCAATGCCGCCGGCGTGGCAGGCTATCTTGCAGCGCAACCTGCCCGCCTACCGCCGCATGCAGCCGCTATTGCAGCACCAGCTGAACAAGCTGGTCCAACACTTCCTGCACGCCAAAAAATTCATTGCTTGCGAAGGCTTGGCGGTCGATGACGAGATCCGCGTCACCATCGCCGGCCATGCCTGCTTGCTGCTGCTGGGCCGCCCGCAGCGCGTCTACCCTGAGCTGCAGGCTGTACTGGTCTATCCCGGCGCCTTCGTGGCGCCGCGCAAGGAGGTCGACGGCGCCGGCGTCGTGACCGACTCCAGACAAGGCTTGCTGGGCGAATCGTGGGGCGATGGCCGCGTCATCCTGTCGTGGGACCATGTGCCCCGCGCCGGCCACGACAGCGGCGACAGCCACAATGTCGTGCTGCACGAATTCGCCCACCAGCTCGACAGCGAATCGGGCAGCAATAACGGCGCTCCCCTGCTGGGGCAGCGCGCCAACTACCGGCGCTGGGCCGCCGTGCTGTCGCGCGACTTCGAAGCCTTGCAGCGTGCCGCCATGTACCAGCAGCAGGGCGTGCTCGACCACTATGGAGCGACCAGCCCGGCGGAGTTCTTCGCCGTCGCCACCGAGACCTTCTTCGAGAATCCCCATGCGATGGCGGCCAGCCATGCCGACCTGTTCGAGCAATTGCTCGGCTATTACCGGGTTGACCCGCGCGAGTGGCAGCCGGCCCCGGAACCGGAGGCATCAGCGTCGTCCTATGCGCAGAGCTACTGGTGGTAGCGGCAGTCGGCCAAGCGGTGGCGCCGGCGAGGGTTTTTTTCAAAGTGTGATTATGTGTGAATCGGATCGCCCAAAGTTTCGCTATAGTTTGTCCACCACTTTGGGTCAGGCCACACATCCACCATACCGAGACCGCCATGCCCGCCATTCAAAACACCGACCTCAACGTCCTGTTGGTCGATGACGACAGCTTCACGCTGGAATTTGTCACCACCTTGTTGCGCGACCTGGGCATCTACACGGTGACCACCGCCGCCAATGGCAAGCAGGGCATGGCCGCCTTCGACCGCGCCCGCGCCAAACCCAACCTCGTGCTGTGCGACCTGAACATGCCCGGCGCCAATGGCTTTCACATGATGGAAGAACTGGCGCTGCGCCACTTCACCGGTGGCGTGATCCTGATCTCGGGCGAGGAAGAACGGACCCTGTATTCGGCCGCCCAGATCGGGCAGGGGCATCAGCTCAATATCCTGGGCGCCTTGCCCAAGCCCGTCACCGGCGAGGCGCTGACCGACGCGCTGAATGGCTTCGGTACCGTCACCCAATAATTTAGATTCCCAACGGTGTTTTTTTCGGTATGATAGTTAGCACGCTATCGTCGTAGAATTGGCTCGCCCCAGGGGAATGTCGATGACTCAAGCATGGGTAGTGCTCACCGCGCTGGACGGACGGGAAATCAACGCCCCGTCGGAGAAGCAATTGGCTGCAGTGCTGGCCGACGTCTATGCGCCGCGCACGGACGGGCCCGACGGCGCCTCGGCTTCCCTCAGTTTTGGCTATGACGACGGCTTGATGTATGTGGTCGAGGTCAGCCGCGGCGGCGATGTGCAGTTCGAGGAATGGTCGGACCGCGACTGCGAAATCGCGCTGGCCCGTCCGCGCCATATGGTGGCCGACAAGGCCAAGGCCTATCAATTATGGTGCTGGCTGGCGCATCGCCAGGTGGCCAAGATCCGCGAGCAGTCCTGGCAGGACTGATGGTGTGCAGGTTCAGCCGCTAACGCAAGCTGCTTCCGATTCCCTGCAATGGTCCCAGCGGGTGCTTTTCCAGCTCCGTTTCGCGGACGGTCGGCTTGCCGCTCCAGGTCTTGTAGACGACCACATCACTGCTGACGACGATCAGCGCGTCGAACTGCCAGCCGCTGATATGGGTCTCGCGCCTGAAATTGAGGAAATCGAGCCAGAAATTGCCGACCCGCGAACGGTCGAGCCTTGCCTGTTCAATCCGGTATGCAAAGCAGCCCTGGCGCGCCGCCACGCAGGCGGCGATGGCGGGGTCGAGCTTCGCCCCTTCGAACTGGACCATCGGCAGCAGCCGGTGCAGCAAGTCCGCATAGCTGAGGAACTGGACATTCGGCGTCTGCTGCGGATCGACGCCCATCGCCTTGAGCTGGGACAGGGTGGTGCTGCCCGGCCGGATGCCGGCAAACATGGCTTCCGCCTCGGCATAGGTGTTCCACGGCGACTCGATGTCGTGCTTGCCATCAGGGAGCAGGCTGCTGCAAGCTGCCAGGCCCAGCAGCAAAGATAGCAGCGAGCCGAACCGGAACGGCTTCATGTCTGCCTCGCATTCTTTGAGAAATCTTCCATTACTTCAAGTTAACACAATCGTCGTTGAAGTTCAATCGCGGCACACTCGCTCGCATCTTGCTCACCGACTTGATTTGCCTCATGCAAGCACGGCCACGCATTTGCGCCATCTCAATATCGAGCATGCCATGGCTCCTAGACTTGTTCCTCACGCCCCAGGGCGGACTTTATACACTTGACGAGAACGGGACGAAGCAGATGGACAATACGAATAACAACGAGACTGAACCGACGACGATGGCCAATGCCCGCGTTGCGCTTGTCACTGGCGGCATGGGAGGCCTCGGCACCGCATTGTGCCGGCGGCTGGCGCGCGACGGCTTTCGCGTCGCCACCACTTACTCGCCGGGTAATGATCATGCGGAGGGCTGGCTGGCCGCGCAGCGCGACGAGGGCTTGCGCTTCACCGCCTACAAGGTCGACGTCGGCGACTACGGCGCCTGTGAGTGGATGATGCAGCGGATCCTGTCGGAGCTGGGCCGCATCGATGTGCTGGTCAACAACGCCGGCGTCACGCGCGACCAGAGCCTGCGCAAGATGACGCTCGAGGAATGGAACGCCGTCATTCACACCAACCTCGACAGCGTGTTTAACCTCAGCAAGCAGGTGCTCGAGCCGATGCTGGCGCAGAAATGGGGCCGCATCAACAATATCTCGTCGGTCAACGGGCAGAAGGGCGCGTTCGGCCAAACCAATTACGCAGCGGCCAAGGCTGGCATGCACGGCTTTACCAAGGCGCTGGCACTGGAAGTGGCGCGCCATGGCGTGACGGTCAACACGGTCTCGCCCGGCTACCTGTCGACCAAGATGGTGATGGCAGTGCCGGCGGACATCATGGAAAACAAGATCCTGCCGCAGATCCCCGTTGGCCGCCTCGGCGAGCCGGCTGAAGTGGCGGCATTGGTGGCTTACCTGGCGTCACAGGAAGCGGCCTTCGTCACCGGCGCCAATATCGCCATCAATGGCGGCATGCATATGTGCTAGGCCTGGCTGCCGCCCGGCTTGCGCTCGGCGCGGGTCTGGCAGGCGATGCAGAGCGCGGCCTCGGGCCGCGCCTGCAGGCGGCTGAGCGGGATGTCATTGCCGCACAGCTCGCACAAGCCATAGCTGCCATCGGTAAACTTGGCCAGCGCATGCTTGACGGATGCCAGCAGCGCAGCGTTATGCCCGGCCGCATCCAGCGCCAGGTCATTGAGCAGGCGCACGGTGGCCTTATCCGCCGGCGAAGTTTCCACTTCTTCCACCGCCAAGTCATGGTTGCCCGCACGGGCGCTCAGCGCAGTTTCCAGCGCGTCGCGTCGCTGTTCAAGCAGGTCGCGCAACTGCGCCAGTTGCCCAGTCGGATCGGTAGTCATGGCTCATCTCCTGGCCGCAGCGCGGACAGTGACAGTGTAGCGCGATTGGCAAAACGGCACAGGCGGGTTAACTATTGGCGCGCAGCAACAAATCGCCGCGGGCCAGGGGCGCAAGCTCGTTCGCGGGGGCGGCTGCGTAAGCCGGCTAGTGTAGTGCTTCGTAATTGGAGGAGCGATGGAGGCGATGGATTTTTTTGCCAGACCAGGCGCAAACGGCAGCGATAGCTGGCCTGTCGCGAGGATTTGCAATGACGTATGGCAAGAAAAGACACACTTGCATAGTTTCAACAATTGCGAAGCACTACACTAGGGAAGCACTGATTTATTCTGGCGGATGGGATTGGCCTCGAAAAAGGCGGCCTGCAAGGCGCAAATCCGCAGACATACCGCGTGGTATGGCGAGGATTTGCAACGCCGCAGGATGTTTTTTTCGAGGTCAAGACCGCCGGCACGAATAGATCAGTGCTTCCCTAGCTTCCTTCTTTGGGCTGCGGATTGTCGGCGGCGACCAGCTTGAGCTGTTTATGAATGCGCTCCATCGCCACCAGGATCGGCGCCGGCTGGCCGGTCGCGACGGCACCGGCCATCGCCAGCATGGCCGCGACCAGCCCGGTCAGGTTGCCGGTCGCCTTGATCTTGCGGATCTGCTCGGTGGCACGGGCCGTCAATTCCATCACGTGGGCCTGGGTCGCACCCAGGCCGCTGACGGCGTGCGCCGCCGCATCGGCATACAGGCTGTTGGCGCGCTGGCGCAGCACTGCCTCGTCGTCGAGCAGGGCGCGGGCCACGGCACGGTCGATGCCGGGGCCATCGCGGCCGCTGTTAATGGCTTTCATCAGCCGCGCATGCAGTTCGTCGGCACAGGCCGACAACTGGTCGGCCAGCGCCTCCACTTCGTCCGGATTGGACAAGCCTGCGTTTTCGTTCGCCATCGCCACCCCCTCAATTGCTGACCAGTCCTGCGTGGATCAGGCGCAGGTCGCGCCCGACATTGCGGATCGCGTTGCGCGTTTCCTCGCCGTGCAGGTCGTGCAGGCTGTCGCGCAGTTTCAGATGGCCGGCCGACACCTTGGCGAGCCCTCGCTCGGCCAGGTCGTAGCGCTTTTCCACCAGCCGGTATTCCGTGATCTTGCTTTGGTAGTGGATGCGGGCCAGCGTCGCCAGCATCTTGTCCTGTTTGTTGGCAAACGGGATCTCGCCCTCGAACAGGCCAAGAATGGTTTTCCTTTCGTTGGCATTGGTCTTGGCATAGAAGCGCAGCACCTGGCTCATCGCGTCGAGCAGGGTTTGCAGATCGGCGTCGCCGTCGCGTACCATGGTTTCGACCGAACGACCCTGGTAGCCGGAGGCGATGACGCGCGTCAGCAAGCGGGTCAGGCCGGTATAGGCCCGGATGTGGTGGGGCTCGATGCCGATGTCGGGGTTGGCGCGCAAGCCCATGCCCAGTTCGTCGATGCGGGGCGACAGGTCATAACGCGTGTCGCCGGCCAGCATGCCCAGCGTCTGCATGTACAGGACCACGGTTTTCTGGATATTGACGAAGTCGTCGTACACGGCGCGCCGCTTGGCATCGGTTTCCTTGGCGATCTTTTCAGCGGCGGGCGGCAGATAGACTTGCTCGCGCGCATAGGTGTCGCGGAAGCGCGTCGACAGTTCCGCGTAGCCCGACAGCTGGGCCGACTCGGCGGCGAAGTCGCGCACTTCCTGCAGGCTGACATGGTGGCCGGTGGTGGCGCAAGCACCGAGCAGCAGGGCAAAGGCAAGGACGGCAAGCGGGCGTCGTAGCGACATGGCTCCTTTCACGGCGCGCATAAGGGCGTGCCTGACGGATCTATTCTTGTCCCGCTACCGCCGCTTGGCCTTGTTCAATCTCAAGTATTTGGCGGGCACAGCCGTTCGCGCCAGCCGAGGCCGGCCATGGTGCCCGCCTGTGGCTGGTATTCGCAACCGATCCAGCCTTGGTAGTTCAGCTCGTCAAGCAGGTGGAACAGGTAGGCGTAATTGATTTCGCCGCTGCCCGGTTCATGCCGGCCGGGCGTGTCGGCCAGTTGCATATGGGCGATCAAAGGCAGGTGGCGGCGGATCGTGTTGGCCAGCTCGCCTTCCATGCGCTGCATGTGGTAGATGTCGTACTGCAGCTTGATATTGTCGGCGCCGCAGTCCGCGATGACGCTGGCCGCTTGCGCGCTGCCGGTCAGGAAGTAGCCGGGGATGTCGAAGGTATTGATCGGCTCGATCGTCACCGTGATACCGTGCGGCTGGCAGGCCGCCGCCGCATAGCGCAGATTGTTGATGTAGGCGCTGCGCGCCTGCCGCGCACTGGCGTGGCGTGGCAAGATGCCTGCCATGCAGTGGAGCTGGCGCACGCCGAGCGCCAGCGCATAGTCGATCGCGCGTGCCACCCCTTGCTGGAATTGGGCGATGCGGCGCGGGTCGCAGGCAATGCCGCGCTCGCCGGCCGCCCAGTCGCCCGGCGGAAAATTGAACAGCACCGGCGTCAGCCCCTGCAGGCGTTCGGCGATGGCGCCGGCCTCGTAGTCGTATGGGAAAAGAAATTCGACGCCCTCGAAACCGGCCTCCCGCGCCGCCGCAAAGCGGTCGAGGAAGGGCAGTTCGGTAAACAGCATCGTCAGGTTGGCTGCGAATCGGGGCATGGTTCGGGGGCAGGAACGGCAATGTCGTTCATGTGGCGCATCGGCGTGAAGGCAAATGCTAGCACGGCGAGCAGGATCAGCAAAACGCCGCTGCCGGCGAACAGTTGCGTCAGGCTGAACACCTGCATCAGGCCGCCGGCAAAGGCCGCCGACAAAGGTGCCACGCCCATGAAGATGAACATGCAAATGCTCATGGCCCGGCCCAGCATGGCGCGCGGCACGCGTTGCTGGATCCAGCTGAACACGGCAATCTGCATGAAGCCTGCCAGCGTGCCGACGACCACCAGCAGCATCGCGCCCTGCCAGGTGCTGTCGACCAGGCCCATCGGCAGCATCAGCAGGCCGATCGCCGCGTCGACCGCCAGCAGGCTGGTGCCGAGTGTGCCGATGCGCACTTTGCCCAGCACCCCCGTCAGGCCCATGCCGGCCATGCTGCCGATGCCGTGGGCGGCGAGCAGCAGGCCGAGCGCCGAGGCGCCCTGCAGGCGCTCGCTGGCCAGCACCGGCAACGCGACCTGCAAGGTGCCGCCGATGAAGAACGACACGCCGGCCCAGTACAGGAAGCAGGCGCGCAGGATCTTGTCATCCCACACCATCTTGAGGCCGGCACCAATCGCGGCCAGCATCGCCTGCGGCGCTTCGACCGGCGGCGCGTAGCGGTCGACCACCTTGGACAAGGTCCATGCGGAGAACACGAAGGTGAAGCAGTCGAACGCGAACGCCAGCGCAATGCCGTGCGCCTCGCCCTGCTGCAGGCTGCCATCACCGCCGACGGCAATCACGGCGCCGGCCAGCAGCGGCCCGATCAACATCGTCAGCTGGCGCATGCCCATCATCATGCCGTTGGCGCTCTGCAACTGCGCGGGCTCGACCACATGCGGCATCAGCGAGGTGCCCGATGGAATGCTGAACGCCTGGGCCAGGCCAATCGACAGGGCCAGCGCGTAGATGACCGGCATGCTGGCCTGGCCGGTCCACACCAGCACCGCCAGCACGCCCAGCAGCGCGGCATTGGCGAACTTGGTCAGCATCAGCACATGCTTGGGCGAATAGCGGTCGACCAGCGCGCCGCCGACGAGGATGAAGATGGCGCGCGGCACGCCCATCATCGCCACCACCAGGCCCATCGCCAACGGGTCCTTGGTCATTTTCAGGACCAGCCAGGGCAGGGCCATCATGCTGAACTGGTCACCGAGCGCCGAGATGACGCCGCCGCTCATGAGCCAGCGGAAATTCGGGTCGCGCATCAGCGCGCTGCGCTCTTGTTTGCTTGCATTCATGTTTGTTCCTTATCCATTGGTGGCGTGGATGCCGGCGATCTGGCCCAGCACCCCGGCCAGCGCTTCCATCTGGCCCGGTTCTGCGTCGCGCAGAATATCGCGGCACACCATCTTGGCGGTGTCGCTTGCATTGACGAGCAGTTCGCGGCCCGTTGCCGTCAGTGCCGCAAAGCCGACGCGCGCATCGCGCGGGTCCGGCTGACGCTCGACCAGCCCGATCTTTTCCAGCGGCAGCAGGGCGCGCGTGACGCCGGACGCCGTCAGCGCCAGGCGCTCGGCCAGGTCGGTGCGGCGCAGGCGCTCGCCGGCCGCGCGCGACAGGTAGTGCAGCAGCTGGAAGTCGGAAAAGCTGATGCCGTGCACATTGCCGAGCGAGCCGTCGAGGCGCCGCACCAGCACCGCCTGGGCGCGTGCCAGACGCAGGCAAAAGTCGAGGGCGCCGTCGTTGGTTTCGATATTCATTGGTATCCTTGTTGTTGATTGATGCTTGATTGATCAAGTATATGGCAAGTGAATCCTTGGTGCAAGCGATAATTTGTTACTTACTGCTAGGGAATTATTAGTATGATGGCCGAACCCCAACTTTTGCGAGTGATACACCAGTCATGTCATTGTCGATCCTTCCCGCAGAAATAGAGTTCAAGCATTACCGCCTGCGCGGGACCTTGGGCGAGGGTGGGTTTGGCCAGGTGTACGAAGCATGGGACAGCAAGTTGTGCCGCGATGTCGCCGTCAAGCGCCTCAAATATATTCCCGGCGTCGAGTCCGCCAGCCTGGTCAAGG
Organism: uncultured bacterium; assembly: GCA_965233055.1. GTDB lineage: Bacteria > Pseudomonadota > Gammaproteobacteria > Burkholderiales > Burkholderiaceae_D > Telluria_A. Next base: position 21,791 of record CBDDRJ010000079.1, read on the forward strand.
AAGCGCGCATGGCCGCTGCCGTGCAGCATGCCGCCTTCGTCAAGATCTTTGCCATCGAGGACGACGACGACAGCCAGTCGATCGTCATGGAGCTGGTGCGCGGCCAGACTTTGAAGCAACTGCTGGCGGCCGGCCCGGTCGACCAGGAGGCGGCCGTCGATATCGTGCGCCAGGTAGCGCAGGCGATGGAGCAAGCCCACTCGCTCGGCCTGGTGCATGGCGACCTGAAACCGTCGAACATCATGCGCGAGGCGAGCGGCATGGTGCGCATCCTCGACTTTGGCCTGGCCACCCATGCCGACGTGGCCGCCACCACGACGATGAGCGTGGTCGACCCGCAAGGAACGATAGCCTATATGGCTTGCGAGCGCCTCAATGGCGCCGCCAATAGTGTCAAGACCGACGTCTATGCCTTGGGCGTGATCCTGTACGAATTGCTGACGGGCTCGCGGCCCTTTGCGGGTCTGCAAGGCTTACCGCTGGCGGCAGCGCTGGTGCAATCGAATTCGGCCCAATGGGACTATGCCGGCGTCGCCTCGCCCGCCATGCGCGCGCTGGTCGAAGCGATGACGGCGCGCGACCCGGCGCTGCGCTTGGCCGATATGACGGCGGTGCTGGCCGCGCTCGATACGCCATCGGGCAATTTGCCTGCGCATTTGCTGTCTGCGGTGCAGCATCAACCAGCGGCAGCGAATGGGTTGCGGCGCGTGCCGCGCAAGGTGCTGCTGCTGGCCTTGCCGCTATGCGCTGCCCTGGCATTCGGCGCCTGGCAATGGCGCGCTGGCGAGTTCGCCCTTCCGGGTGTATTGACCGGCTATTCCGCGTCGCAGGAAATGAGCGATGGCCTGGCCGCACTGCGCCTGCACGACCGGCCCGGAAAGCTGGACGAAGCCAAGGCGCACTTCGAACGCATCCTCAAATACGAACCCAACCATGCCGCCGCCGTGGCGGGCATGTCGATCATGTTCAGCCGCCGCCACCAAAGCGATGCGCAGGATGAAGTGCTGCTCAAGCAGGCGCAGGCCGGTGCCCAGCAGGCGCTCAAGCTCGACGAACACCTGGCACTGGCCCATGCCGCCCATGGCATTGTGCTTGAGCGTGACGGCAAACACGACGCTGCGCTGGAGGCCCAAGCCCGTGCCCTCAGCCTCGAACCGAACAATGTATTCGCCTTGCTAGGCAGGGTGCGCAGCCACATCCGCCTGCGCCACTACGATGAGGCGCGCCGGCTCGCAAGGCTGGCGCTGGCCGTGTATCCTCAGGAGCGCGCGTTTGCCGACCTGATCGGCCAGTCCCAGTTTGAGCAGGCCGACTATGCCAGCGCCGAACAATCGTTCCGCCAGAGCCTGCGCATGCAGCCGGACGCCGTATTTGCCTATGCCAATCTGAGCGCGGCTTTGCAGCGCCAGGGGCGTGCCGACGAAGCATTGCAGGTGCTTCAGCAGGGCCTGCAAGTGCGGCCCAATGCCTGGCTCTACGGAAACCTCGGAACCTTGTTGTTTTCGCGCGGCGACTATCCCGGCGCAGCAGCGGCATTCGAAAGCGCTGTGTCTCCGCTCAAGGGCAACCCCGGCAATTACCTGGGCTGGGCCAATCTGGCCGACGCCTTGATGTGGATTCCCGGCCGTGCTGGCGACGCCAGGAAGGCGTACGACAAGGCGCGCCAGCTGCTGGCGCCGCGGCTGGAACGCTCGGCCAACGACGTGGTGCTGCTCTCGCGAATGGGCTTGTATCGTGCCCGAGGCGGCGACGTGGCCGGCACCAAGGAATTGATGGACAAGGCGATCGGCCTGGCGCCCAAGAGCAACGACGTGCATTTCCGCGCCGGCCTGGCTTTCGAACTGACCGGCAACCGCGCGCGCGCCATCGAAGAAATCGTCGCGGCCAGAACACTGGGCTATCCGGCCAAGCTGATCGACGCCGAACCTGACCTGGTGGCCCTGCGCCGCGATCCCGCCTACCCGCAACAGTAATGCCTTCCAGCGCTGGCACAGGAATTGCTCTTGCTTCCCTGTGCTGGCCAGACTGGCCGGTGCAGTCATTCCGATTTAACCCCAAGGAGATCCAGATGGCAGATTACACTTTCATATTTCAAGCGCAACCGAATGCCGCCGTGGCGTTCTTTTGCCAAAAGGGCCAGGCTGCGCCTTACTCGCCGGCCGCCAATGTACCGGTGAAATTGACGGAAGGCGACAATGTCGCTTTCCTGTTGCTGCCCGAGGCCGGCAGCGCCCTGATGATGGAGTCCGTCACGCTGACCTTCACGCCCAAGGGCGGCGCCGCCCGCCAGGATGAAATCCTGATGCCGTTCTTTATTGCGCCGACACCCGGCGGCACGCCGGCCCCAACCGATACGTTCACATGGGAAACCGGCCAGGCCGATGCGGTGCTGGTCCAAACCCGCAGTGAATGGACGTTTGTCGGTACCTTGACCGCCACGGACAAGACGGTCTACACGCTGACCGATCCGGAAATGCAAGTTGGCGACGGCGGCTGAGTGCCTGCCGCAGCCTAGGCCAGCAGGCCCAGCGCGCGCATGTGGCGGCGCAGGGCTTCGCTCGGCGTACGCAGCTGCCGGGCGCATGCTTCCAGGTCGCCTTTGACCTGACCCAGCGCCGCGCTCAGTTCGGCGTGCGAAATCTGTTCCGCACGCCGGACTTGCGAATTGGACTCGAGTAGTTTGTACATTGACGGCCGCGACACGCCCAATTCCTGCGCCGCGGCCAGGATTTGCCAGCCATTATTGTCCATCGCCGCCAGCACCATGGCTTCGCCCAGTTCGGCCAGCTTCTTCGGCCGTGTCGTTTGCGCTGCCGCCACGCTGACGCTGTCCATATGGCTGGCCCGGTATGGGCTGACCGATGCCAGCAAGGCGTCGACGTCAGGCTCGCCGCCTGCCTGCAAGGCCAGCGCACAGCGCTTGGCCACATGCTTCAACTGGCGAACATTGCCGGGCCAGTCATGATTGGCCAGGCGGCTGACCAGGCCGGGCGGTAATTCCGGCAAGCCTGTGTCGGCAAGCAGGTGCAGCAGCAATATGCCGATATCCTCGCGCCGCTCGCGCAGCGGCAGCATCCGGACCACGAAGGTTACGAGCCGGCGCACCAAAGCCTTGTTGAACGACGGATCGTACAGGTCCTGGTCGGTCGCGGCGATCAGCCGGGCGCTTGAGTGCAGGTCGGCGCTAGCGCCCAGCGGCCGGTAGTCGCCCGTCTCCAGCACCCGCAGCAGCATCGGCTGCACGCTGGCCGGCGTATTGCCGATTTCGTCGAGGAATAGTGTGCCATCCTGGGCTTCGGCAAACAGGCCGCCGCGCGACACTTGCGCGCCGGTGTAGGCGCCCTTGGCCGCGCCGAACAGGTCAGCCGCTGCCAGCGACTCATTGAGGGTGGCCATATTGACGGTCACCAAAGGCCTGGAGGCGCGCCGGCTCAGCGCATGGATGGCGCGCGCCACCACTTCCTTGCCGGTGCCCGTTTCGCCCAGCAGCAGCACCGGCGCGTCGGACGATGCCACTTGCCGTATCAGGTCGCGGGTGGCGACGGCCGCGCCGCCGACCCCGATCAGGCCGGGCACCGGGTTGTCCTTGGGCAGGCAGCGCATCCAGTGCAGGCACACCAGCACCGCGCGGCCCAGGCCCAGCATGGCGCCGGCGGCGACCTGGTCGCGCCGCAGCGTGGCGGCGCCGTCGATGGCGACGCCGTTCAGTTCAACGGCCATGCGGCTGGCCGGCGGGCGGATCTGCAGGTTGTCGTCACGGTCGCGCAGGATCTGCACGCTGTCGCGCGAGACGCCGCTGTAGCCGAGCGCCAGCTGCGCCTGGCCCGGCCGCTGGAACAGGGGCAGGTAGCGCGACAGCTCCAGCACGTCGCCGGTGGCGATGCATTGCTCGCCAACTCGCGCGCGGTCGGGATGCCAGACGATCGTCAGGCACAATAGGGGAGGGCCGGCCTGGGCCATCGACGCCATTGGTGAAGTTAAGGTGTAGTCGTTGTCGTCCAAGTTGATTCCGGTCGCCATATCCATGTCCGGCTTGACATATCGGTGCCGGCCATTTTACACGCCACCGCTGACGGCGGAATCAATTTGAACAGGGGCCAGAGACGGGCTCAACCTGGAAACGGCGGGCATCGGTGTGGTGCCGGCGTTATTGCAGATGAAGGCGCTGCCGTAGAAGGCGGCATCGCGCGTCAGTTCTTGCGGCACGGCGGCGCGGTGCCAGTCGGGGTCCTGCAAATAGCCGCCGGCATCGAGCCGCCAGCTGTTGTTGCCATGGCGGACATAGGCGAACAGTTCATGCGCCGGCAGCCGGCAGAGGTGCGCGCCCTGGCGCAAGGCGCCGGCCAGGAATTCGGCATCGTCATGCAGCGAGGTAGCAGGGTAGCGCGACAGCGATTGCCACACCGAGCGGCGGTACACCAGGGTGCCGCAATGGACGTTGTCGGCAAACATGCGCTTGAACAGCTCGGGGCTGGCGCGCCAGCAGCTGCCTTCACGCATCGACAGGAATAGGGTGCTGTCGAGGCCGCAGATATCGGCCTCGCCCTGCAGGATCGGGACGGCTTGCGCAAACAGGCGGCCCGCCGCGTACCAGTCGTCGTCGTTCCACTGGGCGATCAGGGTGCCCGCCGCATGCTGGACGGCCGCGTTGCGCTTGGCGCCGCTGCTGCTGCCCGGCGGCGTCATCACGTAGATGACGCGCGGGTCGCCGACCCGGCCCGGCAGGTCCGATTCACGCTCGTAGGCGATCAGCAATTCCATCCGTCCGTAGTCTTGCCGCTGGAAATAGCGGATCGCTTGCGCGACGAAGGCGGGACGGCCCTTGGTCGGCATCACGCACGAAATCAGCGGCAGCGGGATCGCTGATATGGGATGAACGGCTTCGCTCGTTTCGTTGCTGCGCGGATTGGCCATGTATTCCATGAGAGTGCCCCTTGAGAGTTGATGTGTACTCTTGAGCACAAAGCGTGCCATGCAATAGCAGAGTGTTTTGGGGGCAATACGGTCGCAATTGCGTGTAATCGGGGTGTGGAAACGCGCTGCGTTGACATGTAAAGCGTCGCGTTTTACGTGTCAACAAGGCCAGGGTGCAGGGACGAAAAAAAGCCCCGTGCCAGCTGGGTGCTGGACACGGGGCCTGGTCAATGCCTGCGCTTAGCGGCCGCGGCCACCAGAGCGGTGCGGGGGCGCCGAGCGTGAACGGTTGCCGCCGGCACCGCCACCCCCCCCCCCACCAACCCCACCCCCACCCCCCCCCCCCCCCCCCCCCCCCCCCCCCCCCCCCCCCCCACTCCGCGGGTTTGGTGGGGTGTGGGTGTCCGCGGGGGCCCTTTTCACCCGGCCCCCACCCCCCCC
>CBDDRJ010000080.1:0-15245 GCA_965233055.1 uncultured bacterium
CTGGCGCGGCCTGCTCGCGGCCTGCCGCAGCGCCCCGCTGGTGTGGCGCTTTGCCGCCAGCGCGGCCTGCGGGGCGCTGTCGGTGTGCGTACTGGGCGGGGCGGCGCTGAGCGGCGCCGGCGGGCCCGTGATGGTGGGCGGCGCGCTGGCGCTGGCCGGCGCCGCCCTGTTCTACAGCTGGCACATCCTGATGCGCGCCATTCTCGAGCCGCTGGCCGCGACCACGGCATTTGCGCGCGCCATCGCCGGCGGCGATCTGTCGCTGCAGGGCAGCGCTGGCAGCGACGACGAAATGGGGCAGTTGCAGCGCGCACTGAGGCAGATGACGGTGAACCTGATTGCCATCGTCGGCGACGTGCGCGACAACGCCGATGCAATCACCGGAACGGCCGTCGAAATGGCGCGCGGCAATGCCGACTTGTCGGAACGTACCGTGTCGCAGGCGAGCAGCCTGGAGGACACCGCCAGCAGCATGCAGCAGATGGCCGCTGCGGTCAGTCACAACGCCGACAGCGCGGCCGCGGCCGACGCGCTGGCCCATGCGGCCCTGTCGCAGGCGGCGCGCGGCGGCGCGGCGGTCGAGCAGGTCGGCACGACGATGAGCGGCATCAGCGCGCAGTCGAAGGAAATTGCCGATATTGTCAGTCTGATCGACAGCATCGCCTTCCAGACCAATCTGCTGGCCCTGAATGCCGCCGTCGAGGCAGCGCGGGCCGGCGAACAGGGCAAGGGCTTCGCCGTGGTGGCGGGCGAGGTGCGGCAGCTGGCGCAACGCTCGGCCGACGCGGCCAGGCGGATCAAGGTGCTGATGGATGATTCGGCCACCCTGGTGGGGACGGGGCTCGAGCTGGTCGGCGCCACCGGCCGCACGATGGACGAGATTGTCAATTCGTTCCGCAGCGTCAGCGATATCGTCAGCACCATCAGCGCGGCCAGCCAGCAGCAAAGCGAAGGCATCGCGCAGGTCAACGATATGGTGGCGGCGCTGGACGACACGACGCAAAAGAATGCCGCCCTGGTCGAGCAGGCGACGGCCGCATCGGTCGACCTGGAACATCAGGCCCGGCGGCTGTGCCAGGCGCTGGAGCTGTTCAAGATCCGGCGCCGGCTGGCCGCATCGAGCGCTGTTGCGCGGCCAGTGCAGCCGCAGCCGCAGCTGCAGCCGCAGGCGGGCTACCGCTCGGCAGCATGACCCGTCACGGCAGGGTCAGGATCACCTTGACGGTGCTGTCGACGGCTGACTTGTCGATATAGCCGATCGCCTTCGGATTGCCGGCGACGGCCTTCTTGACCTCGGCCGCCGAACCGTACTCGACCGGTGCCGTGCCCTTGCCGGTAAACACCAGCTTGGACCAGATCGCCTTGACCTGCGACGAATCCTTGCCGGCCAGCTTATGGTAGAACTCGTTGCGGATCGCATTATCGGCCAGGTCGACCGGCGTGAACATCTCCGATTTGCCCAGGAAGAATTGCGACGCTTGCTCGGAGAACATGCGGGTGGCCGGATTGGCCGGGTTGACGATCACCACGATCTCGGCGAAAGCCTGGCTGCAAACGAGCAGGGAAGCGCCGGCCAGGAAGGTACGCAGGAATTTTTTCATGGTCAGCTCCTTAGAAGACAGTGTCAATGGCGAACGACATAACGTTGACGGTTTGGCCGACCATGCCGCTGGCCGGTCCAAAGATCAAGGCGCCATTCTTGGTTTGTGGTTTGACGCGGTCGAATTGCACTTTCAGTGCCAGCGCTTTGGCGAAATCCCAGCGTGCGCCAATGATGTCGCTCGTTTGCAGATTGGCCTGAATGAAACCGTTGTAGACGCCAGCGTACAGGGGGCCGGATTTTGGGAAATTGGCAGGCAGGGTGACCGAGGCGCCTGACTGGGTGACGGTGGCATGGGCGTAATACGGCAGCACTTTGCCAACCCGGTAGCCAAGCATGGCGATCCAGGCCTTGGTGTCGGCGATGTACACCGGCTCCTTGGCCTTGCGAATGCCCAATTCAAGCTGGGCCACGATATTGTTCATGTCCATGGTCGCCGACAGGGAAGTGAAGGTGACCGTCTTGGCCGACGTCAGGCTCAGGTCTTGTCCCAGTTGGGCGAAGCCGACACTGCCGAGCGTCTTGACCAGATTATTGAGCACGCCAAAATCGTCGCTCGAGAAATTGGCGCGCAAGTGCGCCAGCCGGGCGGTGAACGCGCCGTGTTCGACTTGCAGGCCAAGCGACTTCATCGGTGCCTTGTAGTGGGCCACGCTGCCGCCGCCGGCGGCGACGAACAGTTTGCCGGCGCTGGTGCCAACGGTGGCGACGCCGGTGACGGTGGTGTCACCATAGGAATGCTGGTAGGTCAAGTCGACCCCGGTGACCGCTTCCAGCGGCGCCTGCCCGTACAGCTCGATCGGCGGGCGAATCATGGTATTGGCGTAGCCGACGTTTTGATACTCGGAAATCAGAAACACCGGCACGGCGAACTTGCCGCCGCGCACGCTGAAGTCGTCACTGAGCTTGGCCTTGACAAAGGCCCAGGTCAAATCCGTGGTGAAGGTGGGGCTGGTGTTCTTGCGGCTGAGCACCTGGGCGGTCGCGGACAGGGTCGGCGAAAACTTGTAGGTGGCCTGCAAGCCGAGATTGGAATCGGTGCCGACGCCAGCATGGGTGGTCACCCCCTCTGCCTGGTTGTAGCGCACATACTGGGCCGCGTCGGTATTGGTGCGCGCCATGCCCAGGGTGCCGAAGCCGCTGATGGTCAGGTCGCCCGATCCCATGCCCTGTGCTGCGGCGCTGGCCGTTGCCAGCGCTGCCAGTGTCAGCACGCAGCTGTTCTTGAGAAATCTATTCATATTGATCATCCCTTATTGGTGGAACTGCTTGATGAAGCGGCGCACATCGGGTCGCATGGGCTGGGCGGGGCCAAGGTGTTACCGAGAAGATAAGTTGATTCTACGAACTGGTGCGGCAATCGGCCATTGGCACAAAGTACTATGGCGTAGCGACTTGTTGTTTCTCGGCCACTGTGCAGCATCAAGGCCGGGCGCACCGGGGCGGTCTATCGTAGCGGGATGGCGGATCGCGCCGACGGAGGTATCGTGTTTGCCAAACGACTATTCGGCGTCTTGCTGGCCGTGAGCTGCGCCCATGCCCAAGCCCAGATCGCCAGCTGCCCGCAGCGCCTGCGCGTCATGGAGCAGCGCGGTGAGCTGGCCGATGCGCAGCTCTTCATCGGCCCGCCGGAAAAAAAGCGTGTGCTCAGGTGGCCTGCCCGGCAGCGCCAGTGGGTGCTGGCCAGGCTGCACAAGCGCGCCGCTGCCAGCAAGGAGGGCCTGTACCTGCAATGCCGCTACCAGGGCATGAAGGCCTCGGTCACGTTGCCGGTGCCGCCGGCGGCGACTGTCTGCGTCATTGGCAGCAACGACGCCGGCAAGACAACGATCCGCTGCGCTTAGCCGTGCACCCGTAGGGTGGGCTCCCTGAGCCCACCGTTAGCCGCTGTCGCGCAGCTTGCGCCACAAGGTCGTGCGGCTAATGCCCAGGAATCTGGCCGCCTCGTCGCGCCTGCCGCCAAAGCGCGCCAGCACCGCGGCGACGTTCTCGGGTGGCGCCGACGCCGAACTGACCGGCATGGTCACATGGCGCTCCAGCTCTGCAGCCACGCCCAGCAGGAAGTTCGGCGTCAACGCCTGCAAAGGCTCGGCGGCCAGGAACAGGGCGACCCGCTCCATCAGATTGCGCAGCTCGCGCACATTGCCCGGCCACTGGTAGCGTTCGAGCAATGGTGCGCAGGCGAGGATCTCGGCATGCAGATTGGGATGCCCGCGCGCGCCCATTGCCGCCAGCGCATTCTTGAGCGACCATTCGGCCAGCGGCGCGATATCGGCCACCCGCGCGCGCAGCGGCGGCAGCGCGATGCGCAGCACCGCCAGCCGGTAGAACAGGTCGGCGCGGAAGCGCCCCTCGCGGATGCGCGCTTCCAGGTCGCAGTGGGTGGCGCTGATGATGCGCACATTGACGGCAATGGGCCGCGTGCCGCCGACCCGCACCACCTCGCGTTCCTCCAGCACGCGCAGCAGGCGCGTCTGCAGGGCCAGCGGCATTTCGCCGATCTCGTCGAGGAACACGGTGCCGCGGTTGGCCGCTTCGAATAGCCCGGCGTGGCCGCCACGGCGCGCGCCGGTGAAGGCGCCTTCCTCGTAGCCGAACAGTTCCGATTCAAGCAGCGACTCGGCGATGGCGCCGCAGTTGACCGCCACGAAGGGCCGGTTGGCGCCCAGGCTGCGCGGGCTCTCGCGGTGGATGGCCTGCGCCACCAGCTCCTTGCCGACGCCCGTTTCGCCTTCGATCAGCACGGTAGCCGGCGACTTCGCATACAGCACCACGGTCTGGCGCAGCGCTTCCATCGCTGCCGACTGGCCGCGCAGGTCGTTGAGCCCATGCTTGGCGCGCAGCGTGTCGGCGACGACAGTGCGGCGCGCGCGGTTCGATTCGAGCTGGGTCAGACGCGCCATTTCCAGCGCATCGTCAAAGGCGCGCCGGATCGAGGCGGCCGAGTAGACGAACACGCCGGTCAGGCCCGCTTCCTCGGCCAGGTCGGTGATCAGGCCGGCGCCGACGATCGCCTCGATGCCGGCCGCCTTCAGTTCATTGATCTGGGCCCGCGCATCCTCTTCGGTCACATAGGTGCGCTGGGCAATGTCGTGGCCGAAGGTGGCGGCAAACTCAGCCAGCTCGGGCATCTGCTGCTGGTAGGTGATGACGCCGATGCGCGGCGACACCCGGCGTGCCCGCGCCAGCGCCTGCATCACGTCGAAGCCGCTGGCCTTGGCGATGACGACCGGGACCGACACGCGCCCCTTCAGGTAGGCCGCGTTCGAGCCGGCCGCGATGACGACGTCGCAGCGCTCGCTGGCCATGCGCTCGCGGATATGGCGCGCCGCATCGTCGAAGCCGAGGTTGATCGGTTCGATCGCCGCCAAGTGGTCGTACTCGAGCGTGATGTCGCGGAACAGGTCCGACAGGCGCGACACCGACACCGTCCAGATGACTGGCCGGTCGAGCGGGTCGGAAAGGGCGGGGAAGCTCATGTTTCAATTGTAACGCACGTTTCACCGTGAAACAAATATGAAACATCGGCAGTGTGGCGATGTTCTACTATCTCTTTGAAATTAAAGGATTTTTTACCCGGGCAGGGGCGGTCTTGGCCATGGCACGGCGATTGCAATGCTTGGGCATCGATGTTGTATGAACACACCACAAGGGGAACGCAATGCAAAAAACTCCAGGCGCACTATTTCGCCAGGCCGTCCGGGAAGAGTCGCCGCTGCAGGTCGTCGGCGCCATCAATGCCAACCACGCTCTGCTGGCCAAGCGGGCCGGTTTCAGGGCGATCTACCTGTCGGGCGGGGGCGTCGCTGCCGGCTCGCTCGGCCTGCCCGACCTGGGCATCTCCAACCTCGACGATGTGCTGACCGATGTGCGCCGCATCACCGACGTGTGCGACCTGCCGCTGCTGGTCGACGTCGACACCGGTTTCGGTTCGTCCGCCTTCAATGTGGCGCGCACCGTCAAGTCGATGATCAAGTTCGGCGCCGCTGCCATTCATATCGAAGACCAGGTCGGCGCCAAGCGCTGCGGCCACCGTCCGGGCAAGGAAATCGTGAGCAAGCAGGAGATGGTCGACCGCATCAAGGCCGCCGTCGATGCGCGCACCGACGACAGCTTCGTCATCATGGCCCGCACTGACGCGCTGGCCGTCGAAGGCCTCGAAGCGGCGCTCGACCGAGCTTATGCCTGCGTCGAAGCGGGCGCCGACATGGTGTTCCCGGAAGCGATCACCGACCTGCCGATGTATTCGCAGTTCGCCAAAGCCGTCAAAGTACCGATCCTGGCCAATATCACCGAATTCGGCGCGACGCCATTGTTCACCACCGAAGAACTGAAGGGCGCCGATGTGGGTTTGGTGCTGTATCCGCTGTCGGCTTTCCGCGCGATGAACAAGGCGGCCGAAAACGTCTATACGGCGATTCGCCGCGACGGCACGCAGAAGGCCGTGGTCGACACCATGCAGACCCGCATGGAGCTGTACGAGCGCATCAATTACCACGATTTCGAACAAAAGCTCGACGCGCTGTTCGCGGCCCAGAAAAAATAAACGTCGGGTGGGTAAGCTTGCTTACCCACGCGGTAGCGCCAGCGTCACGCGTGCGCAGCTGCGCTACCCACCCTGCAGGTTCAATTCACAATTAGGAGATTACTCATGAGTGCAGATCAAGCAGCAACGTTCAAGCCAAAAAAATCGGTCGCCCTGTCCGGCGTCACCGCAGGTAACACCGCCCTTTGCTCGGTCGGCAAGACCGGCAACGACCTGCACTACCGCGGCTATGACATTCTCGACGTCGCCACCACCTGCGAATTCGAAGAGATCGCCTTCCTGCTGGTGCACGGCAAGCTGCCGACCGCCGCCGAACTGAAGGCCTACAAGACCGACCTGAAATCGATGCGCGGCCTGCCGCAGTCGGTCAAGCTGGCGCTCGAAGCGCTGCCTGCCTCGGCTCACCCGATGGACGTGATGCGCACCGGCGTGTCGGCTCTCGGCTGCACGCTGCCGGAAAAGGACGATCACAACACGCCGGGCGCGCGCGCCATCGCCGACCGCCTGATGGCGTCGTTCGGCTCGATGCTGCTGTACTGGTACCACTTCAGCCACAATGGCAAGCGCATCGATGTCGAGACGGACGACGACTCGATCGGCGGCCACTTCCTGCATCTGCTGCATGGCAAAAAGCCGTCCGATTCGTGGGTGCGCGCGATGCACACCTCGTTGATCCTGTACGCCGAACATGAATTCAATGCATCGACATTCACCGCGCGCGTCATCGCCGGCACCGGATCAGACATCCACTCGGCCATCACCGGCGCGATCGGCGCGCTGCGCGGTCCCAAGCACGGCGGCGCCAACGAAGTCGCGCTCGAGATCCAGGAACGCTACGCCACGCCGGACGAAGCCGAAGCGGACATCCGCAACCGCGTCGCCAACAAGGAAGTCGTCATCGGCTTCGGTCACCCGGTCTACACCGTGTCCGACCCGCGCAACGTGGTCATCAAGGAAGTGGCGCGCTCGCTGTCGAAAGAAGCCGGTTCGACCAAGATGTTCGACATCGCCGAGCGCCTCGAGTCGGTCATGTGGGAAGTGAAGAAGATGTTCCCGAACCTGGACTGGTTCTCGGCCGTGTCCTACCATATGATGGGCGTGCCGACCGCGATGTTCACGCCGCTGTTCGTCATCAGCCGCACCTCGGGCTGGGCCGCGCACGTTATCGAGCAGCGTATCGACAACAAGATCATCCGTCCAAGCGCCAACTACGTCGGCCCGGAAGACCTCAAATTCGTTCCGATCAAGGACCGTCAATAATGAATACCGCCTTCCGAAAAAACCTGCCGGGCACCAGGCTCGACTACTTCGACGCGCGCGCCGCGGTCGACGCCATCAAGCCGGGCGCTTACGACAAGCTGCCTTACACCTCGCGCGTGCTGGCCGAAAACCTGGTGCGCCGCTGCGACCCTTCGATGCTGGATGCATCGCTCGGCCAGCTGATCGAGCGCAAGCGCGACCTCGACTTCCCCTGGTTCCCGGCGCGCGTGGTTTGCCACGACATCCTGGGCCAGACCGCACTGGTCGACCTGGCCGGCCTGCGCGATGCGATCGCAGAGCAGGGCGGCGACCCGGCGCTGGTCAATCCGGTGGTGCCGACCCAGCTGGTGGTCGACCACTCGCTGGCGGTAGAATGCGGCGGTTACGATCCTGACGCGTTCAACAAGAACCGCGCCATCGAAGACCGCCGCAACGAAGACCGCTTCCACTTCATCAACTGGACCAAGAAGGCGTTCAAGAACGTCGACGTGATCCCGCCCGGTAACGGCATCCTGCACCAGATCAACCTCGAACGCATGTCGCCGGTGATCCAGGCGATCGATGGCGTGGCCTTCCCGGACACGCTGGTCGGCACCGACTCGCACACGCCGATGGTCGACGCGCTGGGCGTGATCGCCATCGGCGTCGGCGGCCTCGAGGCCGAGACCGTGATGCTGGGCCGGGCCTCGTGGATGCGCCTGCCCGACATCATCGGCGTCGAACTGAGCGGCAAGCCGCAGGAAGGCATCACCGCCACCGACATCGTGCTGGCGCTGACCGAGTTCCTGCGCAAGGCGAAGGTGGTGTCGGCCTACCTCGAGTTTTATGGCGAAGGCGCTGCGGCGCTGACGCTGGGCGACCGCGCGACGATCTCGAATATGGCGCCGGAGTTCGGCGCCACCGCTGCGATGTTCTCGATCGACGCGCAAACCATCAAGTACCTGAAGCTGACCGGTCGCGAAGACGAAACCGTCAAGCTGGTCGAGACCTACGCCAGGCACACCGGCCTGTGGTCCGACGCGCTGGCGACGGCCGAGTACGAGCGCGTGCTCAGCTTCGACCTGTCGTCGGTGGTGCGCAATATTGCCGGCCCGTCGAATCCGCACAACCGCGTGCCGACCTCCGAGCTGGCCGCGCGCGGCATCAGCGGCGTGGTCGAGAACGAGCCGGGCAAGATGCCGGATGGCGCCGTCATCATCGCCGCCATCACCAGCTGCACCAACACCAACAACCCGCGCAATATGATCGCCGCCGGTCTGCTGGCGCGCAATGCCAACAAACTGGGCCTGACCCGCAAGCCATGGGTCAAGAGCTCGCTCGCGCCTGGCTCCAAGGCCGTCACGCTCTATCTCGAAGAAGCCAGGCTGTTGCCGGAACTGGAGCAGCTCGGCTTTGGCGTGGTCGCCTATGCCTGCACCTCGTGCAACGGCATGTCTGGCGCGCTCGACCCGGTGATCCAGCAGGAAGTGGTGGAGCGCGACCTGTACGCGACCGCCGTCCTGTCGGGCAACCGCAACTTCGACGGCCGCATCCATCCTTACGCCAAGCAGGCCTTCCTCGCCTCGCCGCCGCTGGTGGTGGCCTACGCGATTGCCGGCACCATCCGCTTCGACATCGAAAAGGATGTGCTGGGCCACGACGCCGAAGGCAAGCCGATCACCCTCAAGGACCTGTGGCCAAGCGACGCCGAGATCGATGCCATCGTCGAGTCGAGCGTCAAGCCCGAGCAGTTCCGCAAGGTCTACATCCCGATGTTTGCCAAGCAGGCTGACGACGGCGTGCAGGAAAAGCCGCTGTACGACTGGCGCGCGCCGAGCACCTATATCCGCCGCCCGCCGTACTGGGAAGGCGCCCTAGCGGGCGAGCGCACCTTGTCGGGCATGCGCGCACTGGCGGTCCTGGGCGACAACATCACCACCGACCACCTGTCGCCGTCGAACGCCATCATGCTCGACAGCGCCGCCGGCGAATACCTGCACAAGATGGGCCTGCCGGAGGAAGACTTCAATTCCTACGCGACCCACCGCGGCGACCACCTGACGGCGCAGCGCGCCACCTTCGCCAACCCGACGCTGAAGAACGAAATGGTGCTGGGCGCCGACGGCAAGGTCAAAGCCGGCTCGCTGGCACGCGTCGAACCCGAGGGCAAGGTCACCCGCATGTGGGAGGCGATCGAGACCTATATGGAGCGCAAGCAGCCCCTGATCGTCATCGCCGGGGCCGACTACGGCCAGGGCTCGTCGCGCGACTGGGCCGCCAAGGGCGTGCGCCTGGCCGGCGTGGAAGCGATCGTGGCCGAAGGCTTCGAGCGCATCCACCGCACCAACCTGGTGGGCATGGGCGTGTTGCCGCTCGAGTTCAAGCCAGGCGTCAATCGCCTGACCCTGGGCATCGACGGCACCGAGACCTTCGACGTGACCGGCGAACGTTCGCCACGCGCGACGCTGACCCTGGTCATCCACCGCAGGAACGGCGAGCGCGTTGAAGTGCCAGTCACCTGCCGCCTCGATTCGTCGGAAGACCTGTCGATCTATGAGGCGGGCGGCGTGCTGCAGCGCTTTGCGCAAGACTTCCTCGAATCGTCGAAGGCGGCATGACGATGGCGCACACACCTCAAATCAAGGTCCCTGCGACCTATATGCGCGGCGGCACCAGCAAGGGCGTGTTCTTCCGCCTGCAGGACTTGCCGCCGGCCGCGCAAGTGGCAGGCGAGGCGCGTGACGCCTTGCTGCTGCGCGTGATCGGCAGCCCCGACCCCTACGGCAAGCAGATCGACGGCATGGGCGGCGCCACCTCGTCGACCAGCAAGACGGTGATCCTGTCGCCGAGCAGCCGCCCGGGCCATGATGTGGACTATCTGTTCGGCCAGGTCTCGATCGACCAGGCCTTCGTCGACTGGAGCGGCAACTGCGGCAATCTGTCGGCCGCGGTCGGCTCGTTCGCCATCAGCGGCGGCATGGTCGACAAGGTGCCAGCCAACGGCATGGCGACGGTGCGCATCTGGCAAGCCAATATCGGCAAGACGATCATCGCGCACGTACCGGTGACCGATGGCCAGGTGCAGGAAACGGGCGACTTCGAGCTCGACGGCGTGACCTTCCCGGCCGCCGAAGTGCAGCTCGAGTTCATGGATCCGGCCGCGGAGGAAGAGGGCGGAGGGGGCGCGATGTTCCCGACCGGCCAGCTGGTCGACGACCTTGACGTGCCCGGCATCGGCACTTTGAAGGCGACGATGATCAATGCCGGCATCCCGACCATTTTCATCGATGCCGCCGCGATCGGCTACAGCGGCGCCGAGCTGCAGGATGCCATCAACGGTGACCCCAAGGCGCTGGCCATGTTCGAAACGATCCGCGCCCACGGCGCCGTGCGCATGGGCCTGATCAAGCACATCGACGAGGCAGCGACGCGCCAGCACACGCCGAAGGTGGCGTTCGTGGCGCCGCCGGCCGCCTATACCTCATCGAGCGGCAAGCCGGTAGCTAAGGGCGACATCGACCTGCTGGTGCGTGCCCTGTCGATGGGCAAGCTGCACCACGCGATGATGGGCACGGCCGCGGTCGCCATCGGCACGGCGGCGGCCATTCCTGGCACGCTGGTGAGCCTGGCGGCCGGCGGCGGCGCCCGCAGCGCGGTGCGCTTCGGCCACCCGTCCGGCACCTTGCGGGTGGGCGCGCAAGCGTGCCAGATCGACGGCCAGTGGAGCGTCACCAAGGCCATCATGAGCCGCAGCGCGCGGGTGCTGATGGAAGGCTGGGTGCGGGTCCCGGGAGACGCGTTCTAGCAGCCTGTCGGACTTAACGGAATCGGTCAGGAAATCCGCCTGGCCGGTCCATGTTTCGCCGATTTCTGGGTCAATCGGAACCACGATTGACCAAGAAATCGTCAAAATCTGGCCTCGCCCAGCCGAATCCCTGCCTCGATTCGTTCAGTCCGACTGGCTGCTAGGGAAGCACTGATTTATTCTGGCGGATGGGATTGGCCTTGAAAAAAACGGCCTGCAAGGCGCAAATCCGCAGACATACCGCGTGGTATGGCGAGGATTTGCAACGCCGCAGGATGTTTTTTTCGAGGTCAAGACCGCCGCCATGAATAGATCAGTGCTTCCCTAGGGCAAATTGTCCCAATTGGGCGTTTTTTCGTCGGTTTGATCATCACCCCTCTCCCGAGGGGTGATTTGTAGTTTATGATCTCGGCCATGGAGCTGCCCCGCAGAAGTGCAGCCAAACCTATGCTGTGAGACATGGATCGAGTGCCAACCAAGCCCAGTTTCGTCGCCGACGCGTTGCAGTTGATCGGATTGCCGGCCTGCGTCTATGACCCGGCCGGCCGCGTCCATTGCGCCAATGCGGCGCTGATCGAACTGCTCGGCAGCGAAGTCGAAGGCAGCGCCATCGACAGCCTGTTTGCACCGAAGGCGCTGGCCCACGCCCAGGCCTGCCTGCAGGCGGCAGCGGCCACGGAACAGCGCTGGACCAGCACCGTCCGCAGCGGCGCCGACATGATCGATGTCGACGTGCTCGCCAAGCCCTTGCCGGCTGCGGCCGACATGGCCGGCTACACCCTGATCTTCAGCGATATGCGCGACGCCGTGCGCGACCAGGATGCGATGCGCCGCGCCCGCCTCGAGATGCAGGCGATCATGGACAACGCGCCGCTGGCGATCGCCTTCATGCGCGACAACACGATGCTGCGCTACAACCAGCGCTTCTGCGAATTCTTCGGCTTCAGCAGCGACGGGGCGGTGGGCCGCTCGGCGCGCGACCTGTTCCCGTCGCAGCAGGCGTTCGATGCCGTCAACGGCAGCGCCGGCCCGCTGCTTGGCAGCGGCCAGCCCTACCAGGCCGGCATGGAGATGCAGCGTCAGGACGGCAGCACTTTCTGGGCCTACACCTTCGCCTATGCGATCAGCACCGGCCGCGCCTACCAGGACACGGTCTGGATCGTCGACGACCGCAGCGCGCAGAAGGCGGCCGAGGAAGCGACCAAGCAGGTCCTGCTCGAGCAAAAGGCGATTCTCGACAATGCGTCGGTCGGCATCCTGTTCACCAAGGGCGGCGTCATGTTGTCCTGCAACCCGCGCTTTGCCGAGATGTTCGGCTACACGCGCGACGAGATGACCGGCATGCTGGCCATCGACGTGTTCCCGTCGCCCGAGGTCTATCGCCAGTTCGGCATCGAGGCCAGCCCCCTGCTGGGCAACGGCCTGCCGTTCGAAAAGCCCGAGTTCGAGTTCCGTCGCAAGGATGGCAGCCTGTTCTGGTGCCGCGTGCGCGCCAAGGCGGTCGACCTGGAACGCAGCGCCGAGGGCACCATCTGGATCCTCGAGGACGTCACCGAGGCGCGCCAGACGCTGGTCGAAGTGCAGGCGATCATGACCAATGCCTCGTTCTGCATCCTGTTTACCAAGGACCGCAAGATCACGCGCTACAACCGCGGCTTCGCCGAGATGTTCCGCTACGAAGGCGACGAAGGGCTGGGCCTGGCCGGCCGCGAGCTGTACCCGTCGGACCAGGTGTACGAGCAGGTCGGCAAGGCGGCGTTCCCGCTGCTGTCGAAGGGCAAGCCGTTCCAGATGGAAGTGGAGCTGCGGCGCAAGGACAACACGACCCTGTGGGCGCAGCTGATCGCCTACGTGATCAATCCGGACGACCCCACCCAGGGCACGATCTGGATCATCGAAGACCGCACCGAGCACAAACAGGCCGAGGAGTCGCTGCGCAATGCGCTGCTGGAGAATCAGGCCATTCTCGACAGTGCGGTGCTGGGCATCGCCGTGGTCGAGAATGGCCTGAACCAGCGCTGCAATACCAAGATGGAGGAACTGTTCGGCTATGCGCCGGGCGAGATCAATGGCCTGTCGGTGCAGGCCTTCTATCCCGATCTCGAGACCTGGCATGCCGCCCGCATGGACACGGCGCGCGATTTCGAGGCTGGCCTGGTCAATATGTCCGAGCACAAGCTCATTCGCAAGGATGGCAGCACGTTCTGGGCGCGCCTGTCGGGCCGGCCATTCGACCTGGCCCAGCCGCGCGGGCGTTCGGTCTGGATGATCGACGACGTGACGGCCCGCCGCGAGGCGGCCGAGGCGGTGCGCCGCGCGCGCGACGAACTGGAAGTGCGGGTGCTCGAACGCACCGCCGAACTGGCCGGCGCCAATTCGCTGCTGCAGGGCGAGGTCGTCGAGCGCCGCCAGGCCGAGGCGCGCATTCACCATATGGCTTACCACGACAGCCTGACCGGTTTGCCGAACCGGGCCCTGCTGTCGGACCGGCTCGACCGCGCGATGCTGGCCGTGCAGCGCTCCGAGCGCAGGCTGGCCGTCATGTTCCTCGACCTGGACCGCTTCAAGACCATCAACGATTCGCTCGGCCACCTGACCGGCGACCACCTGCTCAAGGAAGTGGCCAGCCGCCTGTGCCGCGCGGTGCGCGCCAGCGACACCGTGGCCCGCCTCGGCGGCGATGAATTCGTGGTGCTGGTGCCGGGCATCCGCGGGCCGGAAGAATGCATCCACGTGGCCGAGAAGATCATCGAAGTGCTGTCGACGGCGATCCCGTTCGAAGGGCGCAACCTGCACATCACGCCGTCGATCGGCATCTGCGTCTATCCGGACGACGGCGACGATGTCGAAACCCTGATGCGCCACGCCGACGCGGCCATGTACCACGCCAAGGCCAGCGGCCGCAACAACTACCAGTTCTTCACGCAGAAGATGAACCAGGCGGCGGCCCAGCACTTCGAGATCGAAAGCAGCCTGCGCAGCGCACTGGCCAAGCACCAGTTCGAGCTGTTCTTCCAGCCGATCATGGATGCTGGCACGCGCCGCCTCAATACGCTCGAAGTGCTGCTGCGCTGGCGCCGGCCCGGCATGAGCCTGACCATGCCCGACCAGTTCATCCCGATCCTGGAAGAGAACGGCCTGATCGTGCCGGTCGGCGAGTGGGTGATCCGCACCGCATGCGAACAGGTGATGGTGTGGCAGAGCATGGGCGTGACGCTGGTGCCGCTGGCGGTCAACCTGTCGCCGCGCCAGTTCATGCACCGCGGGCTGGTCGACTCGATCCGCCGCATCCTCGACGAAACGGGGATCGACCCGTCCCTGATCGAATTCGAGATCACCGAAACGGCGCTGATGCAGCACGGCGAACATACGCTTGAAGTGCTGGGCCAGATCAATGCGATGGGCATCCGCCTGTCGATCGACGATTTCGGCACCGGTTACTCGAGCCTGGCCTACCTGAAGCGCTTCCCGGTGCGCAAGATCAAGATCGACCGCGCCTTCATCAAGGATCTGGAGCGCAGCAGCGAAGACCAGGCCATCGTGTCGGCCATAATCGCCCTGTCCAACAGCTTGCAGCTGAAGGTGGTGGCCGAGGGGGTCGAGACGGAAGGGCAGTTCAAGCTGCTGCAGGCGAACGGCTGCCAGTACGCGCAGGGCTACCTGTTCTCCACGCCGCTCGAAGCCGGCCCGGCGCAGGCCTTCATGGCGGCGGACGCCGCCAAATAGGCGCCATCATGGCGGGCAGTAACCGTACGGTGGGCACCGCGTGCCCACCGTAACAGGCGGCATTCGGCAGTAGCTGTAGGGTGGGCACTGCGTGCCCACCGGAACAGGCGGCATTCGGCAGTAGCTGTAGGGTGGGCACTGCGTACCCACCGGAACAGGCGGCATTCGGCAGTAACTGTAGGTTGGGCACTGCGTGCCCACCGTAACAGGCAGCATTCGGCAGTAGCTGTAGGGTGGGCACTGCGTGCCCACCGTAACAGGCGGCATTCGGCAGTAGCTGTAGGGTGGGCACTGCGTGCCCACCGTAACAGGCGGCATTCGGCAGTAGC
>CBDDRJ010000081.1:0-2054 GCA_965233055.1 uncultured bacterium
CGGCCAGCGCCTCGTGCTTGTTGGACTTCTTGAACGCTTCCGAAAGGCCAGGCCGCCAGCGCTTGGCGAGCTCCTTCAGGGTGCTGACGTCGAGGTTGCGATAGTGGAAGAACGCCTCCAGCTGCGGCATGCAGCGCGCCATGAAACGGCGGTCCTGACAGATCGAATTGCCGCACATCGGCGAGGTCCGGGCGGGCACGTGCTGTTTCACGAAATCCAGCATCTGCGCTTCGGCCTCGGCTTCGTTCAGGTGCGAGGCCCTGACGCGGTCAATCAGCCCCGATTTGGCGTGGGTGCCCTTGTTCCAGCTGTCCATCGCATTCATGACCTCGTCGGGTTGATGGACCACCAGCACCGGGCCTTCGGCCACGGTATTGAGGTCGGCATCGGTGACGACGATGGCGAGTTCGATGATGCAGTCGGTGTCGGGCGACAAGCCGGTCATTTCCATGTCGAGCCAGAGCAGATGCGTGGGGTTCAGGGCCATATCAGCGTTCCTTCGAAAAACAGGCCGCCATTTTCGCACACGATGCGTCCGGCGCTGGCGCAATTGCCACCCTGTGACCATAATACGGAATAGCCAAGAGGAGCTCCACCATGAAAATCCTGATCGCTTTATTTGCCGCGACGATGCTTTCCACAGCGGTCCTCGCCGCGCCCGTCGTCAAGGGCGACCCCAAGGCCGGCAAGGACCTGCACGACAAGGCCTGCATCAGCTGCCATGCCAGCATGTTCGGCGGCGACGGCAGCGAGATCTACACCCGCGCCGACCGCAAGACCCAGAACGCGCAGCAGCTCGCCGCCCGCGTCTCCGCCTGTAACGCCAACACCGGCGCCGGCTGGTTTCCGGAAGACGAGGCGCACGTCGCGGCCTACCTCAATCAGCAGTATTACAAGTTCTAAGCAAGGAATCGCAATGGCCAACCTCATTGAAGAACTCGTGCGCAAGAAGTGCGCACCCTGCGAAGGCGGCGTCGCCCCGCTGACCGATGCGCAGATCGGGCCGCTGCTGAAGGGCCTGTCCGGCTGGCAGCGCGAAGGCGAAAAGATCGTCAAGGAATTCAAGTTCAAGGACCACTACCAGACGCAGGCCTTCACCAACGCGGCGATGTGGGTGTCGCACCGCGAAGACCATCATCCCTTCCTGCTGGTGGGCTACAACACCGTCAAGGTCGAGTACTGGACGCACGCGATCGGCGGGCTTTCCGAGAACGATTTCATCTGCGCGGCCAAGGTCGACATGCTGTTTGACATCTGATCCCGTGACTGTCTTGACCGGGCAGGTCGTCGCCGCATTCAGCCGTCGCTTCATTGTCGCCACAGCCGACGGCGAGTTGCCGTGTCAGGTCAAGGGCCGCCATCTGCGCGTGGTATGCGGCGACCAGGTCACCGTCCGGCGCAACGGCGACGCGGGGGTGATCGAAGCGGTGCTGCCGCGGGCCAGCCTGCTCTACCGCTCCGACGCCTTCAAATCCAAGGCCATTGCCGCCAATGTCACCCAGCTTGCCGTGGTGGTGGCGGCGCGGCCGAGCTTTTCGATGGAACTGGTGCAGCGCTGCATCCTCACCGCCGAGGACCAGGGCATCGCCAGCCTGCTGATCCTCAACAAGTCCGACCTGCCGGAAACGCCGGCCGCGCTTGAACGCCTGGGCCTGCTCACCCGCATCGGCTATCCGCTTGTCATGCTGTCGGCGCTGACCGACGTGGCGCCGCTGCGCCCTGCCCTGCACGGCCACACCACGCTCTTGATCGGCCAGTCCGGAATGGGCAAGTCGACCCTCATCAACGCGATGTTTCCGGATGCCAGCGTGGTCACCGCCGAGTATTCCGTGGCGCTCGACAGCGGGCGCCACACCACCACCCACACCCGCCTGCACCGGCTGGATGCCGACTCGGCGGTGATCGACTCGCCCGGCCTGCAGGAATTCGCCCTGCAGCATATGGATGCCAATGCCCTGGCACACGGCTTCGTCGAGTTCCGCCCGTTTCTGGGGCAGTGCCGCTTTCGCGACTGCAAGCATGAGACTGAGCCGGGCTGCCGGCTGCAGGAAGCC